>NZ_JBQWAS010000026.1:0-332764 GCF_052492075.1 Haloleucobacter albus
TTCCTGCGCCATGCCGAAAACGCTTCCGGCGCCTATGGCGTGGACACGCGCGACATTCTCATCGAACTGGGCAAACGTCGCATGGTTGGCGGCCAGGAAGACATGATCGTCGATGTCGCCCTCGATATGCTCAAGGACAAGAGCGGCGCGGCGTGACCGCCACGGGTGGATGATACGGGTATGAAAAGCATGGGGCTGGCCTGAGAAGGCTGGCCCCATTTGTTGTGCAAGGGGCATGATCGGGCCGGGCCGGGCCGGGCCGGGCCGGGGCTGCTTGTGTGCTGTCTGGGCTTATTCATGTGCGCCGGGCATGGCGTACAGTATGGATGCCGGCCTATGGGATAATTCAATCTTGAAGTATGAAGTAGTATAAAATTTTGCTTCTGGGCGGGCTGGAAATATCGGCAATTTTTATGAGGAATTTGTTGGGATTTTCCGCCGCTCTGCCCCTAATTTATCGGATATAATGATGGTAGTGATTGGTCTCACATGAGGTTGTGATTAAATCTGATAATTTATAGGGTTTATATCAAATAAACTTAAATAAGGCAGTTTTATATTTCTGTGCGATGATTTTCAGAATCAACGTTTTTGCGTCTAGATAAGATCTGAAGTCATGTGAGTGCTACCCTCTGCATATAAAGGCGTACATGGTGCAAAGGGCAGTCTGTTCGTGACCCTCCTGGGGCTGACGAACGTCCTATTCTCAGCTTTATGATGCTGTCCGGGTGCCGAATGGCAGAGGATGTTGTTTTACGCCGGGGCATATGGAGGGGGGAGCGAACCGTCACCATTCATGGAAGGGTGCTGCCATTCCTTTTGCGGCGGCGTTGCATCGCCTTTTGTGGTCGCTGCAAGGGCGGGAGCAACCCAAAACATGCTCATTCGGATGATGATGACCTGCGCGCGTGATGGAGGCGGCTCTGCTGGTGCCAGCGAAAAATGAGAGCGCGATAAAAACCCGGAGTTTTCCCGGAATTTGCCCAAAGCAGAAGGTCAGGAATCAACTAACTATTGGTCGGAGCAGCAGGATTTGAACCTGCGACCCTCTGCTCCCAAAGCAGATGCGCTACCAGGCTGCGCTATGCTCCGACGGTGCGCCAATGTATGGGAGCAGAAGGGGCTTGGCAATATGTGCGTGCCTGCCATTCTTCATCTGTCTGTGGAAGAGTGCTCAGGGTTTGCGGAAGACGGGATGCGCAACCTTGTCTCCCGCAGCGATACCGAGGCGGCGGGAAGAGCCGCCTGCCAGCTCAATCACCACCCGAGCCGGTGCGCCGGAAGAAATGGTGCGGGTTGAGAATGGCGTTGTCATCTCTTCAATGCGGGCAATGGTGCCATCCGAGCGGATGAAGAGCATATCCAGCGGAATATAGGTGTTCTTCATCCACATATAGATGGGTTGATCGTAGCCGAAATCGAACATCATGCCATGCCGTTCGGGCAGGGATTTGCGATACATCAGCCCGCGCGTCCGCTCTTCATCCGTGCGCGCCACCTCCATTTCCAGCATGACCACGCCCTTGCGGGTGACAACTTCCGCCGGCTCCAGAGGCGTCAGCATCTGGCTCTCATGCTTCGCGGGCGCTTCGGCATGGGCAGGCAGCGGGGCGAGGAGAGGCGGGAGGGAGAGGCCGAAGCCTGCCAGGGCCGTGAGCAGGCTGCCCGAGACCATCAACAGGCGCGCCTGTTTCAGACAGCGTTGCATGGGTGGAAGACGGGAGAAAGAAGGGCGCATGATGCCGGAATATCCGCTTGGGAAAGCTGTTTCAGTTGTTCTCTTCTGGGGTGGGCATGGCGCGCACTTCGGAGGCCATGCGTCCCTTTTCACTATCGCCATAGCGTACTTGCACGCATTGTCCGGGGCGAAGCTCTGTGAGGCCAAAGCGCCGCATGGTTTCCATATGCACGAAAATATCCGGCGAATCGTCACCTTGGGTGAGGAAGCCGAAGCCGCGCAAGCGGTTGAACCATTTGACCGTGGCCTTTTCGAGCCCGCTGGTGGGCTCCACCTGCACATGGGTGCGGCAGGGCCTGGCACCCGGATGGATGGCTGTGCTCAAATCCAGAGAGAGAATGCGGAAGGCTTGTCTGCCCCTGATGCGTTGCGTGGCTTCGCATATGATGCGGGCGCCTTCCAGCGCGGTATCATACCCGTCCCGACGCAGGCAGGTGACATGAATAAGGATATCGGAGCCGCCATCATCCGCGCTGGCGAAGCCATAGCCCTTGGAGGCGTCAAACCATTTGATGGTGCCGGAGAGTTCCTCCAGCGGCGATACAGCGTCTTTACTCTCATTCGGCAGGTCATTGAAGTGTGGACCTGGCCTCAGCGTGTCAGCCCCCATGGGTGATCAGTTTCCTTAGCGCACACACGCACGTGGTTTGAACTTCAGGAATGATAGCAAGAGCCATATGCTCCGCACACCCTCCACAAGTCAGAATGCAACAGTTTTGAGGGTGGGCATTCCTCTGGCCATGCTGGACGGGGTGGGGTGAAAAGACCGGACTGCAAAAAAAAACATCACAGCCTTTGGATAACTTCAAATGGGTGCTTGCAGCCGGAAAAGTGTGCCCCTATAAGAAGCCTCACCTGAAGCGCTCTTCGTCTATCGGTCAGGACGCCACCCTTTCACGGTGGAGAGAGGGGTTCGATTCCCCTAGAGCGCGCCAGTTCTTCCCTGAAATAATGCTGCTCGATGTATGAAGTTGATCGCAGTGTTCGGCAGGTTTTACCTGCTGGCGGGGCTCTTTTCTCTCTCTATATTCAGGCTATGCTCTATCCGCATCTCGCGGCTGTTTGCGAGTCTGGGGGCTTGCTGACGCGCATATAGATCTGGCGCAGAGTGAAGGAGAGAGAGATGGTTGGCACTCTCGTCAATTTTGCGCATAGCGTGGGCATCATGGCTCTTGTGGCCATGATTTATGGCGGGTTGATCCGTTGGCGCATGCCGCGGGCGGCCATTGATGTGATGGGCGGGCTGTGTTTCGGCACAGGTGCGATTTTGTCGATTCTGTCGCCGATTCAGATCGCCCCCGGCGTGGTTGCCGATATGCGCAGTCTCTTTATTGGGTTTGGCGCTGCTTATTCGGGGCCTATAGGGGCGGCCGTAACTGTGTTGATGGCCAGTGGTGCGCGCTTGTCTCTGGGCGGCGTGGGTCAGTTGTCGGGTGTGGTGACCATCATATTGACAGGGGGTGTCGGGCTGGTCTGGTGGTCTCTGTTTCAGGGGCGGGTCAACCGGCCGGTCATGGCGCATTTGCTGCTGGGGGGCCTGATGTCTGCGGGCCTGATCGGCACCTGCCTGCTGCCTGCGGATCTTCTGATGCGCTTCTGGGAAACGGTGGGGGCGGTTCTCATTGTTTTCAATCTCGTATTTTCAGTGGTTTTCGGCCTTTTCCTTCAGCGAGAGCAGCTTCTGGCTTTCCGTGAGCAGCGGTTGAAGCATGAGGCCAGCGTGGATTCCCTGACAGGGCTGCTAAACCGTCGCAGCCTTGTGGAAGCTTATGAAGGCTTGCCGGGCGAGCAGGCTGTGCGGGGTGTCGGGTTCCTTGTTCTGGATATCGACCATTTCAAGGATGTGAACGACACCTACGGCCATGCCACGGGAGATGTGGTGCTGCAACTTGTCTCTGATGTGTTCCGCGACACGGTGCGGGAGGGCGATATTGTTGCGCGGGCAGGGGGTGAGGAGTTTGTCGCGATTCTGCCGAATATGGACGAGAAGGCGATGAAGCGCGTGGCCGAGCGCATTCGTCGCGCTGTCGAAAGCCTGAGCCAGACCCCGCAGAATATTCGCGTGACCATCAGTGTTGGCGCATTGTGGAGTTCTCACTACCCAGATCTCGATGAGGCTCTGCATCAGGCTGATAATTATCTGTATCAGGCCAAGGGAGAGGGACGAAACAGGGTGGTTCAGGGGCGCATGCGGTCTCCTGGGCCGGTTGCGCCGTCTTCCGGGGCTGTTGCGGGCTGAAGCCAATCTCTTTTCTTTTCGAGTATCGGGTCAGGCTTTGTCGACGGCTTTGCATGTCTGGCCCAAATGCTGGGTGTTCGGCAACTTCCAATATGCTCTGAAGCCAAATTTCCCGTCATGAGTGCGCCCCGTGAGGCGTTGCCCGGCAAAGCATTTCATGGGCTGTGGGCGGTGCCCCTCTTGGCTGTGGGCGAGAGGAAGAATCCCATGCTATATGTCGGAATGACGGAGTGCTGTGCACGCCGGTCATGAATTTGATGTGCGGATTGCCATTGGCCATGCTTGGGGAATTCGCTGATTTTTTGGCGTTCTCCGGTTCTGAGCCGGGTGAAACGGGCAAGGGAGATGAACATGAAGACGGCTGTGATCCTGGGTGCTCTCGCGCTCGCCCTGGCCGGGTGCAGCGAAACATCCCGTAGCGACCGTGCGGTTGGCGGTGCGCTGATTGGTGGCGCTGGTGGCGCTGCTCTGGGTGCTGCGGTGGCCGGCAATTCCGCCACGGGCGCGCTGGTTGGTGGCCTGATCGGCGCTGGCACGGGCGCGATCGTGGGTGCCGAAACCACCCCCAAGAATTGCTGGGCGCGTGACCGCTACGGCAATTCCTACCGCGTGCAGTGCCCCTGAGCCTGCAAACCCTTCTGGAGAAGCCAGAGGGCTGTGGATGAAAGAGGATGCAGGACCGGATCGGGGTCAGAAAATATTTTCATGAACCATTTGGTTACCTAAATCAGTTCATATCCACGCATCTCCAAGTATGACTTTATAGGCAGGGCAGCTGGGCTGTCCTGCCTTTTTTCTATTCAGAACCACACTGAATGCAGGGCTGATTCACGAGCTGTGCTTGAGATGAGCCTCTGCTGTTCCTGCACTTGTCCATATATGCTTCCCATTGCTTCCCTATGGATGGAAAAGCCGCTGCTCCATGTAGAAGAATACGCCGCTCCTGCGTGATGGAACCAGAAGCGCTCGTGCGGCGTTGAGGACGCAGATGGCAGGATGGAGGATGGTTCCATGAGCATCTGCACAGCCAGACAGGCTGAAACTCGGATGTGGGGTGAGGGCAGCCGTGAAACGGCGATGGCTGCTGCGCTGCATCTGGATTCAGATTGCCCGCAGGTCCATTTGCAGAGTAGCGGGGCCGGGCAGCCCATGAGCCAGCCTATAAGCCAGCCCATCATGCCACAATCTGTGGCAGCCGAGGCCGCCATGGTGGCAGTGGCGACGGATTATAACAGGTCTGGCCTGCCCAGTTGTCGGGCGGATATGGCCTTTGTGCGCTGGGTGTATGGACGCACCTGGCCGGCGGCCTCTCACGGCATATTCGCCCTGCCGGATGGGCGTGTGGATCTCCAGATCACATATCGTTTGGAAAAGGGTGAGAAAGAGGATGGTCGCGTGCATGAACGTGCCGTGCGCCTGTCCACTGTTTCCGGGCCTGCGCGGCGTCATTTGCTGGACGCTTACGCAGCTTTGGAAGAAGAAGGGCCTCGTGAATGCGGGATTATGGATAATCAGCCCTGGCAGGATGAGAAAGAGCCGCAAAGCGGACTTTCCCGTCTGTACCGGGATTAAGGGGGCGTAAGGTTTGGAATATCGCCTCTGCGCCGGGCGCTCTTGTATTTTCCGCAGGCAGGCTTGTTTGCGGAAGGGGCAGAGCGTAAGGCCTGTTTCGCAAGAAGAAAGTGCGGCATGGACGCGTGTCTTCGACGCGCGGCTTGTTTGTGTGCGCCCTGTGTGCCCATGAATGTTGGTGCACGAATGTTGGTGAACTGGAAATCGGATCACCCACATCGGGAGGGGTGGAGGATGAAGCATGAGCTTGTCGCATTTTCTGCTTTTCTGGTCATTGTTTTTCCGAGCTGTCTGAATCTGCCATGAGCACACCTTCCTTTCGCGCGCGCCCCGAAGCGGGCCAGCTTCATCGACGCGATATTTCGGCGCGTCAGGATCTTCTGGGCCGGGAATTGAGGCAGTTGTTCGAGGGCTACACGCAAGAAGCGGTGCCCGATGAACTGTTGCGCCTGGCAGAGCAGCTTGAGCAGGCTTTCTCGGGTGAAACCCCGGAGGGGGAGAGGCCGGCAGAGAGGGGCGCCAGCGCAAATGCGCGTGAGGATGAGGTCGCACGTCGCAAGTCCGCATTCTGAAAGAAGCCTGACAGGCACCGGCCGGGCGTGGTTTTGGCCCGGAGGCAGGCTGTTCGCCGCAAATTTGCCATGAGATTTTAACGGCTTCGCAAGAGAGGTTGCGCCAGTGTGCTTCCATGAAGCACCGTGCCTCTTTCTATCTTCTTGCCCCGGTCCTCATGGCGGGCCTGCTTGCCGGCTGTCGCTTCGGCGATAATGGCCGTGCGGCCTGGCGCACAGAGGCGGAAGAGCAATGTATTGCGGAAAAGGGCGTCATGCCCTCCGCCTTCATGGAGCCTTTGCCGGCCATTGAGGGCAAGGGGGCTTGCGGCATGGAATATCCCTTCCGCGTTCATGCCTTTAATGATGGCAATGTCACGGTGGAGCCTGCTGCCCGCATGGCGTGCCCC
The DNA here is from genome assembly GCF_052492075.1 of Haloleucobacter albus. NCBI lineage: Bacteria > Pseudomonadati > Pseudomonadota > Alphaproteobacteria > Hyphomicrobiales > Xanthobacteraceae > Haloleucobacter > Haloleucobacter albus. Next base: position 6,511 of record NZ_JBQWAS010000026.1, read on the forward strand.
GCCATTCGCGAAACTGATAACTGGTTTCGCGAGGTGGTGCAGCCGGCAGCGCAGGCTTGGCTGGGGCAGCCTATCGTGGCAGTGCGGCAGATGTCGTCCTATTCATGCCGCACCATGAATGGGCAGGCCGGTGCCAAGATTTCTGAGCATGCCTTTGGTAATGCGCTGGATATTGGCGCCTTCCGCACGGCGGATGGGCGCTGGATCACCGTGAAAAAAAACTGGAAGGGCGGTACGCCTGAAGAAAAGGGCTTTTTGCGGCAGGTGCATATGGGGGCATGTGAGCGTTTCACCACAGTGCTCGCGCCCGGATCGAACATCTATCACTACGATCACATCCATTTTGATCTGAAACGACATGTGAAGGGGCGCAGCTATTGCCGCCCCAATCTGCAGCAATATGCAGCGCCGCGCCCCGCAGCCGCACCGGATGCCGCACGGCCCGCGCCATTGCCGGTGAAGGCTGCGCCGTCGGTTTTGCCGCCCTATAATCCACCTGTTTATGATCCTCCGCCAGTCAAGGCGCCTCAGGCCCCCATGGCTCGCCAGCCGGAAAGCAATGCCCCCAATGGCTTGCCGCCGGGCTGGCTTGTGGGGCCGGATGGTTACCCCACGGCGGGGCCCATGTCCTATGCAGGGGCGGGCCGGGCTGATGCGCGGGGAGGCGGGGCTCATGGCCCCTTTGCGGCGGATGGCACATTGGCGGTGCCACGCAAGCACTATCTTGCGCCGGTGCCTCAGCCTTCCACCATTCCGTTGCCCGTTGCCCGGCCGGGCGAGGATTGAAGAGAGCCAGAAGGCCAGATGCGCGAGATGTGTTGAGGCGTTGAGGAGCTTTCCGCCGTTGGGAGGGGCAGATGCAACAATACCTTGCTGCTGCTCCTCTCTATGCAGGCATTGATGGCTGTCGTGGGGGCTGGGTCTGCGCCTTGTGGGATGGGGCGCAGCAGCTTGAGTTTTTGCGTTTGCCCCATATTGGTGCGCTGTTTACCCGTCTGCCAAAGCTGACTATGGCGGCGATTGATATTCCCATCGGGCTACCGGAAGCCATTGGCGCAAAAGGGCGAACAGCCGAAAAGCTGGTGCGGCCCTTGCTGGGTGGGAGGCAATCCAGCGTATTTTCCGTGCCGCCGCGCGGGGCTGTCATGGCGGTGCTGTCATGGCGGGGTTGGGGCAGGGGGATGAAACCCGTCGCTACCGGGCTGCCTGCGCTTATGCTCAGGCCCATTCCACACCACCCCGGAAAGTCAGCAAGCAATGCTTCCATCTCTTCCCCAAAATTGCGGAGGTGGACAGCTTGTTACGCAGCCAACCGGATTTGCGGCAGAAGCTGCATGAGTGCCACCCGGAAGTGAGTTTCTGGGTCATGAATGGAAAAGAATCTCTGCCTTTTGCGAAGAAGGTGAAAAATTCCCCCAATCCGGCGGGCTTATCCTTTCGCATCGGGCTTCTGGAAGCTGCTGGCTTGCCTGTGGATGCGCTTCACGCGCACAACGCCCTTGCGCTGGGCGCAGAACTGGATGACCTCATAGATGCCTGCGCGGGGGCGTGGACGGCGAAAAGAGTCGCTGATGACAATACCTTGCGCTTTCCAGACCCGCCGGAGACAGATGCGTTCGGTCTGCGCATTTGTATCCATGCATAGCTACATCTTGTCTTAAGTCTTATTCCGGGCTGCATTTCTGGGCACTATGGCCTCATGTAAAGTCTTTCGAGGAGCCCGGAGTTCGCCATGCCTTCTGACCGTATTCGCCTTGCCTCCCTGCGCGACAAGATCGTCTCGGCTGAGGAAGCCGCAAGCCTGATCCGGGATGGCATGATTGTGGGCATGAGCGGCTTCACCCGTGCGGGTGAGGCGAAGGCCGTGCCCATGGCCCTGGCAGAACGTGCCCAGCATGAGCCGATGAAGATCACCCTCATCACCGGCGCATCCCTCGGCAATGATCTCGACAAGCAGATGGCGGAAGCCCATCTGCTCTCCCGTCGCATTCCTTTCCAGGCGGATCCCGCGCTGCGCAAGGCTATCAATGCCGGCGAAGTCATGTTTGTGGATCAGCACCTGTCCGAGACGGTGGAGCATCTGCGCACACACCAGCTTGGCCCCATTGATGTGGCGGTGATCGAGGCCGTGGGCATCACGGCATCTGGTGGCATTGTGCCCACCACCTCTGTCGGCAATTCGGCGACTTTCGCCATTCTCGCCGAGAAGGTGATTGTGGAGATCAACCTCACCCAGCCGGCGGAGCTGGAAGGGTTGCACGATATCTATATCCCCACGCGCCGCCCCTTCCGCGAGCCGATTCCGGTGGTGACGGCCGAAAGCCGTGTGGGCTTGCCCTTTATTCCGGTGCCCCCGGAAAAGATCGCCGCCATTGTGGTGACGGAGAAGCTGGATTCAGCCTCCACCGTTCTGCCGCCAGACCATGAGACAGCCGCCATCGCTGCCCATCTCATGGAGTTTTTGCAGCATGAGGTGAAGAAGGGTCGCCTGACGGAGCGCCTCCAGCCGCTTCAGGCTGGTATAGGCACCATTGCCAATGCGGTGATGCACGGCTTCATTGAAAGCCCCTTCCATGATCTGACCATGTATTCGGAGGTGTTGCAGGATTCCACCTTCGATCTGTTTGATGCCGGCAAGCTGAATTTTGCTTCGGGGTCTTCCATCACCCTCTCCAAGGGGAAATATGATGAGGTGATGCCGAAGATCAGCGAATATAAATCCCGGCTGGTGCTGCGCCCTCAGGAGATTTCCAACCATCCGGAAATTATCCGCCGTCTGGGTCTGATCGGCATCAATACGGCGCTGGAGTTTGACATTTATGGCAATGTGAACTCCACTCATGTGAGCGGTACGCACATGATGAATGGTATTGGCGGCTCGGGTGATTTCGCCCGCAATGCCTTCCTGTCCGTTTTCGTGACCAAATCCACCGCCAAGCATGGTGCGATTTCTTCGGTGGTGCCGATGGTGAGCCATGTGGACCACACTGAGCATGATGTGGACATTCTGGTGACGGAAGTGGGCCTTGCGGATCTGCGTGAGCTGGCTCCGCGTGAGCGGGCCAAGGTGGTGATTGCGAACTGCGTGCATCCCACCTTCCGCGATGAGATGCAGGATTATTATGATCGTGCGGCGGCCCGTGGGGGGCACACGCCGCATGTTCTGGAAGAGGCGTTGTCCTGGCATGTCCGGGCGCGTGAGACGGGCACGATGCACCATGCCGAAAAGGTGCTTGAAAGCGCCTGATCTCGACCGGCAGGAAAGAACGATAGGCGTCGGCTTCGTGCCGGCGCCTTTTTCTTTGCCTGCCATATAGGGGCTTGGGTGCCTCAGTCTTTTGGCAAAAGAAAAGGGGCCGGAAACCGGCCCCTTGAAATTCTTGCCCTGCCGAAAGCCCCATGTGGCTTTCGTGCGATGCCTCAGCGCGTGGGCACCGGGGTTTCGCCACGGTAATCATAGAAGCCGCGCTTGGTCTTGCGACCGAGCCAGCCGGCTTCCACATATTTCACCAGCAGCGGGCAGGGGCGGTATTTGGAATCCGCCAGCCCTTCATGCAGCACCTGCATGATGGCCAGGCAGGTATCCAGGCCGATAAAGTCGGCGAGCTGCAACGGGCCCATGGGGTGGTTGGCGCCCAGGCGCATCGCCTTGTCGATGGAATCCACCGAGCCCACGCCTTCATACAGCGTATAGATGGCTTCGTTCACCATCGGCAGCAGGATGCGATTGACGATGAAGGCCGGGAAATCTTCGGCCACGGCATAGGTCTTGCCGAGGCTGGCCACGAAGGTCTTCGCCAGATCGAACGTGGCGTCATCGGTGGCGATGCCGCGCACCAGTTCCACCAGCTCCATGATCGGCACCGGGTTCATGAAGTGAACGCCGATGAAACGCTCCGGCCGGTCGGTGCCGGCGGCCAGACGGGTGATGGAAATGGAAGAGGTGTTGGAAGCCAGCAGCGTGTCCGGGCGGAGCACCGGGCAGAGTGATGCGAAGATCTTCTGCTTCAGTTCTTCACGCTCGGTTGCGGATTCGATCACGAGATCGCAATCGCCGAGATCTTCGATAGCGTTGGCCGGGCCAATGCGCTTGATCGCCGTCTGCCGCGCATCTTCGGTGACGGAACCCTTGGACACCTGGCGTGTCATGTTCTTGTCAATGGTCGCGATGCCGGCGCGGATGCGTTCGGGATCGATATCATTGAGGGCTACATCATAACCGGCGAGGGCGCACACATGGGCAATGCCGTTGCCCATCTGCCCAGCGCCGATCACCCCGACCTTCTTGATCTCGAGCGGCATGTTTCTCTCATTTCCCATCGGGCCCAGAATGGCACCCATGTATGCGGACGAGGCCGGGGGAACAAACCCCCCCGGCCGGGTTGTCTCAGCCCTTTGCCTTGGCGACTTCCGCCTTCAGCTCGGGGATCACAACATTGATGTCGCCGACAAGGCCGTAATCCGCCACCTGGAAGATGGGAGCTTCTTCGTCCTTGTTGACGGCAACGATGATCTTGGAATCCTTCATGCCGGCGAGATGCTGGATGGCGCCGGAGATGCCGAGCGCAATATACAGCTCGGGGGCGACGACCTTGCCGGTCTGGCCCACCTGCCAGTCATTGGGGGCGTAGCCTGCATCCACCGCAGCGCGGGAGGCGCCAACGGCCGCACCCAGCTCATCCGCCAGCGGCTCGATCAGCTCGGCGAACTTCTCGCGGGAGCCGACGGCGCGGCCACCGGAGACGATCACGCGGGCGGCCGTCAGTTCCGGGCGGTCAGACGCGGCGATGTCTTCGCTCACGAAGCTGGAGATGGCCGGATCAGCGGCGGTGTCCACGGCCTCGACAGCGGCGGAGCCACCTTCGCCCGCAGCTGCGAACGAGGCGGTACGCACGGTGATGATCTTCTTAGCGTCAGAAGATTTCACAGTCTGGATGGCGTTTCCGGCATAGATGGGGCGCTCGAACGTATCCGGGCTTTCCACCTTGATGATGTCGGAAATCTGCATCACGTCGAGAAGGGCGGCCACGCGGGGCAGCACATTCTTGCCCACCGAGGTGGAGGGCGCAACGATGGCGTCATAACCGGGGGCCAGCTTCACCAGCAGGTCGGCCATGGGCTCGGCCAGATGATGCGCATAGAGCGCATTGTCGGCCAGCAGCACCTTTTCCACACCGGCCAGCTTGGCGGCTGCATCGGCTACGGCCTTGGCGTTTTCGCCGGCCACCAGCACATGCACGGGGGCACCCAGCGCCGCAGCGGCGGTGAGAGCCTTTGCGGTCACGCCGTTAAGAGCGGCGTTATCGTGTTCAGCAAGCAGCAAAGTGGCCATCAGATCACTCCCGCCTCATCCTTGAGCTTCGCCACGAGCTCGGCGACCGAGCCCACCTTCACGCCAGCCTTGCGGCCAGCCGGTTCTGCGGTTTTCAGCACCTCGAGGCGCGGGGCAACATCCACCCCGTAATCGCCGGGAGCCTTCTCCGCGAGCGGCTTCTTCTTCGCCTTCATGATGTTGGGCAAAGAGGCATAGCGCGGCTCATTGAGACGCAGATCGGTGGTCACGATGGCCGGAGTGTTCAGCTTCACGGTCTGAAGGCCGCCGTCGATTTCACGGGTCACCAGCACAGCACCGTCTTCAACCTCGACCTTGGAGGCGAAGGTGCCCTGAGCCCAGCCCAGAAGGGCGGCGAGCATCTGGCCGGTCTGGTTGCAGTCATCGTCGATGGCCTGCTTGCCCAGAATGACCAGGCCGGGGGCTTCTTCGGCCACCACACCCTTGAGAATCTTCGCCACGGCGAGAGGTTCCACCACGGTGTCGGTCTTCACGAGAATGGCCCGGTCCGCACCCATGGCGAGGGCGGTGCGCAGGGTCTCTGTGGCCTGGGCCGGACCGATGGAAACGGCGACGACTTCGCTCGCCTTGCCGGCTTCCTTGAGGCGCAGCGCTTCTTCAACCGCGATTTCGTCGAAGGGGTTCATGGACATCTTGATATTGGCCAGTTCAACGCCTGACCCGTCCGATTTCACCCGCACCTTGACGTTGTAGTCAACCACCCGCTTCACGGGCACCAAAATCTTCATCTAAGGCATGCTCCCCGTCTTCCGAATCCGCCTCCGGCAGCGTGATTCGTGCGCCGAGATTATGTGTTTCCCGCCCGTTTACCTGCAACGCAGCAAACCGAGACCGCGGCCACCGTAGGAGCGGCCACAAATCGTGTCAACGCTTGCCTTTTTCAGCAGCAGGAAGCTGCGGGCCCTGCCATGAGCTCAGGCCGGAAGACACGTTGCTGCACCAGCAAATTCTACAGCGCATCTGCGAGCAGGGCCGCAGCGCACTGTTCCCTTGCCAGGGCAGCCAGGGCACCTGCCGCGCAAACCATCCGGATTATGGCCAGGCACAGATGCAACCCTGATGACAGGGTGCGGGCACCCTGAAAATCTTCAATGTGTCGAGGCGGGATAGGTCGGCGGCCGGGGCAGGCCCTGACCGGCCCCGGCGCTGCCTGTCCGCAGGCCGAAAGGCGCAAAACGCCAGCCGACCCTGAACTCATGGCGCGCACATACTGCCGATTCGTGACGCAAAGGGAAGGGGGGTTCCGCGAACGGAAGGTATGCTGGAGGCGCGGCATGGTGTCCTGCGTCTCCAGGCCATTGGCAGATCTTGTTTTTCGCCTGTGGGCGGCGGTGCAACTTAACGGCTGGCGCCGGGCACCCACAGCACATCTGCCGTGCCTCGGGCATTCACATAGCGGGCGGCGACGAACAGCAGGTCCGACAGGCGGTTCACATAATGGATGGCCGGAGCGCCCACGGATTCGTCTTCCGTGTGGGAGAGTTCGACCATTTCGCGTTCGGCGCGACGGCAGATGGTGCGGGCCAGATGCAGATGCGCCGCTGCCGGGGTGCCCGCAGGCAGGATGAAAGAGGTGAGGGGAGAAAGTTCGGCATTCAACATGTCGATATCCTGCTCCAGACGGCTCACCTGCTCCGGCACGATACGCAGGGCATTGCCGGGGGCCTCATCCGCCGTGGGCGGGGTGCACAGATCCGCGCCCAGGTCGAAAAGATCATTCTGCACGCGCATCATCATGGCATCGAGAGCGGGCTCATCGGCCAGATGCAGGCGGGCGATGCCGAGGGCGGCATTGGCTTCATCCACCGTGCCATAGGCGGCCACGCGCAGGTCATATTTTTTCACCCGTGCGCCGGTGCCCAGACCCGTGGTGCCATTGTCTCCGGTGCGGGTGTAGATCTTGTTCAGCTTGACCATGCCCTGTGCCCTCGCCTGCCAATCCTGTAGGCGCGCAACATGCCTTGTAATAGGTATGTTGCGCGCCTGTCCTGCCTGAGCTTATCGCATCCTTCTGCGGGGGGTGCCACAGGTGGGGCTGGCGGTTTCAGCATCATGGTTTCCGGCGGACGTGGCAGAATCTTCGCCTTGCGCGGGGGTGGGCCCCATGCGATTATCAACAAGACTGATAATCCTGACGGTTCATATCGCAACGCCGGAGAGCCGCGCAGGCAGAGAGGAGAACGGGCCATGCCGACTCTCGTGAAATTTCTGGTAACCCATGCGGTGATTGGCGTTTCTCTCGCCGTAGTCTTTGTGGGTGCGCTGGTGGCGTTTGATGTCGCCAATCTTGGTACGCTGGTGCGCACGCATCAGGATGGTTATCTGGCTGCGGCCCTGCTGGTTGGCGGTCTGGGCATCACCTTTGGCAGCGTGCAGATGGGCTTTGCCGTGATGCTGATGAATGGCGGCGCGAGCACCAAGGGTGGCCACAAGGCGCGCCTGCGCAATCTGGTGTTGCGCCCCGTGAAGGTTGAGGCCAATAGCCGGCGCTGAATTGAGCCGATGCAGAATGATGAGGCCGGCCCGCATGAGATGTGGAGCCGGCCTTTTTCATGGTTGGCCTCATGCCATGGCCGCCATGTGAGGCGCAGCCTGTGCCGCGCCCTTTATGCCTTACCCTTCCGAGAGTTTCATGACGGCGAGCCCGCTGACAATCAGCACGGCCGCGAAAATGCGCATGGGGTTTGCCGCTTCTCCCAGAAACACCGCGCCGACAATGAATGCGCCCACCGCGCCAATGCCTGTCCATACCATATAGGCAGTGCCCAGGGGCAGGCTGCGCATGGCCATGGAGAGTAGCGCAAAGCTGGCGACCATGGTGATGAGGGTGATGGCTGAGGGGGTGAGGCGGGTAAAGCCTTCAGACTGCTTCATGGCATAAGCCCAGACCACTTCCAGCAGCCCGGCAATGGTCAAGATGATCCACGCCACAGGATACTCCATTCTCCGATCGCCGGGCCGTCCCGGACCTGAACCCTGAAGAAGGGGGAGGACGTGGCCTCCTGCTCGGGATGCTAGGATGTATTGCGAAGGGCGTGAAGTATGAAAAGGCGCCAATTCATGGGCATTCAGCGCCTTTTCTATGCATCTTTTGCGTATGGCTCATGTGATGAGCCATCGTGAAGCCGCCCTTCTGGTGTGCGTGGCGGTTTTTCTGGGCTGGGAGGGAAGGGCCTGCCTATTGACCTTTACGTTTCATGGCTTCCAGCAGCGCAGCGCCAAAAGCACCTTGCCCGGCGTCGCTGTCCCGTCCGCGTCCACCTTTGCCCTTATTGGGGGGTGGGTTGCGATGGCCTTGCTGCGGGGGCTTGCCGGCTGCACCAGAAGAGCGGGCACCGGACCGGCTCTCCGCATCATCCTTGCGCATGGAAAGGGCGATGCGCTTGCGCTTGGCATCCACATCCACCACGCGCACCTTCACCACATCACCGGCCTTCACCACCTCATGCGGGTCTTTCACGAAGCGATCCGCCAATGCGGAGACATGCACCAGACCATCCTGATGCACACCAATATCAACGAAGGCCCCGAAGGCGGCGACATTCGTCACCGTGCCTTCCAGCACCATGCCGGGTTTGAGATCTGAAATTTCGTTCACACCCTCGGCGAAACTGGCGGTCTTGAATTCGGGGCGGGGATCGCGGCCGGGCTTTTCCAGCTCCGAGAGAATGTCGCGCACGGTGGGCAGGCCGAAGCGCTCATCCACGAACACACGCGGGTCCAGCGCCTTCAGGGCGGCGGTGTCACCCATCAGCGCGCGCACATCACGCCCACAGGCAGAGACGATCTTCTTGGCGAGATCATAGGCTTCCGGGTGAACGGCGGAGGCATCCAGCGGCTCCTTGCCATCGGGAATGCGCAGAAAGCCGGCGGCCAGCTCAAAAGTGCGTGGGCCAAGGCGGGAGACTTTCAGCAATTCCTTGCGGGTCTTGAACGGGCCCACATTGTCGCGATGCGCCACAATGGCCTCGGCGAGAGAAGTACCAAGGCCAGAGACCCGCGCCAGCAGCGAGGCGGAAGCGGTGTTGAGGTCCACGCCCACGGCGTTCACCGCATCTTCCACCACCGCATCCAGCGCCTTGGCGAGGCGGGGCTGGTCCACATCATGCTGATACTGACCGACGCCGATGGATTTTGGCTCGATCTTCACCAGTTCCGCCAGCGGGTCTTGCAGGCGGCGGGCGATGGAAACGGCCCCGCGCAAGGAGACATCAATATCCGGCATCTCGGCGGCGGCGACCGCAGAAGCGGAATAGACGGATGCACCCGCCTCGCTCACCACCACCTTGATCGGCTTTTTGCCATTTGCGGCAGGGGGCAGAACGGCCAGCAGATCCGCTGTCAGCCTGTCTGTCTCGCGGCTGGCGGTGCCATTGCCGATGGCGATGAGTTCCACATTGTGCTTGCGGATGAGGTTCGCCAGCACGGCATTGGTGCCGGCTACATCATTGCGTGGCTGGAAGGGGTAGACGGTGGCTGTTTCCAGCAGCTTGCCGGTGCCATCCACAATCGCCACCTTCACGCCGGTGCGGATGCCCGGATCCAGCCCCATGGTGGCGCGCGCGCCGGCGGGGGCGGCCAGCAGAAGATCCTTCAGATTACGGGCGAAGACATGGATAGCCTCTTCCTCGGCTCGCTCGCGCACTTCGCCCATCAGCTCCACGGAAAGATGCAGCGAGAGCTTCACCCGCCATGCCCAGCGCGCCACATCAGCCAGAAAGGCATCGGCAGGGCGCGGATTGGTGAGGGCGATGTCATAAGTTTCCGCCACCATGCGTTCGGCAGGCTTCAGCGGGGTGGTGGCCTCGGTGTCGAGTTCCAGATCGAGGGTGAGCACATCCTCATTGCGCCCGCGCAGCATGGCCAGCACGCGGTGGCTCGGGGCCTTGGACCAGGCTTCCGCATGGTCGAAATAATCGCGGAATTTCTCGCCGGCCTCTGCCTTGCCTTCCACCACACGGGCATGGAGCACCGCATTGCCCTTCATATAGCTGCGCAGGCGGGCCAGAAGATCGGCATTTTCAGAGAAGGTTTCGGCCAGAATATCGCGTGCGCCATCCAGCGCAGCCTTGGTGTCAGCCACCTCTTCCGTGAGATATTGCCTGGCGAGATCTGCCGGCACCACAGAGCGATCTGCCAGAATGGTCTCCGCCAGCGGAGCCAGACCGCGCTCGCGCGCAATCTGCGCCTTGGTGCGGCGCTTGGGCTTGTAAGGCAGGTACAGATCTTCCAGTTCCGCCTTGGTGGTGACGGTGGCGATCTTCCCGCGCAGCTCATCGGTGAGCTTGCCCTGTCCCTCGATGGAAGAGAGCACGGCGGTGCGGCGCGCTTCCAGCTCGCGCAGATAGGAGAGGCGCTCTTCCAGTGTGCGCAACTGGGTGTCATCCAGCCCGCCGGTGACTTCCTTGCGGTAGCGGGCAATGAAGGGAACGGTCGCACCTTCATCCAGCAGCCCCACGGCGGCGCTCACCTGCGCCGGGCGGGCGCTGATCTCGCTGGCAATGAGGCGGGCGATGGTTTCCGTATCACCTTTCGCAGGGGCGGCCATGGCTGTTCCTTCCTTTTGAGGGCACAGCCCATAACCCAGCCTTGGGGCGCTGTCACGGCAGGTGCGCCGGCAAGGGCGAAAGAAGGGAGCCCACGGGGGAGGGGTGTGGATGAAACCCCGATGACAGTGATTGTCGCACACTCTTGCCGGCGCAGCTCTTGTGTTCGGCCGCATGGCCTGCCATATAGCAGGCGGGAGGTTGGCGGTGGACGAACCACTCGCCAACCGGGTCAGGTCCGGAAGGAAGCAGCCCCAACGAGCCCGGGTCGGGTCTCTGTCCAGCCTCCCACCTTATCTCTTCCCCACATCTCTGGCATGATGCATGCGCAGCGGCGCAGCGTGCGCCCTGCCTGAAGCTTTGCGATCATCAGGAGTGCACCATGTGGGTTGTCGTTGTCGTTCTTCTCAATGCCCTGTCCGGGCCGGAAACGCCGGTTGTGCAGGATATGGCTTACAAGGATGAAGCCGCCTGCAAGGCTTCCATCGCCGCCCATGTGCCGGCCAAACTGGATGCACGGGCGAAGGCTGAATATGAGAATGGTTATCGTCGTTATGTCTGTGTGCGGGTTGGCGGGCTGGAAACGCTGCTGAAGGCGAAATAGGCGGGCGCAGATCACCTTCGCCTGTCTCTTCGGTGCATGGTGGCGAGACGATCGCTCGACTCGTCATCTGCGGATGCTATGTAAGGCCCATGAGCGAAGACACGCGCGAGAATGAGAACGGCCCATCCCCTGCTCTTGCGGAAGGGGCGCTTGCGGAAGGCCCGGCGGAACATGCCGGGCTGGAACTGGGTTTGCCTGCGGCTGAATCGGTCGGGGCAGTCGTTCGGGCGGGCGCGCGCGCAGTGGCGCAGGCCTCGCCCAGTGCCTATCGCGTGCTGGCGCGTAAATATCGTCCGCAGAATTTTGATGATCTCATCGGGCAGGAAGCGATGGTGCGCACCCTGTCCAATGCCTTCGCCTCCGGGCGTATCGCGCAAGCCTATATCCTCACTGGCGTGCGCGGCGTGGGCAAGACGACAACCGCCCGCATTCTCGCCCGAGCGCTGAATTATGAGCCGATGGACGGCGCGGAGGGGGGCGTCTCCGGGCCGAGCCTGGATCTTTCCGTACCCGGCAAGCACTGCCGCGACATCATCGAATCGCGCCATGTGGATGTGATGGAGATGGACGCCGCGTCCAACACCTCCATCAACGATATTCGCGAAATCATCGAGAGCGCGCGCTATCGCCCGGTTCTGGCGCGCTACAAGGTTTATATCATCGACGAAGTGCACATGCTCTCCACGGCCGCCTTCAATGGGCTGCTGAAGACGCTGGAAGAGCCGCCGGAGCATGTGAAATTCATCTTCGCCACCACCGAAATCCGCAAGGTGCCCGTTACCGTGCTCTCGCGCTGCCAGCGGTTTGACCTGCGCCGCGTGGAGGCCGGAGAGCTGGCGGCTCATCTTGCCAATATCTGCCGGAAAGAGCAGGTGGAGGTTGAGGACGAGGCGCTGTCCGTCATCTCCCGCGCGGCGGAAGGCTCGGTGCGCGACTCCCTCTCCCTGCTGGATCAGGCCATCGCCCATGGTGGCGGCCATGTCAGTGCGGAAGAGGTGCGTCATCTTCTGGGGTTGGCCGACAAGGGGCGGGTGATCGACCTGTTCGAGGCGCTGATGAAGGGCGATATGCCCCGCGCCCTTTCCTGTTTCAGGGATCAGTATGACGCCGGGGCCGACCCGGCGGTGATCCTCACCGATCTGGCGGATTTTACCCATCTCGTCACGCGCCTGAAGATTGTGCCGGAAACAGCGAATGACGCAGCTCTGGTGGAGGCCGAACGCACACGCGGCCTGCAAATGGCGGAAGGTCTTGCCATGCGCGTGCTGGCGCGGGCCTGGCAGATGCTGATGAAGGGCATCGGCGAGGTGCAGCAGGCACCCAAGCCCGTGCAGGCGGCGGAGATGGTGTTGGTGCGCTTGGCCTATGCGGCGGATCTGCCGACACCGGATGAAGCCCTGCGCCAGTTGAAGAATAATCCGCCAAGCGGTCCGCAGGGTGGTCCGCTTGGTAGCGGTTCTGGTGGGGGCGGCGGTTCTGGTGGTGCGCCTTCAGCAGCGGGTGCGCCCAGTGCGGTTTCCGGCGGTGGGGCACGTCTGGCTCTGGCGGCTGGTGGGGGCATGGAGCACCCGGCCCGGATGGAGCGCCCTGATGCGATGATGCGGCCCGTCGCGGTTGCTGCGGAAGCCGGCCCGCGCCTGACCTGCCTTGCAGACGTGGTGACGCTGGCCTCTGCCAAGCGCGATCTCGCCCTCAAGCATGCCGTGGAACATAATCTGCGGCCCGTCAGTTTCGAGGATGGGCGCATTGAGGTGGCGCTTCTGGAAGGGGCCAGCGCACAAGTGGTGCAGGATCTGGCCCGCAAGCTGCTGGAATGGACGAGCCGACGTTGGCTGGTTTCGCTCTCTTCCGAGAAGGGTGGGGCGACTCTGGCCGAGGAAAAAGCCGCCCGGCAGGCCGAGCGTGAGGAGGGTATCAAGGCTCATCCTTTGGTCGCTGCCGTTCTGGAGCGCTTTCCTGGTGCGCAGGTTGTGGATGTGCGCACCCATGATGATGAAGTCGCTGCCGCAGCCCTCGCACCCGCCGAGGACGATACCTATATGGACAGCGGCGTGGATGACGAACCGGATTTCTGATCCATGCCGATATGGATGAGGCACGACCGGAACAGATGAAGGAGCATTAAGGCCATGCGCGATCTGATGGGCATGATGAAGCAGGCGAAGGAGCTTCAGGAGCGCATGCAGCAGATGCAGGCGGAACTGGAGAATACCGAAGTTGACGGGTCTTCCGGTGCCGGGCTTGTGCAGGTGCGCCTGACCGCCAAGGGCGAATGCAAGGCCGTGAAGATTGACCCCTCTCTGATGAAGCCGGATGAGGTGGAAATTCTGGAAGATCTTCTTGTCGCCGCCATTTCTGACGCCCGCGCCAAATCCGACCGGGTGATGCAGGAGAAGATGCAGTCTGTCACGGGCGGCCTTTCCCTGCCGCCGGGTCTGGGCAAGTTGTTCTGATGTCTGGGGCCGGATGCGGCGATCCGTGCACGGCCTCTTGAGCATCTTGGCTTGCATCCCGTGCGCGGGCTCGCCATCTTGCAGCCGAATGGCGCGGGCATGCGCGCGCCGGGCCGGAGCCGGCCTTCTTGAACAGGGCGCTGTTTCGTAGCCGAAACCCCAGAGCGCCGATGGAGTGGACCATGACCCAGACTTCAGGTCGTCTTTTTGATGAAATGGCGCGTCTCATGAATGATGCGGCCGGTGTGGCGCAGGGTGTGCGCCGTGAGGCGGAAACCGTGATGCGCACACAGGTTGAGCGCCTGTTGCGCGATATGGATCTGGTGAAGCGCGAGGAATTTGATGCCGTGAAGGACATGGCCGCCGCTGCGCGCGAGGAGAATGAGCGCCTCGCCGCCCGCCTCGCCGTGCTTGAGGCCAAGCTGGGCGTCGCCGGCGCTGACGAGGGCGCGGATGCGCCTTCCGCCCCTCAGACACCGGAAGTCTGAGGTCGGGTGTGGCTTGGCAGCCACTGTCATGTGGGCTGTCAGCAGGGCGTCACCCGGAGAAGCCGGTTTGCCGGTATAATTTGTTTCAGGTGGCGATTCGGAGCCGGTTCGTCATATGCGGCATATGACGGGGCGAAGCCTCGCCAGACAGGTGTTGCCTGTCGGGCTTTTGGGTCTTCCACAGGTAGCGCATCAGGGCTGCCCCGCTTGTCTGGCTCCTTGGCGTGGCTGCGTGTCGGCCCTTATTTCGGTTCCTCAAACCGCGAGGTCGAGGCCATGTCTCACATCGACATCGAAGTCGAAGCACCGGCGAACCCGGTTGATCTCGTCGAATATCTCGCCGCCGTGCGGGACTGGTCGTTCGAGCGGTCCGGCGAAGATGAAATCACGCTTTCCCTCGCCACCCGCTGGACGGATTGCCACGTCTCCTTCCAGTGGATGGATGAGCTGGAAGCACTGCATCTGGCCAGCGCCTTCGATTTCAAGGTGCCGGAAAACCGGCAAGGCGAGGTGCTGAAGCTGCTGGCGCTCATCAATGAGCAGATGTGGCTGGGCCATTTCGACATGTGGGCGCAGGAAGGCGTTATCATGTTCCGCCATGCGCTGGTGCTGACCGGTGGGGCCACGGCCTCCGGTGCGCAGTGCGATGCCATTCTGGAAGCGGCGCTGGATGCGGTGGAACGCTACTATCCAGCTTTCCAGTTTGTGGTGTGGGCGGGCAAGAGCGCCCGTGAGGCGATGGAAGTCGCCGCTTTTGATACGGTGGGTGAAGCCTGATCTCCCCACTTGTGTCAGCAGGGCTTGGCCATGTTGCGGGTTCCGGCCGGGTTCATCTTTGCTTCGCGTGGCGGAGGGAGCAGCCTGTCGCTGCGCCGCCGTCACATTTTTGCTGTGCGGTCTTGGGTGGTCCGGTCATGTCTGGCGGTGGCCCGAAGGACTGAAGCATTCAGGTTGGCTGTTTCGGGAAAGGGGATGCCACATCTCTGGCGCGCCCCTGCCGTGAGCTCTTCTCCCGAGGCTCCTGTCCCGAGGCTTTTGGGCCCTTCCTGAAATGTCCGTTCCTGCCGGCACAGCTTCCTCGGAACCCAGGTGAATGATGATGAATGACACGGCGCTGAACACGCTTTCCGGGCCGGTGGTGCTGCTGGGCGCAGGCAAGATGGGCGGAGCCATGCTGGATGGCTGGCTGAAGCTGGGCCTACCCGCAGACAAGGCGGTTGTGTTGGACCCGCATTTGCCGGAAGAGGGGGCGAAGGCTTTTGCTGCCCGTGGCGTGCGGGTGAACCCGCCGCAGGAGAGCATTGAAACGCCGGCCGTGCTGATTATTGCCGTGAAGCCCCAAGTCGCGCCCGAGGCTCTGCCCCCAGTGGCCGGGCTGGCGCAGGCGGGCACGCTGGTAGTGTCTGTCATGGCTGGTCGTTCTCTGGCCTTTCTGGAAGCCCATTTCGCACCCGGTACCGCCATTGTGCGGGTGATGCCAAATACCCCGGCAGCCATTGGGCGGGGGGTGAGCGTGGCTGTGCCGAATGGCGCGGTTTCGCCGGAATTGCGCAGTCTCACCACGGTTCTGCTGGGTGCAGTGGGTACTGCCGAATGGCTGGAGGATGAAGGGCTGATCGACGCCGTGACCGGCGTTTCCGGCTCTGGCCCGGCCTATATCTTCCTGCTGGCAGAGGCGATGGCGGCAGCCGGTGTGGCGGCTGGCCTGCCGGCGGATCTTTCCGCCCGTATTGCGCGGGCAACGGTGTCTGGCTCGGGCGCACTTCTGGATGAATCCGATCTGGATGCAGCCACATTGCGCAAGAATGTCACCTCTCCGGGCGGCACGACGGCCGCTGCCCTGGCCGTGCTGATGGATGAGAAAAAGGGCTTCGGCCCATTGCTGACGGAAGCCATCGCCGCAGCGGCCCGCCGTGGCCGCGAACTGGCCGGCTGAGCGTCAAGGGCCGTATCCTGAAGGCTGTGTCTCATCGAAGGCGCAGCCTTTTTCCGCCTTTCAGGGCGTCGGGTTTGGGGGCGAGGGGATGATCGGCTGGCTGTGGCGTTGGGTGCGCCGTGTGGTTGTGGGGCTGTGCATCGTGCTGTTCACCATTGTGGGCGTGCGCGCGGTGGACGCCTGGCGGGGGGCTCCTCTTCAGCCCTGGCACACATTTGTGCCACAGGAGATGAGCCCCGCGGAGATGGACAAGGCGGACCTTGCCGCCTATCGCGCCGCTGAAGATCGTCTGTTCGTTGATATCCGCCGCAATGTGACGGACAAGCTGCCCGCTCGCGATCGCGCCGGATATGACCGTTACTCTGCGCAAAGCCCGGTCTATCCCGGCCATTTTGCGCAGGATTTCAACCGTACCTTTGAGGTCGTGCCACAGGGTGAAGTGCAGGGCGCTGCTGTGTTTCTGCATGGGCTGACGGATTCACCCTACAGCCTTCGTCATCTGGCGCACCTTTATGCAGAACATGGCTTCCACGCCATTGCCCTGCGCCTGCCAGGCCATGGCACCGTGCCGGGCGGGCTGACAGCGGCGGTATTTGACGACTGGCGCGCGGCCACCCGGCTGGCCATGCGCGAGGCGCGGCGGATTGCGGGGCCAGACAAGCCGGTTCACATTGTCGGCTATTCCAATGGTGGGGCGCTGGCGCTGATGCATGCGCTGGATGCACTGGATGCCCCGGCGCTGGTGGCCCCCAGCAAGATTGTGTTGCTTTCGCCCATGGTGGGCATCACGCGCTTTGCCCGCTTTTCCGGCATTGCTGGTTGGCCGGCCATTTTTCCGGCCTTTGCCAAATCGGCATGGCTGAATATTCTGCCGGAGTTTAACCCCTTCAAATATAATTCGTTTCCGGTGAATGCGGCGCGCCAGTCCTATTTGCTCACTCAGGCGCTTCAGGGCAATATCCAGCGCCATTTGCGGGCCGGGCGTCTGGCCGGGCTGGCGCCTGTTCTCACCTTTCAGTCGGTGCTGGATCACACGGTGAGCACGCGGGCGGTGATTGAGGCGCTCCATACTCATCTGGACGACAATGGCAGTGAGCTGGTGCTGTTCGATATCAACCGTAACACCCAGTTCGAGCAATTGCTGAATGCGCGGGCGGAGACCGCCGTCGCCCGCCTGCTGCCGCCCGCGCCGCGCCCGTTTCGCACAGCGGTGGTGACGAATATTGATCCGCAGAGCTACAAGACCGAGGTGCGCATCACCCCTGCCGGCAGCGCGCAGGAAGAGCCGCAGGCGCTGGGGCTGGTCTATCCGCGGGATGTGTACTCGCTCTCCCATGTGGCGCTGCCCTTTCCGCTGAGCGATGGCCTGTACGGGCTGGAGCCGGACCCTGATGATGATTTCGGCGTGCGGCTGGGCAATATGGCCGCCCGTGGGGAATATGGGGCGCTTGTGGTGAATACGGATATGCTGGTGCGCATGTCTTCCAACCCCTTCTTTCCTTATGTGAGGGAAAGGCTGGAGAGCATATTGCCTCCGCGACCCAATACAGCTTCGGTACAGCCTTCGCTTGAGGGCGCGCCTGCTCGCTGATGTGCGGGAGGTCGAATTTTCCGGGATCTTGGGAGGGCGTGTTCAGGTGACAGCTTTCGTCTGAAACATCTCCGGCTTTGCGATGAGATGTGTTGAAGGCGGAGGTGTCGCGGGGTTGTGTCTGCGCGGATGTTCGAGACGTTCAAATGTCCTCGCGCAAGGGCTGGAATCGCTCGACAAATGCCGCATTTGCCCCTACCGCAAAAGGGGATATGGGGCAGGGGGCGAGAGCAGCTATGTCACGGACAACCACTCTTGATGCCGCGTTGGAGGCCGGGGGTACGGGCCCCTTCCAGCGGCGCTTGCTGGGCATTTTCGGTCTGGTGTGGACAGCCGATGCCATGCAGGTTCTGGCTGTGGGCTTTTCTGCGGCTTCAATCGCCGCCACCTTCGCGCTCTCCTTGCCGCAAGCATTGCAGACGGGCACGCTGTTTTTTCTGGGTATGCTGATTGGTGCAGCCCTGTTCGGGCGGCTGGCGGATCGCTATGGCCGTCGGCGCATCCTGCTCATCACTGTGGCGATGGATGCGGTGTTTGGTCTGGCCTCCGCTTTCGCGCCGGATTTTCAGAGTCTGATGGTGCTGCGCTTCCTCACCGGGCTGGCTGTGGGCGGTACACTGCCGGTGGATTATGCCATGATGGCGGAATTTCTGCCCCCCAGCCGTCGCGGGCGCTGGCTGGTGATGCTGGAAGGCTTCTGGGCCATTGGCACTGTGGTCGTGGCGCTGACGGCCTGGGCGGCCGGTGCGGCTGGTTTCAGCGAGACATGGCGTATCATCTTCTTCGTCACGGCGCTGCCAGCTGTGGTGGGGGTGTTTCTGCGCCTGATGCTTCCAGAATCCCCCATGTATCTGTTGCGACGGGGGCGTGAACCGGAAGCCCGCGCCATCATTGACAAGGTGCTGACGGTGAATGGCAAGCCGGCGCTGGAGGGCGTGCAGCTTGAAGCTCTGCCATCAGCCGAAGGGCAGAGCCTGTTTTCACCGGCCTTGCGCGGGCGCACGCTGCTCATGCTGGGCATCTGGTTTCTTGTGTCCATGTCTTATTACGGCGTGTTTGTGTGGATGCCGGCCAAGCTGGCGACAGAAGGGTTCGGCTTTGTGCGGGGCTATGGCTTCCTTGTTCTGGTGGCGCTGGCTCAATTGCCGGGCTATGCGCTGGCTGCCTATGGGGTGGAAAAATGGGGGCGGCGGGCCACGCTCACAGGCTTTTTGTGGCTGAGTGCGCTGGGCTGTCTGCTGTTCGTCATCGCCGCCACGCCGATGCTTGTGGCCGTGGCCCTGCTGCTGATGAGTTTTGCCCTGCTGGGCAGTTGGGGCGCGCTTTATGCCTTCACGCCAGAGCTTTACCCCACAGCCCTGCGCGCCACGGGCATGGGGGCGGCCGGTGCGGTGGCCCGGCTGGGGGGGCTGCTGGCGCCCTCGCTTTTGGTCTATCTGTTCGTGCAGAGCACGGCGATGGCCGTGGCCCTGTTCGCCGGGCTGCTGGCGGTGGCCGCCATTGGGGCGTGGGCCATTCGGGTGGAAACCCGCAGCGCTGCACTGGGTTGACGCCATGAAGGTGTCTGCATGCTGAACGGTCCGCGTAGAGTGTTGCGGACTTGCGCGTGTCTTTTGCCCTATGATGGGCCTGCACAAGACCAGCTTCGCAGGACGGGTGGATGTCGATACAGCGGGTGGACCTGAACCTGTTCCGGGTTTTTGAGGCGGTTCTGCAATATGGCAGCGTCAGCGCTGTTGCGCGCGAATTTGGCGTCACGCCTTCTGCCATCAGCCATGCACTGTCTCGTTTGCGGCAGGCGGTGGGGGATGAGCTGTTTGTTTATGGCGATGAGGGCATGGCACCCACCCCGCGCGCGCTGGAACTGGCTCCGGCCATTCGCGATGGGCTGGGGCGGATTGATGAGGCGCTGAAAAGCCCGGCTTTCGAACCTTCGCAAACTGCACGCACCTTCCGGCTTTCCGCGACGGATTACAGCACCACCATCATTCTGCCCCGGCTTCTTCAACACCTTGTGCGCGTTGCGCCCCAGCTTGAATTGCGGGTGTTTCCCTATAACCGTACGGATGTGATCCGCCATCTGGATGAGGGCCGGCTGGATCTGGTTCTGGGCTGGTTCAGCGATGTGCCGGAGCATGTGCGCCGCACCCCCATTCTCCAGGATCGGGAGGCGGTGGTGGTGCGTCCCGGCCATCCGCTGACCCTGCGTGATAATCTGACGCGTGATTGCCTGTTCGGTTTCTCCTTCGTGGTGGTGGAGTTCAGCGGCAGTGGTGAGCCGGCCATGGATGGTTTTCTGGATGAGCGCGGCGTGTGGCGGCGCGTGTGGATCGACCGTCTGGTGATTGAGCGCAATGGGGGCGGGAATGATGGCGGGGTGAGCCATGTGGCGGTGTCCCTGCCGCATTATTCCGCTGTGCCGCATCTTCTCGCCGTGACTGACATGATGGCAACCGTGCCTGAGCGGTTGGCCAGGCTGATGGAAGCACGGGGTGAGGTGGTGGTGCTGGATCTGCCCTACGCTCCTCTTGTGGCCCCGGTGGACGCCATCTGGCACCGCAAGGGTGAGCAGGATGCCGGCCTGCAATGGCTGCTACGGGAATTGGCGGCTGTGATGCCGGCGGAACAGATGCAGCTCTCCGATGTCTGATGTCTTGTTTTGAAGAAAACTGAAGTTGTTCCCCTTATGATGCGGGTTCAGAAGGGGCTGAATGAAATTCAGTATTGAATGTTACATTCAATATTATCAACATTTGCAAATACAGCAGATGTGGATGCCCCATGCCTTCATTTGAGAAACATGATGCCTTGCCAGATGAACCCCCCGTCTGTCCCCGGCGTGGGGAGGTGCTTTCAGGCTGCGGTTGAGATCTGCCGGGCCTGAGTGGCCGATTTTTTCAAATATTGATGTGGCATAGCCCGTTCATTCTTCTGCTGGCACGGCAGCGGGCCGATGCTGTTTGAGTGCCTTTTGTATGTGCCGATATGGATATTTTCATTCTGGAAGAAGACGCTCATCAAGCGGATTTGCTGGCGGCCCTGCTGGTGAAGGCGGGCCGTCCTGTGCGGGTGATGCCTGATGCGCAAAAGGCGCTTCATACGCTGGCTTCTGCGCCTCCTGCTCTGGTGTTTCTGGGGCAACCGCATGGGGCGGAGGGGCAGGAAGCGTTGCTCGCGCATATTCTTGCCGTCCAGCCTCGCGCGCCAGTGGTGGCCTTGTGCATCCATCCGCAGATGGCGCGACGCTTCATGCGGCAGGGGGCATATGATGTGATGTGCCGGCCCTTCAATACGGCGCATCTGCAACTGATGGTGGAGCGCGCTGAAGAGGCTTTGCATCTGCGACGGGACGTGGAGCATTTGCAGCGCTTTGCACCGCATGCGCCCCAGCTTGTCGGGCAGTCTTCGGCCATGCAGGCCCTGCGGGTGCAGATGAGGCGGGCGTCAGCCCATGGGGAGCCCCTGCTTCTGCATGGCCCTGAAGGGGCCGGGCGGGAACTGGTGGCACGGCTGGTGCACGCGGCATCGTATCGACAGCCGGGCCCTTTCATCACATGCAGGCTGGCGCAACTGGATGGTGAGCAGCAGGAGAAGGCGCTTTTCGGCAGAGATGCAGCGCAGGGGCGAAAACTCTCTGGCGCGCTGGACAGGGCGCAGGGCGGCACCCTGTTTCTGGATGATATTGCGGAGTTGTCTCCTCATCTAGAAACGCGCGTGCTGGAGGTCCTGAAATCCGGGGCATTTCCGTGCTCCGGTTCCGGGCGGGCTGAAGCTGCGCCCCTGCGCCTGATGGCCAGCAGTGCGAAAGAGAAGGCAAAAGAGAGCCTTCTCTTTCGCGGACTGCCTCCACATTTGCTGCGTTTGCCGGCTCTGGATGAACGGCGGGAGGATATTCCCGATCTTGTGGCGGGCTTCATGAAGAGCCTCACACGCAGCAGCGGCCTTCCTGCCTGCCATATCATGCCGGGCACAATCGAGGCGCTTCAGGCGCGAGCATGGCCGGGTGATGTGCGACAGTTGCGCAATATGGTGGAACAGATGCTGATTTCGGCCGCTGCGGCGGGGGAGAGCATCATCCGCGCGGATATGCTCTCCCCGGAGCCTGCCGCCGGTTCAGCCCGGCCAGATGGGCAGCTTCTCATGCTTTCACTGCGGGAGGCGCGGGAGCGGTTCGAGCGTGAATATCTCATCGCGCAGCTCCGGCGCAGCAATGGCAATCTGGCCCAGATGGCCCGCGCCATTCAGATGGAAGGCTCTGCCTTGCGGCGCAAAATGCAGAGGCTTTCCATCGACTGGCGCAAAAGATAGGCGAAAAGATCGGGAGTGCTTTCAGCGCATCTCGAACAATTCCTGATGAAAACGCTGTTCCACCGGCAGGCCATGGGCGGCGAAATCCTGCCGCAGGGTGGCGCCGAAGCCCGCAGGCCCGCAGAACCACAGGCTGGCTTCCTGCCACTGCGGCACTTGGGCGCGGATTTTCTCTCCGTTCAAACGCCCATCCCGACTGCTGATAAGAAGGTGCAGCCGCACATTGGCCTTGCGCGCATCTTCCTCCAGCCGTTTCAGGCCAGCTTCATCCACATCGCTGGTGGTGTGGAACAGGTCAATCTGCTGTCCGGCGGGCCAGTCCGGTGCATGGGCCTGCATGGCCATATGCTTCATGCGGGCGATGAAGGGTGTGATGCCGATGCCCGCGCCAATCCAGATCTGTCGTGGGCGGTTATCATCAAAGGTGAAGCAGCCATACGGGCCTTCTATCCGCACCTTCTGCCCCACATGCAGCTTTTCAGGCAGGCGGTCGGTGTGATCGCCAAGCCCCTTGGTAATGAAGGTGATGCAACGCTCGGCATTATTCCAGCTTGAGGCGATGGTGTAGGGGTGTGCACCCTCGCTACTGTCTGAAAGGGCGAAGGCGAATTGCCCCGGCTTGTGCCCCGGCCATCCTTCCGGGAGATGAACCACGCTCTCCAGTGCCTTCACGCCCGGAAAGGGCGTGAGCGAAACAATCTTGCCTTCCACCTGCCGGTTGCTTCCAACCCGCCGCAACAGGGTGATGACAGCCGCATATGTGCCCCCCGCCATCAGCAGCGCCATGACCCAGCCGATAGGCGTGGTCCAGTAGGCGAATTTCATCAGCACCACAGTGTGGAACACCAGCACCAGATACGCCGCAGCCAGCAGACGGTGGGTTTTGTAGAACAGGCGGTAGGGGAACCATTTTACCAGTGCGAGGGTGAGCAGCACCAGCACGGCATAAAATGTCCACTCACCCCAGCTTTCCGCTGTGCCGCGCCATGTGGAAAGGGCAGCTTCCACCGGGTTCTCGATCGGCGGACGGGCCCCGCGTGGCGGGCGCACCAGCCAGCCCCAGCCCACAGCCCATTTGGTGCCCTGTGCCCATATCCAGTGAATGATGGCGGCTACCAGAGCGGTGATGCCCAGCCATTTATGCAGGCGATACATCTTGTCCAGCCCGCCCAGCCGGCGCTCGGGCCAGAGTGGGCGCAGAGCCAGCATCATACCCAGACTCATCGCCCCAATGGCGAGGATGCCGGTATATTGGACGGCAAATCCGCGCAGGGGAAAATAGCCGGAAGCCTCAAGCACGGCAGGGTCTGCCCACAACCACAACAGGGAGAGAAGCAGCAGAAAACCCCACAGGGCCAGCTTGATTTTGCGCATGGCAGCGGCACCGTTTGAATGGAAAAGATTAGAGGACTTCTAAACTGTGATCCGGGCTAAAACCAGATCGTCTCCCGCATGGCAGCTTGTTTCTTTGTGGTGCGCTTCGGCATCTGTTCAAAAACAAGCGTGGGGCGCGTGAGAGCGCCTTGCAAGGCTGGCGACTGAAACAGCATCAGTGCAGGATGGGCCGCCCGCAGAAGGCGCGGACTGAATCGGCCCCGAGGAGGCAGAACCGTGGCGAATTCCCTGTATGATATTCCCCTCACGCGCATTGATGGTACACCGGCCACCCTTGGCGATTATCGCGGCAAGGTGCTGCTGATCGTGAACGTGGCTTCCAAGTGCGGCCTCACGCCCCAATATGAAGGGCTACAGAAGCTTTATGAAGCCAGGCACGGTGAAGGCTTGGAGATTCTGGGCTTTCCGGCCAATAATTTCAAAGGTCAGGAGCCAGGCAGTGAAGCGGAGATTTCCAGCTTCTGCTCCACCAATTATGGGGTCACCTTCCCCATGTTCTCGAAAATCTCGGTGGTGGGGGAAGACCGTCATGCGCTCTATGATGCGCTGATCGCTGCTCAGCCCAAGGCCGAAAACACCACGGCCATGCGTGAGCGTCTGGCCGGGTTCGATATTCATTCGGCCAATGACACGGATGTGCTGTGGAACTTCGAGAAGTTTGTGCTGGATCGCGAAGGTAATGTCATTGCCCGTCTTTCTCCCGATCTGGCGCCCGACAGTGAGCGCCTGAACGAGATTCTGAACAAGGCCCTGGCGGGCTGATCTGCCGCATCATGCGCTGAAACGGAAAACCCCGGCGTGACGCCGGGGTTTTTTGTTGCAGGTTGCAGGGCTGGGGGGGGGGCGTATTTGCCTTCCGGCGCATTGTCTGGATGTTGCACGAATTCGCCATCAAAATGGATGGTCACCTCATCGCCGACAAGGTCGATACTCAGCCCGAAATCGCTGCGCCTGAAGGTGCCGATGGCCGAGAAGCCGACAGCCGGGCCTTTCATGAAGGGGTGGCTTTCAAGCGCGCCTTCAAAGGTGGCATTCAGGGTGATGGGCTTGGTAACCCCCAGAAAGGTCAGGTCGCCAATAATCCGGGCCGTGGTCGGGCTGGTTGTTGAAACCTCGGTTGAGGTGAAGGTGATCTTCGGAAATGTGTCGCTGTTCAGAAACTGCGGGCTGCGCGCCAATTCTTCCTGCCAGCTGGCATAGGGGCTGCCTGGATGGGCCTTTTTATAATCTGTCGGATAAGCCACCTGAACAGAAGACGGATCTGCCGTGAAGGTGATGGACGACCGTGAAATATGGTGGGGGTCCAGCTTCAGCGTGCCGGATATGTTTTCAAAACGGCCGATATAGTTGGAAATTCTGTTATGGCGATAGGACCAGAGCAGGGCAGCGTGGGTTGGGTCCAGCTCATAGATGCCGGCGGGGATCTTCGCCGCCACAATTCCTGTCTCGGCCCGCACCGGAGCAGTGTTCGCGGGGGAGGGCATGCCAAAAGCCAGCGTGGTTCCAGCGGCCATGATAGCGAAAAGAGAGCGCCCCTTCATGATGACATATCTCGCTTTCAGTCCTTTCGTCTGGCGTGAATATTACGAGATGTCAGGCGCGTTGGCGAAGAGTATGTCTTGTAATATTTTACATGCAAAAATACTTTTTCAATATAATTATCTGCGGGTTGGCTGGAGAGGCACGGGCCTGTGCCATGCCGCATGAAAGCACATGAGCGCTGCGGATGAGAAATGTGGCGGTGCGTTTCTGCCTGCTCCACCGCCCGTGTGGGATAGTGTCTTTTCTCTTTTGTATCTGTTTTTTGTATCCGTCCTTTTTCACATTCTGCTACATCTGGCATCGGGTATTCCCCAAGGGAAGGCTATCTGTTGGGCATCTGCATGACATGAAGGCAAAAAAGAGGGCCGGGAGTGAAATGCCTTTGAAAAACAAGGTGGGCGAGGGCATTCAGAACTGGATTGTGACGTGAAAGCACAATAAATCCAGATGAATGCGCAGTAGGTTTTCGGGCAGGAAGAATGGGGACTGGCCTTCTTCACCCAGAGCTTACCGTGTCTTTGGATGTCGTACGCGGTAGATGGATTTTCTTGAGCCGACTATCTTTTTGACATCGTGTCATCAGACGGCAGGAGCCCTTGAGGGCTCCGGGGACGAGGTTTGTTTCAGGCTGGCATGTGTCCGGTTGCCAGATGCGGGCAGAGCAAGGCGGAGCGGGGAGGGGCAATGGTCTGGATAGATCCGCGCACATTATTTGCGGCGGTAACGTTTCTAATCCTCGCAAATGGCGCGGTTCTGAGCGTGATCTATGGAGATTTGTCCGGTCGTCTGCGTGCTGCGGTGCGCGACTGGCAAATTGGCACCGTGATGCTGGCCATAGGCTGCGCCTCTTATATCACAAGTGGATATATGCCCCGCACATTGATGCTGATGTCTGCCAATGGCTTCATGATGTTTGGGCTGACTTTTTATCTCTGTGCCTTGCAGCGTTTCTATAATCGCCCATGCCTCCGAAGCCAGTTTCTGCCGGCTGTGTTGGGCGTCTTGGCCATTTTCTGCTTTTCTGAGCTTTATCCGCATTTTGGTATGCGGATGCTCCTGGCCTGGTTTGTGAAGTTCTCTATTATTGTTTTGTGTCTTTTGGTTCTTGTGCGGAATGGTCAGAAAGACTCATCAAACAGCAGGAAGATGCTTCTGGTGTTGCTGTTTATGGCAGCTACATATGGAACGCTGCGTTGTTTTTATTATGTTACTACCTATTTTTCAGAACAAATCGCCATCGAAACCCATGCGGATTTTCTGAATCTTCTGACACCCTTTGTTCTCTCTCTTCTGCCGGTGACAGGCACGACAGCTTTTGTGCTGATGTGTACGGATGATCTGCGTCGCCAGCTCGAAAGGGCGGCCACGACGGATTATCTTACCAGCCTGCCCAATCGCCGGGCGTTGGTGGAAAGTGGTAATGCGGCCTTTCGGGAAGCGCGTGGAGATGGGGGCGGCTTGGGTGTGGCCATTCTGGATGTGGACCACTTCAAGGTTATCAATGACAGCTACGGTCATGATGTGGGCGATAAGGCGCTCACCCATCTGGCGCAGTTGTTCAGCGGCGAGGCGCGCCGCAGGGACATGATCGCCCGTTGTGGTGGTGAAGAGTTTGTGGTGTTGCTAAGAGGTGTGAACAGGCAAGGCGCGATGTCTTTTATCGAGCGCTTGCGCAAGGCTGTTGAGAGCGAGCCATATCAGGATGGGGCGAATATTCTGTCGCTGACCATTTCTGCCGGCCTGTCCATGTACCGCCCGGAAGATGCGGATTTTGATGATATTCTGCGCCGGGCCGACAATGGGCTCTATCTTGCGAAGGCCAGGGGCCGAAACCGTGTGGAAATGATGGTTTGAGGGTAGATGGGGCGGTAGGGCAGATCTTCAAGCGCCGCTAGGGTGAGTGCGGCTTTGGGTGCAGGCTCGAAGGGTGGCGATAGTTCGCGCATTCTGATTGCGAGTAACGCATATCAGAGGGTATCCCCGGTTCTTCCAGAGATGGACAATAATATCCCACTTCGGAAGCCGGAGTGAGGATTTGTCTGAAATTAGAAGTGATAAATAAATTGAACCATTTCCAACTTTGGAAATGGTGGGCGATACTGGGATTGAACCAGTGACCCCTCCCGTGTGAAGGGAGTGCTCTCCCGCTGAGCTAATCGCCCTCGCGCCGTCGGCGAGGTCTGCTGTTTAAGATGGGGGGCTCTGGATGTCAAGCAGCTGTTGTCTGCTTGTGTCATTCTGGGGAGATATCCACAGCCTCACTTTTGGCCTGCTGTGGCGGAAGCTGAAAAAGCCCTTCCGCCACAATATGTTGCGGCTTTTTCGCTCAAGCGTCCTGCAAGCTTGGCAGCAGGGCGCTCAGTGCGTTTTCCAGCTCTTCATAGTGATGAATCAGATGGTCGGCGCCCAATTCTTCCGGCGGAATCTCCGTATAGCCGAAAGAAACGGCAATGACGGGAACAGCGCAGGCCCGCGCCACGGCGATGTCGGTGCGGCTGTCTCCCACCATCACGGCGCGTTGCAGGGTGCCGCCGGCCAGTTCCACGGAGCGGGTGAGGGGCAGCGGGTCCGGCTTGGGTTGCGCATAGGTGTCGCCCCCGGTGATGACACGGAAATGGCGGGTGAGGTCCAACTGGTCGAGCAAGGTGCGCGCGAGATGTTCTTTCTTGTTGGTGCACACGGCCAGTTGCGCGCCCTGTGCCGCGAGGCTTTCCAATGTTGCCACCGTGCCGGGATAGGGGCGAGACCCAACGGCGATATGGGCGGCATAATGTTCCAGGAAATGCTGGTTCAGTTCGCGGAGCTGGCTGTCTTCCGGGGTATGGCCAGCGCTGGTCAGGGCGCGTTCAATCATCAGGCGTGCACCGCCGCCAATATAGCTGCGCGCCACGGCCCGGTCTGAAGGCGCGATGCCCAGCGGCTCAAGCACGGCATCCAGCGCATTGAGCAGGTCCGGGGCCGTATCCACCAGTGTGCCATCAAGATCGAAGGCAATGACAGGCGGCGGGGTTGTAGTCATGAATGCGCTCCTCGGTGACTCTGGCGGCGATTGTCATGCAATGGCATAAAGGCTTGGGCAGAAAGTGGCCAGCATCGCGGACGGGTGAGCCGCATCAGCGTTGCGCCCGGCCCGGATGAGGTGTGGAGATGATCATGCGCCATCTGATTGCCAAAACCTGCCGTTTTCAGGTGGGCGGGAAATGGCCCGCCGGGCGTGGATGTGGAAGAGGGTGCGGGCGCGCCATCGCCATGGGTGGGGTCCTCAGCATGGGGCTGGTCTGCCTTGGCGTTTCCATCGCATCTCCGGCGCAGGCACAAGGGCAGCAGGCGGGCTTCCTGTTTGCGACACCGCCTTCCACGGATGCGAATCGTGTCTATGGCGTAAACCGTCTGACGGGAGAAATGTCGGCCTGCCAGTTTGAGCGTCCTCAGGGCAGTGATCTGGGGGTGACGCGCTGTTTCCCGCTGGGCGAAGGCGCGGGGGCGCAAAAGCCGGGGGATTATGGGCTGGTCGCCACCAATTATGGCGGGGAAACCGGCATCTTCCGTGTGAACCACAGCTCCGGCGAGATGAGCATTTGTTATGTGCACGATTTTCTGAACGCGTCGGGAGATGTGGAATCGCGTCTGCAATGCACGCCGCAGGCTCGCTGAAAAGCCGCCCTGCGCGCCCGACCGAACGCCTCATATGGAGCTGGTGAGCTGGCTTTAATCCGGAACAGTTCTGAACAAGAGCGCGTGTTCTGCTTGTCGGCTGGCGGGATCAGCGCTAGAGCAGGCCAGAGCCGCTGCTCTTGAGAGCGGGGGCGGGCCTGCACCATGGGGAGCAGGTTTTCGTTGCGCATTGCGCCGTCAGGGCGGCGATGGGCCAGATTGGTCCGCCATACCCTGCCGCCGCCGACAGATGGAAACAGCTAATGGCCCCAGCCGAAGACTTCAAGCGCCTCGCCGCCGCCCGTGCTCTCGAATATGTGAAAGATGGCATGCGCCTCGGCCTCGGCACCGGCTCCACCGCCCGGCATTTTGTGGATCTGCTGGCCGAGAAGGTGCATGGCGGCCTCAATGTGGTGGGTGTGCCCACCTCCGAGCAGACTTTGGCGCAGGCCGTTGAGCTGGGCGTGCCAATCGCCACGCTGGATGAGCTGGGCGAGCTGGATCTGTGCGTGGATGGCGCAGATGAGATCGGCCCCGGCCTTGCACTGGTGAAGGGCGGTGGCGGTGCGCTGCTGCGCGAGAAGATTGTGGCGCGCGCCGCGAAGGAAATGATCGTCATCGCCGATGATACCAAGAAGGTGGACGTGCTGGGGTGTTTCCCCCTGCCCATCGAGGTGGTGGATTTTGGCGTGAAGAGCATCGCTCATAATCTGAAGCAGGCCATTGCTGCTGCGGGCTGTGCTGGCGAGTTGACCATGCGCCGTGATGCGGATGGCCATCCTTTCGTCACCGATCAGCAGCATCTCATTCTGGATGCCCATCTGGGGGCCATTCCCGATCCGGCCCGGTTGGCGACGGCTGTGGCCGAGGTGCCCGGCGTGGTCGAGCACGGCCTGTTCATCGGCATGGCCCGGCGCGCCATTCTGGCCGGCCCCTCCGGGGTGGTGGTTCTGGAAGGCGACAAGTGAACAACAGTTTTCTGGAGGATAGGATGCCCTCATTCCATCGCGTGCGCCGGGCTTCCGGTCTCTTTTCTGCCGCGCTGCTGTCCGTGGCTCTGCTGGGGGGCAGCCCGCTGGGGACGACGCTGGCTCAGGCGCAGCAGGCCGCAGCGGAACCTACCGCAAAGCAACTGGCTCTGGCCAAGGATATCGTCATTGCCAATGGTGAGGCACGCGCCTTTGATGGCGTGATTGGCAATATCGTGGATGGCGCGGCGCTGTCCTTCCTTCAGACCAACCCGGATCTGGCCCAGCAGCTGCGCGATGCGGCGGTTGCCGTGCGCCCGGAATTCGAGGAGCGCAAGAGCGAGCTGCTTGAGCTGCTGGCCAAGATCTATGCCGCGCGCTTCACGGAAGCCGAGTTGCAGGAAGCACTGGATTTCTACAACTCGCCCGTGGGCATGAAGATGGTGGCGGATCGCCCGGCTATCGTGCAGGACGCGATCCGGTCCATTCAGATCTGGGGCGCGACCATGAATGTTGAAGCCGTGGAACGTGTGCGCGCGGAAATGAAGAAAAAAGGCTTCGATATCTGAAGCCTGATCCAGCACAGGCTGGGCGTATGTAAGAAAAAGCCGCTCTTTCTCGTGGAAGAGCGGCTTTTTTCATGGGGGCCGAAAGGCTGCTATATGGCGTCCGTGCGCGGATCGCGCGGGCCTTCGGGCTGTTCCGCCAGTGTGGCGAACAGGCTCTTGCGGGCAAGGTTGGGGTTGTAGTGCGGGTCTACGAAGGTGGAGGTGCCCCAGGCCTCTTCCATGCGGGCACGCTGGGCCTTCAGGCGCTCACGGTGCGCTTTGGAACGTTTTTTCCCGCGTGAGACGGATTCATGGTGGAGCAGCCCGGTATGGGGGGTGAACACCACATCGAAGCCGGCCCGGCGGGCGCGCAGGCACAGATCAATATCGTTGCAATCCTCGGCGAAGCGTTCGGCATCCAGCGGGCCGGTCTTCTCCCACACATCCCGGCGGATGAGCAGGCAGGCCCCGGTGACGGCGGAGAGATTCTGCCGCACCAGCAGCCGGCCTTCATAACCTTCGGCCTGTTCGGGGCTGTGGGCGAACCAGTGGCCGGCATAGCGGAACAGCCCCACAATCACGCCTGCATGCTGCACGCTATGGTCAGGATAAAGCAGCTTCGCGCCCACCACGCCGGTGCGGGGCAGGGCGGCCAGCGCCACCATTTCCGAGAGCCAGTTGCCGTCGATCACCTCAATATCGTTGTTCAGCAGTAAGATGAGCTCGCCCTTCGCCTCGGCAACGCCAGCATTGCAGATGCGCGGATAGTTGAAATCGCCATCATCGCGCACCACCTGCGTTTGCGGCCATGCGGCGCAGATGGCGTCAAACAGGGCGAAGGTTTCCGGTTCCACAGAGCCATTATCGACGATGATGATCTCGAACCGTCGATAGATGGTCTTGTCGATCAGCGTGCGCAGGGCCATGCCCAGCAGATCAGCCCTGTCCCGCGTGGGCACCACGATGGAGACGAGCGGGGCCTCTTGCGGCACCGGATAGAGCGGGCGCAGAAAGCGCCCATCCGTGCTGTGTTCCACCGGCACGCCTAGCGCCTGCTCCAGCGCTCTGGCGGCATGGGCTCCCTGTTGTGGGGAAAAACCGGGTGCCGCGTTTTCACCTGCCGGCGCGCTGAAGGCAATGCGCGGCACATGGCGGATCCGTGCGCTGTCCAGCGCCTGGGTGTGGCGCAGCAGCATATCGAACAGGCTGGCGTCTTCCATCTGCTCATCAAGGCCAAGGTGCTGGGCGTCTGCCCGCGACAGAGCGGTGAGCGCGCCAATATAGCCCGTTGCATGCAGCAAATGGCGGTTGAAGGCTGGCTTGAAACGGCCGCGCAGCGGCGCGCCATCGGCATCGCGCAGCTCTTCATCCGTATAGGCAAGAGCACATTCCGGGTGACGGGCGAAGACATCCCGCAGCATCGCCACGGCATCGCGCGTGGGGGTGCCGGCCGGGTTCAAGGGGCACACCACCCCGCCTTGTGTCGCATCCAGAGCCGCCTGTAGCTGGCTGGTGTGCGAAGACGCCGTCGCGCAGACCAGCCGGGCCTCCAGCCCGGTTCCAAGTCGGGTGCGGATTTTTTCCTGTTCTCCTGTGCGATGGGCCGGCAGGGCCAGAACCCACTCGAAGGAACAGTCCGTCTGCCGGCTGAGAGCCTGTGCGCACAGCACGAGCGTTTCAACAGGCAGATCTCCGGCCGCGCTGAAGAAGGAAAGGCGCGGCGCCGCATCCGCCGGCGGCACCGGCAGAAAATCTTCCACATAGCGATCACGATAGTGCTGATAGGCCGCTGTGGCCTGAGGGCTGGTGCGGTTGCGCTCTTCCACCAGCGCCATCAGCGCGCCGCGCAGGGTCCGGGCCGCCGCTCCGGCTGCTTTCCAGCGCTGTGTCACGGAAGGCTCGCCAAAACTGCCATGCAGGAAGGCGTGTAGCTTCAGCCCCACCTTGTCCAGCGGGTAATGGCCCAGCTTTGGCGCCGGGCCGGTCTTCGCGGATGATGGCGACAGGATGATTCGTCTGGTGCCGCTGGGCAGCAGCACGGCGCACGGCCCGTCGCCGGAAAGGGCGCAATAGCCCAGCTCCCGCCCACCGCGTCCTTCCAGCGTGAGCCGGGGCGCCGGGCCGGCATCTTCCACAACAAGGATGCACACCTGCCCTTTGCGCGGAATACGCGCCCGCAGCATGGGCGGCAGGGCAAAGCGCCATGTGCCGTCATTCAGCGGCATTGCGCCCAGCCAGTGGGGGGGGATTTCCGTGTCCATCATGGCAGAAGGGCCATTCTCAACAATTGTTCCTCCCTCATCATAGCCTTTCCTTGAAGCACTGAAAGGCAGAGTGGCGCAAGACAGGCAGAAGGTGCGCACAGGCCATGGCGGCTTGACGTCGTGCAGCCCCTCCTTCAATCACCACGGCAGGGATGGGCATGGTCGGGCCGGGCATCACGATGGTGGGCCGGCTGCAAAAGCTGGAAGGAGTGGCAGATGTCGCGCAAGGAAGTGGATCTGTTCGTCATCGGAGCCGGTTCGGGGGGCGTGCGCGCCGCGCGCATTGCGGCGCAGCATGGCGCGCGGGTGATGATGGCGGAAGAGTTCCGCACAGGTGGCACCTGTGTCATTCGGGGCTGCGTGCCCAAGAAGCTGTTCGTCTATGCCGCCCGCTATGCGCATGAGCTGGAGGAGATGGCCGGCTTTGGCTGGCGTGTGGGCGAGGCCGCCTTTGACTGGTCGGCTCTGGTGGCCGCGAAGGATAAGGAAATCACCCGCCTCGAAGGCATCTACAAGCGCAATGCCGGAGCGGCGGGGGTGGAGCAGGTGGCTTCCCGTGCGGTGGTGACAGGCCCCAACAGCGTGCGCATCGTGTCCACGGGTGAGGAAATCTCGGCCAAATATATCCTCATCGCCACGGGGGGGCGGCCGTCGCTGGGGGCGGACATTCCCGGCCGGGAACTGGCCATCACCTCCAACGAGATTTTTGATCTGCCGGATTTCCCGAAGCGTATTCTCATTCAGGGCACAGGCTATATTGGGCTGGAATTCGCCTTCATGCTGCGGGCCTTGGGGGCGGAGGTTCATCTGGTTTCGCGCAGCGGGCATGTGCTGCGCGGCTTTGATGAAGAGGTGCGCACCCACATTCTGGAAGCAGTGGAAGCCTCGGGCATCCAGATGGTGAAGGAAAAGGGCCTGAGCAGCATCGAGGCCGTTTCGGGGGAGGCATCCGGCAGCAAGCGCGTCACCTTCACCGATGGCCATGTGATCGAGGTGGATGAGGTGCTGCTCGCCATTGGCCGCACGCCCAATACGCAGGATCTGGGGCTGGAAGAAGCCGGCGTTGCGCTCGACAAGGTGGGCGCTGTGGTGGTGGATGAAAATTCCCGCTCTTCCGTGCCCTCCATCTATGCGGTGGGGGATGCCACCAACCGGGTGAATCTGACACCTGTCGCCATTCGCGAAGGCCATGCCTTTGCCGATACGGTGTTTGGCAACGCCCCCTGGGTGGTCGATCACAGCCTGATCGCCACTGCTGTCTTCACCGAGCCGGAGGTGGGCACGGTGGGCCTGACGGAAGAAGAGGCGCGCAGGAAGGGCCACAAGCTGGATATCTACAAATCCGCTTTCCGCCCGCTCAAAGCCACGCTTTCCGGCAGCCAGACCCGCATGTTCATGAAGCTGGTGGTGGATGCCGAGACGAACCGGGTGCTGGGCTGCCACATTATCGGCGAGGCCGCGGGCGAGATGATCCAGCTTGCCGCCATTGCATTGGGTATGGGCGCGACCAAGGCGGATTTCGACCGCACGATTGCGGTGCATCCTACCGCCGCCGAGGAACTGGTGACCATGCGGACCAAGGCGGGCTGAAGCCGCCTGAGGCGCTGTGTTCAGAGCATGAAAAAGGGCGGATGGCATTGTGCCACCCGCCCTTGTTTCTGCGCCGGGCTCTTCAGTCCTGATGGCCGAACAGTCGCCAGTTTTCAGCCCACAGGGCGGCCAGCAGCGCGGCCAGCCCCATCACCAGATAAGACAGGCTCAGGGGCAGAACCGTGCCATCAAATGCCTGTCCTGCAAACAGGGCGAGGACGGCAGACATGAGCGTGGTGTAGCAGCCGATAAAAGAGGAGGCCGTGCCTGCAATCGTCCCCAGCGGCTCCATGGCCATGGAGTTGAAATTGGGCGCGGTGAGCGAGAACAGAAATTGTGTCAGCGCCACAAGGCCCACAAACAGCAGCAGGGGCGGGCGTCCTTCCCAGATCAGGGCGACAAGGGCCATGAGCGCCGCCATGAAGATGAAGCCCACCAGCCCGCCATGAGAGAGCCGGCGCATGCCGATGCGCCGTACCAGCATGGCATTGGTGAAGGAGGCCACTGCCATCACCCCGGCCACCAGCGCAAACACTGCGGGAAACCAGTGGCCGAGATGGTACACATCCTCGAACAATTGCGCGGAAGTGCCCACATACGTCATCAGACAGGCCACCATGAAGCCAATGGCCGTGGAATATCCTGCCGCCCGCCGGTTGCTGAGCGTGAGGCGAATCCCCTCCAGAATGGCGCGGGCCGACAGGGGCTGACGATACTCTGGATGTAGTGTTTCCGGCATGCGCAGGCCAAACCAGGCCCACAATACAAGCGCCAGCACCAGCATGAAGATGAAGATAAGGTGCCAGGGCCCGAAAGCCAGCGCCAGGCTGCCCAGAGCCGGGGCAATGATGGGCACGGTGAGAAACACCATCATCGCAAAGGACATGATGCGCGCCATATCCCGCCCCGCAAACCGATCCCGCACAATGGCGACGGAGAGCACGCGCGGGGAAGCCGAGCCGATACCTTGCACGACACGGGCCACGATGAGCCAGAAGAAATCATCGGTGAACAGGGCCAGAAGCCCGCCCGCCACATAAATGGCCAGGCCCGCAGCCAGCAGGGGGCGGCGGCCATACACATCTGAAAGTGGGCCATAGATGATCTGCGCCGCGCCAAAGCCGATCAGATAGGCGTAGATGGTGATTTGAACGTCATTCGCGTTTTCCAGCCCGAAATGATCTCGCATTTGCGGAAAGGCCGGCAGCAGATTGTCAATGGAGAAGGCCGTCAGGCCCATCATCAGGGCGATGAGCGCCACGAATTCCGGGAAGGGGAGAAAGGCTCCATCCCTTTGGGATGTTGCAACCTTTGGTTTTGCCATGTGGGACTCGTAAGGGCAGGTGTGTCCCGCAACAGACACGAGAGGGAGAGGGGGCGCGATCGCGGGAGAGGAGCCCGCCACGCCACCTGAAGGGCTGACATAGGCGAAGGTGTTGACGAAGGAAAGACAGGGAAAAATGTAGCCACAAAGGGCGGGCAGGCAAGGCTTTCACGCATTTGCGGCACAAGTTGGTCGCTTCTTCCTTTGGAATGCCATCTTGTTCGTGTATAAGCCCGTCGCTGGCTGGATGAACACAAGAGGAACGCCAATGCCGGCCCGAGGCAGATTAAGCTGTCCCGGTCAGATGATTATGGAGAGTCAAATGGTGACCCGCCCTCACTCCGCACCTGTTTCTGGCGCCCCGGTTTCCCGCCGCGCCGAAGGCTGGCGTCCGGAGAGCTGGCGGTCGTATCCCGGCCTCCAGATGCCAGATTATCCAGACAAGGCCCTGCTCGCGGATGTTGAGGCCAAGCTGGCCTCCTACCCCCCGCTCGTGTTTGCAGGCGAAGCCCGCAAGCTGAAAGCGGAGCTGGCCCGCGTGGCCCGTGGCGAGGCCTTCCTGTTGCAGGGCGGTGATTGCGCCGAGAGCTTTGACGAGCACTCCGCAGACAATATCCGCGATTTCTTCCGCGTCTTTCTTCAGATGTCGGTTGTGCTCACCTTTGCCGGTGGCTCGCCGGTGGTGAAGGTGGGCCGCATTGCTGGCCAGTTCGCCAAGCCCCGTTCGTCTGATACGGAGACGATGGATGGCGTGACGCTGCCCAGCTATCGTGGTGATATTGTCAATGATATCGGCTTCACCGATGCCGCCCGCGTGCCTGATCCGCGCCGGCAGATTGAGGCTTATCGCCAGTCCGCCGCCACGCTGAACCTGCTGCGCGCCTTCGCAACTGGCGGCTATGCCAATCTCGGCAAGGCGCATAGCTGGATGCTGGGCTTCGTGAAGGATTCGCCCCAGTCTTCCCGGTATCAGGAACTGGCGAACCGCATCACCGAGGCGCTGGACTTCATGCGTGCTTGCGGAATTGATCCGAAGAGCAACCCCGATCTCAGCTCTACGGATTTCTTCACCAGCCATGAAGCGCTGCTGCTGGGTTATGAGCAGGCCCTGACGCGGGTGGATTCCACATCGGGTGACTGGTACGACACTTCCGGCCACATGCTGTGGATCGGGGATCGTACCCGCCAGCCCGACCATGCCCATGTGGAATTCTTCCGCGGCATTCATAACCCCATCGGCATTAAGTGCGGCCCCTCGCTCTCGCCCGATGGCCTGATCCGTCTGCTGGATATTCTCCAGCCGGACAATGAGGCCGGGCGCATCACCCTGATTGCGCGTTTCGGCGCTGACAAGGTGGGTGAGCATCTGCCGGCGCTGGTGCGGGCGGTGCAGAAGGAAGGGCGTACCGTGGTGTGGTCCTGCGATCCCATGCATGGCAACACCATCAAGGCGGCTTCCGGCTACAAGACCCGTCCCTTCGATCAGGTGCAGAAGGAAATCCGGGCCTTCTTCGATGTCCATGCGGCTGAGGGCACCATCCCCGGCGGTGTGCATCTGGAGATGACCGGCAAGGATGTGACGGAATGCACCGGCGGCGCACGTGCCATCACGGATGAGGGCCTGCGGGACCGGTACCACACCCAGTGTGACCCGCGCCTGAATGCCGAGCAGTCCATCGAAACCGCCTTTCTGGTGGCCGAGTTGCTCAAGCGGGAGCGTCAGTCGCGCGTGCGGGCCCAGCCGGTAGCTGCCGAGTGATCTGCGCTTGAACGCCTGAAAAACAGAACGCCTCCGGTGAAAGCCGGGGGCGTTTTTTATTTCGTACCGGGGCGGAGGTGCGCGCAGGGCGTGAGGGTTTGCAGCTATGGGGTGTCGCAGGCCATGCGGCTGGCGGTTTCAGACATTTCGCCTTGCGGGCCACCATATCCGGCCGCGGGGAATGCGCGAGGGTTGGAGCGCGAGAGGGCTGCCGGAAAAGAAGACG
The DNA here is from genome assembly GCF_052492075.1 of Haloleucobacter albus. Lineage (NCBI taxonomy): Bacteria > Pseudomonadati > Pseudomonadota > Alphaproteobacteria > Hyphomicrobiales > Xanthobacteraceae > Haloleucobacter > Haloleucobacter albus. The sequence goes on from NZ_JBQWAS010000026.1 coordinate 44,060, forward strand.
CCACCATGAGGCGCGCTTTATGCCGCCTTCCGGGATTGAGCCCATGGAGGTGGGCTCCGGTGCGGGCTCAGCCTTGCGCCCTGGTTGGCATCAATCGCGAATATCGCCTTCGCCAAGCACCATGCCGGAAATATTCTCCATTGCACCGGGCATCAGTTCCGCCACAAGAATGCGCGCCGGATCGACCGGGCCGGGTAGGGTGATGCGTCCGAAGGGCACCTGCCTGAAGCCAAAGCGACCATAGAAAGGCTCATCGCCCACCAGAACCACCAGCTGATGACCCGCACCGCGTGCGGCATCCAGCGCGGTTTCCATGAGTTGTGCGCCAATACCGACAGACTGGAAGGGCGGCTCTACCGTCAGCGGGCCCAGCAGCAGGGCCGGAACATTGCCAATGCGTACGCGTGTGAGCCGCACCGAGCCCACCAGCATGGTGCCCACCCGCGCCTTGAAGGAGAGGCTGCGCTCATGCGGCGTGTTCTCGCGAATACGGAAGGCCGTGCGCGAATAACGTCCGGGGCCGAAGGTGCGCGCATGCAGGCGCTCAATAGCCGGATCATCATCGGGATGTTCTGTGCTGATGGAGAGAGGCAGGTCAGTCATGGACATACAGTCAAGGGTAGGCCGGTCGGATATTCCCCATGGCGTGGCATGGCGGGATGAGGACCGGAAAAGGATGGGAACGGAAAGCGTAGTGAGGTGGCACCGTTGCAATGGCCGGTGCCGATGCGCCCCGCAGGAGGGAGATGGTGCGTGCGCCTGACCTCTTCTTCCGGCAGGTTCAGGCGCGCACGAGGGGGCGCCTGACATCAGGCATGGCATCTGGCGATGCGGTGCGCGATGCCTTCTGTCGTCGTCGCTGCAACAGCATGGCCATGGCTGAATTTCTCCACTTCCTCCGGGCGATAGCATGGCGACACAGGCGGGTCCAGCATGTTGGTGGCAGAGGGCGGGCGTGGAGGATGATGCAGCCTGTATGTCCAAACCTGGATCAGTGCTTGTCAGCGGTGAAAAGCCGCATGATTGCAAATGGCTGTTGTCAGAATAAACTGATCGGTTTAATAAAAACTGATCGGTCTATATATGGAGACAGACATGCCCACGCCCTCACAAGAGCCTTCCGTGACCCCTTCTGTGGCCCCCTCCCTGGTTCCGCCTTTCACCGAAGAAACCGCCATAGCCAAGGTCCGGGCGGCCGAGGATGCCTGGAACAGCCGGGAGCCTGAGCGCGTTTCCTTGGCCTACACGCCGGACAGCCGCTGGCGAAACCGTGCGGACTTTCCTGTCGGGCGGGCGCAGATTGTGGAATTTCTCACCCGCAAATGGCAGAAGGAGCAGGAGTATCGCCTCATCAAGGAATTGTGGGCCTTCCGCGACAATCGCATCGCCGTGCGCTTTGCCTATGAGTGGCGCGATGCGGCAGGCCAGTGGTTCCGCTCCTATGGCAATGAGAATTGGGAATTCTCAGGTGCAGGGCTGATGCAGCGCCGCTTTGCCTCCATCAATGATCTGCCGATCACGGAGGCAGAGCGCAAATTCCACTGGCCGCTGGGCCGGAGGCCGGATAACCACCCCGGCCTTTCGGATCTTGGCCTGTGAACGATATTTCTGAATGAAGGCAGGGCCCCGCGTGCGCACGATTTATGAGAAGGCCGACACCGTTCCCCTCATCGCGGAAGTGTTTCGCGAACTGGGTTATGAGGGGGCCAGCTTCAGTCGTATCACGGCGCGCACGGGGCTCTCCAAGGGCAGCCTCTATAATTTCTTTCCCAAGGGGAAGGAGGAGATGGCGGCGGCCGTTCTGGACCATATTCATGGCTGGTTTGAAACACACATCTTCACGCCGTTGGAGCAGGAGCTGCCCGGCCCGGCGCTTGAAACCATGTGGCGGCAGGTCTGCGCCTATTTTCAGGATGGCGGACGGGTGTGCCTTGTGGGCGTGTTCGCGCTGGATGAAACGCGAGACAGGTTTTCCGTTGCCATTAATGGCTATTTCACCCGCTGGATAGAGACGCTCGCCAGTGTCCTGATGCGTGCCGGTGTGGCAAACAGGCTGGCGCAAGAGCTGGCAGAGGTGACGGTCTCCGGCATCCAGGGGGCGCTTGTTCTGGCGCGGGCGCGAGGTGAAACGGCATTGTTCATGCGCATGGTGGCGCATCTGCAACGGCAACTGGAAGCAGCCTTGTCGCAGGCGGATTGAGGCTGTTTTGTCTCAGGGGCTGGAAAAAGCCGTGAAAATCAGGCTCATGGTGGCGCGTGTCCGGGGTGAGCCATCCTGAAGGGAAAACCATGTCTGCCATCACGCGCCGGGTGGTCTATCTTATCATTTATGAGGCGCTGGCCATCCTGTTCGTCAGCCTGGCGCTGGCCGGGGTTACAGGCCAGTCTGCCGGGCATACGGGTGTCATCGCCATGGCCAGTTCGCTGGTCGCCGTGGCGTGGAATTTCATTTTCAATACGCTGTTCGAGGCATGGGAGGCGCGCCAGAGTGTGCGCGGACGCAGCGTGAAGCGGCGTATGGCCCATGCCGGCCTGTTCGAGGCCGGGCTGGTGGTGATGCTGGTGCCGCTGTTTGCGTGGTGGCTGGAAATTTCGCTGCTGGATGCGCTGATTTATGATTTCGGCCTCACCCTGTTCTTTCTGGCTTATACCTTCTTCTTCAATTGGGGCTTTGATGCTGTTTTCGGGCTGCCGGCCTCCGCACGGCCCTGAACCTTCCGCATGCGTGTGGATATGAAAAAGGCCGGTTCGGGGAACCGGCCTTTTCTGTTATCTGCAAGGTCGGGCGAAGCCTCATTCAAGAACGATCAGCAGATCCTTCGCCTCCACATTGTCGCGCACCTTCACGAGGATTTCGCGCACCACGCCAGCCCGCGGCGCGTTGAGCGTGGTTTCCATCTTCATGGCTTCCATGGTCAGCAGGGGCTCGCCGGCGGTCACCTTCTGTCCGGTGCGCAGGGCGATGGACGAGATGGCCCCGGCCATGGGCGCGGCGATGTGGCTGGTATTGCCATCTTCCGCCTTGCGACGGGCCCCGGCGACAGCACGGCTCTTGTCGGCGATGCGGATGACGCGGGGCTGGCCGTTCAGTTCGAAGAACAGCTTGACCTGCCCTTGCCCATCCGGCTCGCTGATCGCCTGAAGGCGGATGATGAGCGCCTTGCCCGGCTCCAGCTCCACCACGATTTCCTCCCCCGGCTTCATGCCGTTGAAGAAGGCTGCGGTGGGCAGGGCGGTGACGGGACCGCTTTCTTCCACTGTACGCGCGAAGGTGGCGAACACCTTGGGATACATCAGCCAGGAGGCCAGCTCATTGTCGCTGATCTCTCGGCCGGCATCCTGCTCGGCCTGCTTGCGGGCGGCGGCCAGATCCGCCTCCCCCAGCAGGGCGCCGGGGCGGGCGGTGCTGGGTGTTTCATCCTTCAGCACCCGGCGGCTCAGCGCCTGCGGCCAGCCACCGGCAGGCTGGCCCAGATCGCCCCGCAACATCTCCACAACCGAGGCGGGGAAGGCGATGTCATGGTCCGGGTTCATCACATCGGCTGGGGTCAGGTTCTGCGCCACCATCATCAGCGCCATATCACCCACCACCTTGGACGAGGGCGTGACCTTGACGATATCGCCGAACAGGTCATTGGCCTGCCGGTAGGCACGGGCGACTTCATGCCAGCGCTCATCTAGCCCCAAGGCGCGGGCCTGTTCCTTCAGATTGGTGAACTGCCCGCCCGGCATCTCATGCAGATAGACCTCCGAGGCACCCGCGCGCAGATCACTTTCAAACGGGGCATAGAGCGCGCGCACACCTTCCCAGTAGAAGCTGATCTGGCGGATGGCCTCCGCATTCAGCCCGCTGTCGCGATCGGTATGGCGCAGGGCCTCCACAATGGAGCCGAGGCAAGGCTGGGAGGTGGTGCCGGACATGGCGTCGGTGGCCGCATCAACCGCATCCACACCGGCCTCGATGGCGGCGATCAGCGTCGCCCCGCCAATGCCGGAAGTGTCGTGCATGTGCAGATGAATGGGCAGATCCGTCACATCCCGCAGGGCCTTTACCAGCGCGCGGGCGGCTGGCGGGCGCAGCAGGCCGGCCATGTCCTTGATGGCCAGCATGTGGCAGCCGGCAGCCTCCAGCTCGCGCGCAAGGCCGGTATAATAGTTCAGCGAATATTTCGCCCGGTCGGGGTCATTGATATCGCCGGTATAGCAGATGGCCCCTTCGGCGATTTTGCCGGCTTCGCAAACGGCATCAATGGCCACGCGGGTGTTTTCCACCCAGTTGAGGCAATCGAAAATGCGGAACAGGTCCACCCCGGCCTCGGCCGCGCGGGCGATGAAGAAGCGCACCACATTGTCGGGATAATTGGTGTAGCCTACGCCATTGGCGCCGCGCAGCAGCATTTGCAGCAGAATGTTCGGCGCGCTCTGGCGGAATGCGGCGAGGCGCTCCCACGGGTCTTCATTCAGGAAGCGCATGGCCACATCGAATGTGGCCCCGCCCCAGCATTCCAGCGAGAGAAGCTGCGGCAGGCCGCTGGCATAGGCGGCGGCAGCCGGTACCAGATCCGCACTGCGCATGCGGGTGGCGAGAAGTGACTGGTGGGCGTCGCGCAGCGTGGTGTCGGTGATGAGGATCTGCTTCTGCTCGCGCACCCAGCGGGCGAAACCGGCTGGCCCCAGCCTGTCGAGAAGCTGCCGGGTGCCGTCTGCGGGAGCATCCGCAAAGCGCGGGGCCCTGGGCATGTGGGGGAGGGTGGGCACCGCCATGCGGCCCTTCATTTCCGGGTGCCCATTGATGGTGACTTCGGAAATGGAGGTGAGCAGCCGGGTCGCCCTGTCCCTGCGCCGGGGCAGATCGAACAGCTCGGGCGTTTCGTCGATGAAGCGGGTAGTGTAGCTCATGGCGCGGAAGCCGGGATGGCTCAACACCGCTTCAAGGAAGGGCAAATTGGTGGTGACGCCGCGGATGCGATATTCGCGCAGGGCGCGATCCATGCGGGCGATGGCCTCTTCCGGTGTGGCCGCCCAGGCTGTCACCTTTTCCAGCATGGCGTCATAGAAGGGGGTGACGACCGCGCCTGAATAGGCCGTGCCGCCATCCACCCGGATACCGAAACCCGTAGCCCCGCGATAGGCGGTGAGGCGGCCATAATCCGGCGCAAAGCCGCGCTCTGGGTCTTCCGTCGTGATGCGGCATTGCAGGGCATGGCCCTGAAGGTGAATATCCTCTTGCGGGGGAATGCCGGTTTCGGCCACATCGCCGATATGGCCGCCTTCAGCGATGCGGATTTGCGCCTTCACAATATCGAGCCCCGTCACCTCCTCGGTCACGGTGTGCTCCACCTGAATGCGCGGGTTTACCTCAATGAAGTAGAAATCGCCTGTGTCGGAATCCATGAGGAATTCCACGGTGCCAGCCCCGACATAATGGGTGGCCTTGCCGATGCGCAGCGCGGCTTCTGCAAGGCGGGCGCGGGCGGCATCATCCAGATAGGGGGCGGGGGCGCGTTCCACCACCTTCTGATGGCGGCGCTGGATGGTGCAGTCCCGCTCGAACAGATGGACGAGATTGCCGTGCATGTCGCCCAGAATCTGCACTTCCACATGGCGGGCGCGCTGCACCAGCTTTTCGAGATAGACCTCATCCTTGCCGAAGGCCGCACCGGCCTCGCGCCGGGCTGCGGAAACGGCATCGAGAAGCTGCTCCTCGCCGGTGATGGGGCGCATGCCGCGCCCGCCGCCACCCCAACTGGCCTTCAGCATCACCGGATAGCCGATCTTCGCGGCCAGGCGGCGGATCTCCTCCGGGTCATCGGGCAGCGGATCGGTGGCGGGCATCACCGGCACGCCCACCGAAATGGCCAGATTGCGGGCCTCCACCTTGGAGCCGAGCTGGCGCATTGTATCGGGGGAGGGGCCGATGAAGCGGATGCCGGCAGCCGCGCAGGCTTCGGCAAATTCCGGGTTTTCTGAAAGGAAGCCATAGCCGGGATGAATCGCGTCCACACCGGCCTCGACCGCCGTGGCGATGATATCGGGAATGGAGAGATAAGCCTGAAGGGGCCCCTTGCCGGCCCCGACCACAAAAGCCTGATCGGCCTTGAAGCGATGCAGGGAGAGGCGATCCTCCTCGGCATAGATGGCGACGGTTTCGATGCCCAGTTCTGTTGCCGCACGAAACACGCGAATGGCGATTTCCGAACGGTTGGCGACCATGAGGCGCTTGATCTGTTGTGTCATAACTGATTGCGTTTCCGTTGGAAGGGTGGGGCTCGCGGGTTGGGGGCGGACTATTCACCAGCGTTGCCGGGCGGGGGAATGGGTGAAAATGCGAAGAACCTTGAGTAAATTTCGATAAATCAGCGAATCTCGATAATTTCAACTGTCGCACACAAAGAGGCAACCCCCTTTGAACGAGGCCGAAACGGACAGGTCTTCAGGGAGGGTGAAAGGGCGTATGGCACCCGCAGGATGCGCAGAATGGCCGGCAATCTATACCTTCGCATCAGAAGGGAAAAGTGGCGGGAGGTATATAGGTGCCTCTAAATGGCAAAATTATACGACTTTTGTCTAAATTATGTGCTGCTGGTGAGCATCAACTCTTCTCATGACGGCATGGGGTCGTGGCTGCATGGGTGCAAATGCTGTTTGCCTCCATGCCAGTGGTCTCACATCTCATCCTGGGGCATGTTGAAGGAGGAACGGCGGGGGAGAGACATGGGATTGCTCGTTGATGGAATATGGCAGGATCGCTGGTATGATACGGTCGCCACGGGCGGCCGTTTTCAGCGTCAGGCCTCGCGCTTTCGCAATTTCATCACGACGGATGGCCGGCCGGGCCCCATGGGTGAGGGCGGCTTTGCGGCTGAGGCCGGGCGGTATCATCTTTATGTGTCTCTGGCCTGCCCCTGGGCGCATCGCGTACTGGTGATGCGGGCGCTGAAGCGCCTTGAAGGGGTCATCTCCACCACCGTGGTGGACCCGCTCATGGCGCATGAGGGCTGGGTGTTCGCCACGCCGGAGCCGCTGATGGGCAAGCGCCGCCTGTATGAAATCTATCTGGCGGCAGATCCGGCCTATAGCGGGCGAGTGACCGTGCCAGTGTTGTGGGACAAGGTGCGCGGCACCATCGTGAACAATGAATCGGCTGAAATCCTGAGAATGCTGAATTCAGCCTTTTCCGCCTTCACCTCCGTGACGACGGATTTCTACCCGCCGGATGTGCGGGAGGATGTCGATCACATCAACGCCCTTGTTTATGATGATGTGAACAATGGTGTTTACAAGGCCGGTTTCGCCACCGCCCAGCCGGTGTATGAGGAGGCTGTGCGCGCCCTCTTCAACCGGCTGGATGAGCTGGAAAGGCTGCTGGCCCGTCAGGCATGGCTGGCCGGCTCCGTCTTCACGGAAGCCGATATCCGCCTGTTCACCACGCTGGTGCGGTTTGATGCGGTCTATGTCGGGCACTTCAAATGCAATCTGCGCCGGATAGCGGATTATCCCAACCTATCCAATTATTTGCGCGCCATTTATCAGATGGAAGGCGTGAAGAGGACGGTGAGTTTCAGCCACATCAAGCGCCATTATTATGAGAGCCACACCACCATCAACCCCACAGGCATTGTGCCGCTGGGCCCGGTGCAGGATCTGGACGCGCCGCATGACAGGGGGCGTTTCGGCCCCGGCTGAGCAGAACGGAAAATGGTGTGCAATGCGTCATTTACCCTTCAGTTCTTCTAATTAAACAGGGGCGACTGAAGGAGTGGAGGCGGATATGGCACATACACGCGGGCATTCAGAACAGCATATGGTTGAGCGGATTGGCTGGCTTCGGGCCGCAGTCCTTGGGGCCAATGATGGCATCATTTCTACGGCCTCCCTGATGGTTGGTGTGGCTTCGGCAGCAGATTCGGCGGATCAGGTTCTGGTGGCCGGTTTTGCCGGCCTGGTGGCTGGCGCCATGTCGATGGCTGCGGGCGAGTTTGTTTCCGTCAGCTCCCAGGCGGATACTGAGCGGGCGGATCTGGAGCGCGAAAAGGCCGAGCTGGCGCAAGACCCGGATCATGAAACCCGTGAGCTGACAGAAATTTATGTGTCGCGCGGCCTCTCGCCCGATCTGGCGCATCAGGTGGCCCGGCAGTTGATGGAGAAGGATGCACTGGGCGCCCATGCCCGTGATGAGCTGGGCATTTCTCCAGAAGTGATGGCGCGCCCCATTCAGGCCAGTGTCGCCTCGGCTTTGTCTTTCACGGTGGGCGCCATTGTGCCGGTGCTGACGGCGGCTTTCGCGCCGCATGATATTCAGGCCGTGACGATTGTGGTCGTCACGCTTGTGCTTCTGGGTGTTCTGGGGGCGCTGGGGGCCGTGGCCGGTGGTGCGGCCATGCTGAAGCCTGTTGTGCGCGTGGTTTTCTGGGGCGCTGTGGCCATGGGCGTGACGGCCGGCATTGGCGCTCTGGTTGGCGTCGCCGTTTAGCTGCTGGGAGCAAAACAGCCGCCCGGTGGGGGCGGCTGCCTGTTGCAAGCATGCAGGAACCGGGCGTTATCAGCGCGCCCGGCTCCATGTCTGGCTGCGGCACAGAAGGCCGCCCATCACACAGCCGGAAAGCTCCAGCTTGTTCTGGCCTTTCATTTGAAGGGTGCCGGAATAGGTTTTCCCATTCTCGAAATTGTAGAGCTTGCCGCTCCAGCGCCCCGTGCCGGAGGAGGTGAGCCCATAGACAAGCCTTTGGCCCACCAGAGAACGGTTGCGCTTGGCGGCATCCGGGTTGTTGGTGTCGTTGCGCGGCGTTTTCAGCCAGGCAATGGTGCCGCACACCGCCTTGCCGCAGGGGGCGAAGCGCACCTGGGTTTCACCGCTCTGCGTATACCACAGGCCGGAGAGCGTGCTGTCTGCACGGGCGGCTCCGCCATTGGCGAGCAGCGCGACGGCTAGAGCCAGACCGGCCAGGCCCGTCTTGTGAAGAGAGGTTCTGTTCCGCATGGCTCAGAATCCGTCAAACTTGTAGGTGAGGCCAGCAGAAACCAGCTGCACATCGGAAGAGACCGAACCCACAAACGGCAGGCCAGTGACATAATGCGGGTTGCCGGGCGTGAGAGACACATCGCCATTGCCGGTGGTGAAGAGATAGGCGTAGGCCAGATCGAAGCTGAGATTCTCGTTCCACTGGTAGCTCATGCCCGCAGCCAGGGTGATGCGGTTGGCATCCGGCACGCGCAAATCGCGATTATAGATATCAATGGGCGACCACTCATAGCCAAAGCCACCCCGGAAGGTGAACTGGTCGTTCATCCGGTATTCGGCACCCAGAGCGAGATAGTAGCCGTCATTATATTCAAACGGCAGTTCTGTCAGCGGAATGCCGTTGGTGAGACCGGACCGGCCCGTGACGGCGACATGGCCCAGCCGGCTCCAGTTGGTCCATTCAAAATTGGCGTTCAGGGTGATCTGATCCGTCAGAACCTGTTGCAGGCCGATGGAAACCTGTTCTGGAAGGATCAGATTGGCGTTCACGCCATGGATGCCCACCGGCAGGCGGTTGACGGGAGCCCCCAGAGTCAGCTCGCCATTCAGGCTTTGCTGGACAGCAGAGCGATAGCCAACGCCGATTTGCGTACCTTCAAACGGGGTGAATGTCAGGCCGGCCGTTGCACCCACACCCCAGCTGTCGCCCTTCAGTTCCGCGGAGGGGGCCAGGGGAAAGGGGGAGGTGGCCTGAGAGAGCTTGGTGTGGAAATACATCACCTGCAAACCCACACCCAGCGAGAGCCAGTCATTCACCTTGTAGGCGACGGTGGGGTTCACATCAATGCTGAACACCTTGGATTTGCGAGCATAAATCTGCCCCGCATAATTATAGGGCAGCTCTGTGGAAAGGCCGAACGGCGTATTGATGGCCAGACCCAGCCACACCTTTTCGTTCAGCTGATAGCTGACATAGGTGGAGGGCAGGGCGGCATCGGCGGCGATGTCTCCGGTGTTTCCCGCGCCACCCAGCATCAGCAGAATGGGGCTGGTGCCGGTGGTGGGGGTGACATCTGCGCTGGGGAAGATGCCGGCGACATTCAGCTGGGCCTGTAGCCCGGAAAACTGTGTCATCGTCGCCGGGTTCCAGTACATGGAGCCGACCCCGCCAGAACCGGCCGTGACACCGGCGTTCGCCAGCCCCAGGCCCTTGGTGCTCTGCTCGCGCAAGGCGAAGGAGCCAGCCTGCGCCCCGGCTGTGGCGATGAGGCTTGCACCTGCTGCGGTCAATATGAGTGCCGTGGTTTTCACGCCCTTCCGCATCATTTCCTCCGTCATGTCCCTGAAATACATCGTTGTTTGCGTTGTGGTTCCGCGTGCGGCATTGGTGCCGTTCTGTGCGTGCACTGTTGTTTCAGCTTTTCACCCCCCGCAGGCGCAGGGCCTGCGGGGGGCTGTTCTTGTCTGTGGCCTCATGCGTGCCACCGTGCAGGCCGGTGGCTCGAAGGCCGGGTTCAGTTTTTGTCCAGCAAGCCTGCAAGCTTCAGCGCCACGCCCTGCGAGCCCTGCACCTTCAGACGGCCGGTGGAAAAAGCGATCATCGGGTTCAAGCGCCCTTCGATCAATTTCTTCAGATTGTCGGATTTCATCTTGAGAACCGTATCGGCCTCACCGCCATCGGTGGTGATGACGGCCTGCGGGCCAGTGGCATCCACCAGAATGCTGCCGCCTTCCGCAATATCAAAGCGCACCTTGTAGCCCAGCGTGCCCAAGGCTGCGCTGCGCTCTTCAATGGCTTCGACAAGGCTTTCGAGAGTGGCCATGGATTTCCTCCGAACCGGGGATAAGGGGTCAGAACTGCATGTCTTCCAGCGCCATCATTGCGCCCTTGCCAGAGCGGATGGCGGCGAACAGGCCGGCGGCCTGCGGCAGAATGCGTTCCATATAGAAGCGGGCGGTGACGCGCTTGGCTTCATAGAAAGCGGCATCATCCGTGCCGGCTTCCAGTTTCTCGCCGGCGATGCGCGCCATTTTCAGCCACATCACCCCCAGCGCCACCAGGCCGAACAGGCGCAGATATTCCGTGGCGGCCGCGCCGGCCTCCTCGGGGTCCTTCAGGCCCTTCTGCGCAATGGTGGCGGTGGAAAGTTGCAGGCCGCCAAACGCCTTGGAGAGCGGCTGGGCCAGATCCACGATCAGGTCATCATCGCTATCCAGTGCGGCATCAATCTCGGCCAGGGCCGGGTGGAAGAATGCACGCAGATAACGGCCCACATGCGCCGGCATCTTGCGGCCCACCAGATCCAGCGCCTGCACGCCATTGGTGCCTTCGTAAATCATGGCGATGCGGCTGTCGCGCACATACTGTTCCACGCCATGATCGCGGATGAAGCCATGCCCGCCATAGGTCTGCACGCACAGATTGGCGTTTTCAAAGCCCAGATCCGTAAACAGGGCTTTCACGATGGGGGTCATGAGGGCGGTGAAATCTTCCGCCTTCTTGCGCTCTTCCGGGTCAGGGTGGTGCTTGGAGACATCCAGCGTCTTGGCCACCCATGAGCCCAGCGCCCGGCAACCTTCATTGTAGGCTCGCATGGTCATCAGCATGCGGCGCACATCGGGATGCACGATGATGGGGTCGGCCGGCAGATCCGGCGCCTTGACGCCGGAGAGGGAGCGCCCCTGAAGACGCTCACGCGCATAAGCCACGGCCGCCTGATAGGCTGCCTCGCCCGCGCCCAGCCCCTGAATGCCCACCGAGAGACGCTCGCTGTTCATCATGGTGAACATGGCGCGCATGCCCTTGTGGGGCTCACCCACCAGCCAGCCGGTGGCGTCATCGAAGGAGAGCTGGCAGGTGGCGGAGGCCTTGATGCCCATCTTGTGCTCAAGTGCGCTGCACACCACGCCATTGCGCTCGCCCGGCGTGCCATCTTCCTGCGGCAGGAATTTGGGCACCAGAAACAGGCTGATGCCCTTCACGCCCTTCGGTGCATCCGGCAGGCGCGCCAGCACCAGATGGATGATGTTCTCCGTCAGATCATGCTCCCCGGCGGAGATGAAGATCTTCGAGCCGGAGATCTTGTAGGAACCATCTTCCTGCGGCACGGCGCGGGTGCGCAGCAGGCCCAGATCGGTTCCGCAATGCGCCTCGGTGAGGCACATGGTGCCAGACCATGTGCCGTCGATCAGGCGTGGCAGATAGCGTTCCTTCAGCTCATCACTGGCATGGCCGATAATGGCCTGATAGGCGCCATGGCTGAGGCCGGGATAGAGCCCGAAAGACAGGTTGGTGGAACAGATCATCTCTTCCACATATTTGCCCAGCACCGCCGGCAGGCCCTGTCCGCCATAATTGGGGTCGCTGCCCATTGCGGTCCACCCGCCTTCGGCAAAGGCGGCATAGGCCTCCTTGAAGCCTTTAGGTGTGCGGACCTGGCCATTTTCCAGCACGCAGCCTTCCTCATCGCCACTGGCATTGAGGGGTAGCAGGCGCTCGGTCACGAACCGGGCAGCCTCCTCCAGAATGGCGTCGGTCAGATCCGGCGTCACATCCTCGAAGCCGGGCATGGAGGTGTATTCGGCTGCGTTGATGACATCGTTGAGAATGAAGCGCATATCGCGCAGGGGCGCCTGATAAACCTGCATGGCTCAGTTCCTCACCGGCTTGCCGGTTTCGAGCACGCTCTCGAAACGGTCGAGGGTTGCCGTAGTGTGCACCAGACGCATGAAGCTCTCCTGTTCCAGCTCCAGAATCTGGTCTTCGCTGATGGTGTCGATGATGTCGGTGTCGCCGCCCGAAAGTACGGTGGCGAGTTCGCCGGCCACCACCAGATCATGCGGGGTGGCGATGCCGCGCCGGGCGAAGCCTTCCGCCGCCATCTGCATGGCGATGCGGCCGCTGCTGCCGGGCAAAACCAGTTCAAAAGGCTCGGGTGGCGTGTAGTTTTCACTCAGCGCCAGCGCCTTGGCCTTGGCGTCCGCAAGCAGGCGGTAACGGTTCATGGTGATGCCGTCATCAGCCCGCAGGAACAGCAGATCCTTCGCCTCATCGGCAGATTTGGCGACCGTGGCTGTGGAGACGGTTTCAAACACCTTGGCCGCAGCGGGCATGGGGCCCTTCGGCATTTTGGGCGCATTTTGCCAACGTCCCAGCATTTCCTTGCAGCCGCCCCAGGCGGGAATGAGGCCGACACCGCATTCCACCAGCCCGATATAGCTTTCAGCATGCGCCTGCACGGCATCAGAATGCAGCAGGATTTCGCAGCCGCCACCCAGCGCCATGCCGGAAGGCGCAGCCACTACGGGGAAGGGGGCATATTTCAGGCGCTTGTAGGTTCTCTGCCCCAGATCCACCAGCTTCTGGATTTCACCCCAGGCGGCGATATTGGCGGCAAACAGCGCCAGCCCCAGATTGGCACCCACCGAGAAGTTCGAGCCCTCATTATAGATGACAAGGGCCTTGTACTTCTTCTCCACCAGCGCAATCGACTTCTCGAGCAGGGCCATGATCTGCTCGTCCATCGAGTTGCCCTTGGAGGTGAACTCGAAGCAGACGGCTCCGTCGCCAATATCCCACAGGCTGGCGGAGGCGTTTTTCAGCAGAGGCTTGGCTGAAAGCTTGATGTCTTCCAGCATCAGCACGCCATCGGGGCGCTGGACGGCGCCATAAACGCCATCTGGGCCAAGCGCCTGGCGGCGGCCATTCTCGATGCGGTAGAAGCTCTTGTCGCCAAGATTTTCCAGCAGCGCAGGCAGGGTGTAGCCGGCTGCCTTCAGCTTTTCCACGAACCAGGCCCCACCAATCTTGTCGATCAGCTCGAAGGGCCCCCATTTCCAGTTATAGCCGAGGCGCATGGCCTCATCGATGGAGGTGATGTCATGGCTGGCCTCGCCCACCAGACCGGCGGCATAGGTCAGGGTTTCGGCGATGACCCGGAAGGCATATTGGCCGAAACGATCCTCCCGCGAGAGCAGCTTGCGCAGATCTGGCCGGGAGAGGCCGGAAATCTGGGCCTTCACGGAAGGGCGATAATCCCCCGTCACCAGGTCGATTGCTTCTTTCACCTTGCCGCCATTGGCGCGGTTGAGGCGGTAGAACCCGCCCTTGCCCTTGCGGCCGGTATAGCCTTCCGCAATCATTTTGTTGATGAGGGGCATGTCGCGATTGGAGGCGTGGAAGGCATCTTCCGGTGGCAGTGCGGCCTTCAGGCTGGCGCTGACATGGGGCATGAGATCCAGCCCCACCAGATCCACGAGCCCGAACACGCCGGTCTTGGGGAAGCCGAAGGGGCGGCCCATGATGGCATCGGCCTCTTCCACGGTCAGGCCCTGCTCGAAGGCTTCCACAATGGCGCGCTGAATCCACGCCACGCCCAGACGGTTGGCGATGAAGCCCGGCCGGTCAAGGCAGCGCACCACGCTCTTGCCCAGCGCACGATCTGCAAAATCGGCGATGCGTCCGGCGAGCGCCGTATCTGTATCGGGCCCCGTCACCAGCTCCATCAGGCGCATATAGCGCGGCGGATTGAAGAAGTGGGTCACGAGGAAATCCTGACGGAAGTCCTCCGGCATGCCTTCCGTCAGCGCCGAAATGGCGATGGTGGAGGTGTTGGAAGACACCGCCGTGCCCGGCCTGCGCACCGCATTGATGCGATGATAGAGCGCCTGCTTCACATCCAGCCGCTCGACAACAGCCTCGATGATCCAGTCCACTTCGGAAAGGCGGGAGAGATCATCTTCCACATTTCCGGTTTCCACCCGCTTTGCCGCGCGGGGCGACATGAAGGGGGCGGGGTCGGCCTTCTTCATCCGGGCCACTGCCGTTTCGGCGATGATATTGCGGTTTTCCGCACCTTCTGGAACGATATCCAGCAGCAGAACCGGCACCCCGGCATTGGCGATGTGGGCGGCGATGCCGGCCCCCATGACGCCTGCGCCTATAACGGCGACCTTGCGGATTTCCGTCATCACACGCGCTCCAGAATGGTGGCAATACCCTGTCCGCCGCCAATGCACTGGGTGGCCAGCGCATAACGGCCGCCTTCGCGGGCGAGAAGAGAAGCAGCCTTGCCCACAATGCGCGCCCCGGTGGCCCCCAGCGGATGGCCAAGGGCGATGGCGCCGCCATCAAGGTTCAGCGTTTCCTCGCGGATGCCCAGATCCTGTGCGCAGGCCAGCGCCTGGCTGGCAAAGGCTTCGTTCAGTTCCACCACATCCATGGCGTCAATGGTGAGGTTGGCGCGTTGCAGCGCCTTGCGGGTGGCCGCCACCGGGCCAATGCCCATGATCTCCGGGTCACAGCCGGCCACCGCGACAGAGGTGATGCGCGCCAGCGGGGTGAGGCCATTGCGGATGGCATAGTCTTCCGAGCACACCAGAACGGCAGATGCGCCATCGGTGATGGGGGAGGAGGTGCCGGCCGTCACGGTGCCGGTCTTCTGGAAGGCGGGCTTTAGATCGGCGAGGGTTTGGGCCGTGGTTTCCGGGCGGATGCAGCCATCCGCATCCACCATTGCGCCATTGGCCTGAATGGGGACAATCTCATCCTTCAACTTGCCGGCGGCTGCGGCTGCTGCCGCACGGGCATGGCTGCGCACCGCGAAGGCTTCCTGCTGCTCACGGCTGATTTTCCAGCGGCTGGCGACATTCTCCGCCGTATCGCCCATGCCCATATATGCGCCGGGGTTGCGGGCATGCAGGCCGGGGTTCGGCATGGGGTTGAAGCCCATCATCGGCACGCGGCTCATGCTTTCCACGCCGGCGCAGATGAAGGCTTCACCCGCACCCATCGCGATCTGCCCCGCAGCAATATGGACAGATTGCATGGAGGAGCCGCAGAAGCGGTTGACGGTGAGCCCCGCCACGGAAAGCGGCAGATCGGCGATGAGCCCCACAAGGCGGCCGATATTGAAGCCCTGCTCACCTTCCGGGAAGGCGCAGCCCACAATGATGTCCTCAATATCTTCCGGCTTCACGCCAGTGCGCGTCACCAGCTCGCGCACAACCGTTGCAGCCAGATCATCCGGGCGCACACGGGCAAGACCACCTTTGCGGAAGGGCGTGAAGGGCGAGCGCGCATAGCCCGCAATGACCACGTTCATCATGGTACCTTTCAGAATGGGATGTGCCTGAAGACGGGCGCACTTCGAGCGTGCGTCCGCGAGGATGCCGACCACATGGCCTTCTGGCTCATGCGGAAATGGCGCTATCTGCTACCGTTTGAGGAAGAAGCCTTCAGCCCACCTTGAGCTGGCCGGAATCCGACAGGTCATCATCGGCCAGGGCTGTTTCAGCCTGATGCTCAATGACCTTCAATTCCGTCAGGGTCTCTTCCAAAGCCACACGCTGGTCTTCCAGCCGGGTGATGCGCGAGCGCACGCCCTTCAGCAACATGCGAAGCTGTTCTTTCTGGGTGCGATCGAGATCATAGAGATCAAGATATTCCTTGATCTCCTGCAAGGTGAAGCCAAGGCGTTTGCCCCGCAGGATCAGGATCAACCGTGCACGATCCCGCACATTATAGATGCGGTTGTTGGCGATCCTGTCCGGGCTTATCAGGCCCTTGTCTTCATAGAAACGCACAGTGCGGGCCGAAATACCCAGATCACGGGCCAGTTGTGTCACCGTGTAGTACTGCTCGGCCATTGTGCGCCTTGGAGAGATAAAGCTGTATATGTTGTTCATAGCTTATCCCATGCGTCAATGTTCTGACAAGCTGGTGGAGGTGGCGCTGGTCGCCGCGGCGCGGGCTTTTTCTTCCGCAATAAGCTCCTTTCTGGAGAGTTTGCCGATCATGGTTCTGGGCAGGGAGGCGCGGATCTCGATGCTGGAGGGCATCTCGATCTTGGATAACCGCTCCTTGAGGAACTGGTGGAGCTGCTCGGGTGTCACCTCGGCCCCCTCGCGCAGTGTCACGAAGGCTTTGGGGCTTTCGCCGCGATATTTGTCGGGAATGCCGATGGCGATGACTTCAGATACGCAGGGGTGCTCATAGAGCGCCTCTTCAATCACGCGCGGATACACATTGTAGCCGGAGCAGATGATGAGGTCCTTGATACGGTCGACCAGATAAAGATACCCATCCGCATCAAGATAGCCGATATCGCCGGTGCGCAGCGCGCCATCAATCATCACCGCGCGGGTGTCGTCCGGGCGCTTCCAGTAGCCGGCCATCACCTGAGGCCCGCGCACGCACACCTCGCCCTTCTCGCCCGTTGGCATCAGCCGTTCGGGCTGCTCCGGGTCGCGAATTTCAATAGTGGTGCCAGGTACGGCAATGCCGGTGGAGCCGGGCCGCCGGGGGCTTCCATCCAGAGGATTGACGGTGACGACGGGCGAACATTCAGTGAGCCCATAGCCTTCCGCCAAACGGCAGCCCGTCAGCTCCTCAAAGCGCGAGGCGACCTCTTGTGGCAGGGCCGCGCCGCCGGAAATGCACAGATGGATGGAGGTGAGATCCACCTTCTGCTTTTCCGCCGCGCCATTGATGGCCCCATAAATGGTGGGCACTGCTGGCAGAAGGGTGGGGCGCCGCCGCCGGATGGTGGCGAACACCTCCTCCAGCTTGAACTGCGGCAGCAGGATCATTTCTGCCCCAATGGCGACGGCCACATCCATGGAAACAGTGAGTGCAAACACATGAAACAGAGGCAGAATGCACAATATGCGTTCTTGGCCTGGATGGAGCGTTTCTTCGCCGGCATGCTCGATAATCTGCCGCATATTGGCGATGAGATTGGCGTGCGTCAGCATCGCGCCCTTGGGCACGCCGGTGGTGCCGCCGGTATATTGCAGCACCGCCAGCTCTGACGGGAGGGGCTGCGCCACGGCAGAGCCTATGGGCGCGCTGGCAGCCAGCGTTTCATAATGCACATGCAGCGCATCTGCCGGAATGGAGGCCATTTCCCGCCGCTTGAACAGGCGGAAGAGGGTGGATTTCAGCCCCGGCAGCGCCCCGGCCATGGGGCACACCACCAGATGCTTCAGCCCTGCCTCGCGGGCGATGGAGGCGGCAGGCTCATAGATGCGCTGAAGATCCATCACCACCATGATGGTGGTTTCGGAATCGCGGATCTGCGAGAGAAGCTCACGCGCCGTGTAAAGCGGGTTGTAATTCACAACCACGCCGCCGGCCTTGAGAACCGCGAAGTAGAACAGCACGGAATAAGGCGTGTTGGGCAGGCACAGGCCGACATTCACGCCCTTGTCGACGCCCAGCTTGCGCAGCCCGCCGGCCAGCCTGTCCACCAGCTGGCCCACTTCGCCATATGTCCATTGCCGCCCAAGAAAATCTATGGCCGGGCGATCAGAGAACCGCGCCACAGCGCGATCCAGAAGGGCCGGAAGTGTGTCCGGCCGGTCGGTTCGGTTCCGCGCATCTGCATCCATTGGCGGTGCAGAAATGGAACCAGGTAAAGCTGACCCTTCAGCCGCGCCCTCGCGCTGGCCTTGCAGGCCTTGCCTGAAGTCCCCTGTCACGTTTCCTCCTGGGTGTCATCGGCCTCTTTTTGGGGCGATTGACCTGGTGATTATGTTTCACCTTTACGAATAGGAGTATACGTATACGTAAACATTCTGCAAGAGGGGCTTTTCCATTAAAGGTGCATTTTGCCCCGGAAGGAAGAGGAGGTTGTCATGAATCTATGGCTACGCTTTTTGCGTGTGCTGATTGGAACCCGTTTCGGCCCGCGTCTGGCGCTGCCATTTGGCGTTTCCACCCTTACCCTTCGGGTGTGGCCGAACGATCTGGATCTGAACATGCACCTGAATAACGGGCGCTATCTGTCCATGATGGATTTGGGCCGGGTTGATCTCATGGCGCGCGGGGGCGTGTTGAAGTTCATTTTTTCCCGGCGCTGGATGCCTGTTCTGGCTGAAGCGCAGGTGCATTACCGTCGTTCACTTGCGCCTTTTCAGCGTTTTCGGCTGGAAACGCGCATTTCCGGCTGGCGGGACCATTCCATATTTCTGAAACAGCAATTCGTGATCATATCCGGTCCGCAGGCCGGTGAAGTGGCTGCAACGGCTATTGTGCGCGCGGTTTTGGTGCAGCGTGGCGCAGTGCCGGAAAAGGTGCCGGTGGCTGAAATTTTCAGGCTTATCGGCGTTGAAGCGCCAGAAGCATATGAAGATGCCAGTGCGGAAGGCGCATCTTTTCAGCCGGCCTTGCAGAGCCGGGCCGGCTGATGTTGTCAGGTGCTGATTCGGTTTCCGGGGAAAGGAAACAGCGCGCGGAGCACAGGCTCACGCGCTGTAGATCCAGTCATAACGATCCAGCAGGCCCTGGCCGGTGCGGCGTATAACCAGATCCCGCGCAATGCGGGCCGGGCCGGAAAAATGATAGATGGAGCCATTGCGCCGGGCGTCTGTCTGAATGCGGGCGGTGCGGGCGCGGCGGGCCGCCTCATAGGCGTGGAGGGCGGCTTCAGCATCACTGTTGTGTTGCAGGGCGCGGGCCAGCTCCGCAGCATCCTCAATGGATTGCGCAGCGCCTTGGGCGAGGAAAGGCAGCATGGCATGGGCGGCGTCGCCCAGCAGGGTCATGCGCCCGAAGCTCCAGCGGGGCAGGGGGGCGATGTCATAGAGCCCCCAGCACAGGAAGTGGGGGGCGCTTTCCAGCAGTTTGAGCACTTCCGGGGCCCAATTGGCAAAGGGGCGCAAGACATCAAGACTGTTGCCGGGCGCATTCCAGCGCCCTACCGGCTTGGTCTCCTTCACAATCGCCACGATGTTCAGGGTGTTGCCGCCCTTGACCGGATAGGCCACCAGATGGGCGTTCGGGCCCAGATAGAGCCGCACTTCCGGGGGGTAATTATCCGGCGCATTTATGGTGGTACGATAGGCCACCCGCTGGGCAAAGACAGGGCCGGCTGGTGGGCCTTTGCGGCCGTCATAACCGGCATAGAGATGGTTGCGCACGGTGGAGCGGACGCCATCGGCTCCAATGAGAATGTCGGCACCATGGGCAAACAGATTCTGCCCCTGTCGCACCACGGCGCGCACACTGCGGGCAGAAGGTTCAAGGCTGGTCAGCTCACTGTCCAGCGCTATGGCGCAGCCTTCGGCCTCGGCGGTGTCCGCCAGAATTTTCTGAAGGTCCGCCCGATGCACAACCATGAAGGGGGCGCCAAAACGGGTGGTGGCCGGACCATATTCCGCACGGGCGAGGGTGGAACCGCTGCGACCGCTGCGCACATCCAGCGCACGGGGGGCGACAGCCACCTCTTCAAGCCGGGGCATCAGCCCCATATCACGCAGGATTCGGGTGGCGTTGGGTGTGAGCTGAAGCCCGGCACCAACTTCACGCAGTTTGCGGGCGCGCTCAATGATCTGCACGGTTAGCCCGGCCCGGCGCAGGGCAATGGCGCAGGCCAGCCCTCCGATTCCACCGCCCACCACGACAGCGCTGCGGGCAGCCAGACGGGTGGGGGCGGGAAAGGGGATAGGTTCAGGCATGACTTCCAGGCCGGTATCTCGGCCATTTGTGGCCATGCGCAGGCATGGCCAGAAGGAGCATGGCCAGAAAGAACGCAGAAATTGCGTGCGCACGAAGCATAGCCGGTGCTTTGCGCCCTTTATGGGCCAATACCACCGGCTCTACGCGAAGAGGCTCAAGCGGCGGAGAGCGCCTTGTCCTCATCGTGCCACACGCATTCCGCAGGGTTGGCCATACCGGCGGCAAGCTGCGGATTGTAGCGATAGAGTGTGGAGCAATAGGGGCACACCTTCTCGGTGTCCTCACCCAGATCCAGATAGATGTGGGGATGGTCAAATGGCGGCTTTGCGCCGACGCACATGAACTCCTTGCTGCCCACCTCAATCACGGTGACGCCAAGGTCGTTGCAGAAATGAGGGATGCCGGTTTCCGCCATGGTCCTGTCCGTTCCGCGAGCTGAATTTGCCGGGACCATACCCCTTGTATCGCTTCCAGAAAAGGGGCCAGAGACAAAAGCCCTGTGGCCGCGTCGATTGGCCGGTGCACAAGGGTGATGAAGAGGGTGACGTCTGGCGGCCTTCACCTTGTGCACCATATGAAAGGGCATGATGGGCCGCATTCTCACACGTCTTGCATTGTGCGCCGCTTTGCTGGGAGCCTCGCCATGGTTGCTGCCGGTGGCGAAGCAGAGCGTGCGCCTGCTGGAGGCGCGGGATAACCCGGCCGTGCTCTCGGATCTGGCGCTGGCGCATGTTGATTCCGGCACAGTCACGCAGGAGATGGAAAAGGCGCTGGCGGCCGACGATATTACGCTGGCCGCATCCTGTCTGGCGCTGGCTGATGGGCAGGGCCTTGCGGTGGCGCCAGCCTTGCGGGCGCGTGTGGAGGCGGAAAATGGCGATCTTGCCGTGGCCCTACGCGCCGCAAAGGATTTCAGCCTGGGTTTTGCGCTGGGTGAGCCGGATGAAATGGCGGGCTTTGCCGGTGCTCTGGCCGGAGACCTGATGGTGTGGGGTGATATTCGCGATGCCAGCCGCGAAGGCTGGCGTCTGGCCATGGGTGAAGATGCCGATGAGCTGATTCTCGGTCTTTCCGTCGCGGGTCTGGCCATTACGGGCGGCACTTATGCCACTGTGGGTTCCGGCTTGCCGGCCCGTGCCGGAGTGAGTGTGGTGAAGGTGGCCAAGCGCACCGGCAAGCTTTCTGCCGGGCTGGGGCGCGGTTTTGTGCGTGCGGCGCGTGAAAGCGTGGATCTTCCGGCTCTGTCACAACTGGTCCGCAGTGGCGTTTTGGATAAGGCCGCCTTGAAGCAGGTGGTGCGCCCGCAGAAGCTCGCCCGCCTCGGGGCCATGCTGGATGATGTGGCCACAGTGCAGGCCAGGGCCGGCACGCGCGCCGCCATGGAAGGGCTGAAGGTGGCTGATAGCGGGGCCGACCTGTCACGCGTGGCGAAGCTGGCCGAGGCACGGGGGCCGCAAACCCTCGCCATATTGAAGACAGTGGGGCGCGGTGCGCTGGTCATTTCCGGCGCATTGCTCAAGTTGGTGTGGTTCGGGTTGGGGGTGCTGCTTTATCTCTTCGTTCTGGTAGCGGCCCTGCGCAGCTTGTGCGTGGCCTGTGTGCGTCCGCTCTGGGATGGGCGTCGCGGCCGGAAATCCCGCGTCACGAAGATGAATGGGAAAGAGGACATGCGCCCGGCAAACAGGCGCAATGAGCCGGATACGGTTGGCAGCGGTGCGCCAAGCTTCTAAAGCGGGGCAGCGAAACATGTCATCCGGCAAGGTTCAGCCGCCGGCCCGCGCGAAGGATGGAAGATGCCCCATTTCAATTCCGATGGTGTTGAACTGGCCTATTTTGATGAGGGCCAGGGCGATCCGGTGTTGCTTATCCATGGTTTTGCCTCTTCAAAGGACGTGAACTGGGTGGGCCCTTCCTGGACCCGCACGCTGATTGAGGCGGGCTATCGCGTCATTGCCTTCGATCATCGCGGCCATGGCGAATCCGGCAAGGTGCATGAGCCAGAGCGGTTCCACACCACCGAAATGGCAGCGGATGCGGTGCGCCTGCTGGACCATGTGGGCGTGGAGCGGGCCGATGTGATCGGCTATTCCATGGGTGCGCGCGTGGGTGCCTTCATGGCGC
Source organism: Haloleucobacter albus (assembly GCF_052492075.1). Lineage (NCBI taxonomy): Bacteria > Pseudomonadati > Pseudomonadota > Alphaproteobacteria > Hyphomicrobiales > Xanthobacteraceae > Haloleucobacter > Haloleucobacter albus. Next base: position 66,601 of record NZ_JBQWAS010000026.1, read on the forward strand.
TGCTTTATCCGGCGCGAGTGCGCTCTCTGGTGCTGGGCGGGCTGGGCATTCATCTGGTGGATGGCGTGGGTCTGCCGCAGACCATCGCCGATGCGATGGACGCTCCTTCCCTTGAGGATGTGACAGACCCGATGGGCCGGATGTTCCGCACCTTCGCCGATAATAACCGGCAGGATCTCAAATCCCTCGCGGCCTGTATCCGCGGCTCCCGGCAGGAGCTGTCGCGGGAGGAGGTGGCCCGCATCTATCAGCCCGTGCTGGTGGCGGTGGGCACGCGGGACAAGGTGGCCGGAGACGCCCACGCTCTTGCCGCCCTTCTGCCCGATGGTGAGGCGCTGGATATTCCCAACCGGGACCATAATCCCGCCGTCGGCGACAAGGTGTTCAAGCAGGGCGTTCTGGATTTTCTGCTCCGCAGACCGTGATCGGGAATGTATCGCATTTTCCGCACTGCGCCTGACGTGGCGCAGTGCCCATGTTAAAGTGCCCGAAACACAGCACACCCACCCGCAGGAGGCAGGCATGGCGCAGTCTTCCGTGCCCACGGAAACCGAAATGCTCCAGCAGGGCACCACGCCCCAGTCCATTGATGATACTGCTTTCAAGATCACCAATGCCACGCCGGATCGCTGGCATGATGTGGTGGACCCGGTCTGGGCCCGTTTGCGCAGCGAGGCGGAAGACGCCGCCGCGCGCGAGCCGCTGGTTTCGGCGTTCCTCATCGGCGCAATTCTGGGCCAGCCCAGCCTGGAAGCGGTGATCGCCGAACGCCTCTCCGCCCGGCTGGATCATGCCGATCTGCCGGCAGCCGTGATCCGCGCGGCCTATCTGGAAGCGGTGGCGGATGACAAATCCATCGCCCAGGCCCTGCGCGCGGACATCATGGCGGTGGTGGATCGTGACCCGGCTGCCACCCGGACTTTGGACCCGGTGCTGTATTTCAAGGGCTTTCACGCCATTCAGGGCCATCGCCTCTCCCATTGGCTATGGGGGCGGGGGCAGCGCGATTTCGCGCTTTATCTGCAAAGTCGCATGTCCTCGGTCTTCGGGGTGGATATTCACCCGCAAGTGCCGCTGGGCCGGGGGGTCTTTCTGGATCATGCCACCGGCGTGGTGGTGGGCATGACAGCGGTGATTGAGGATGACGTGTCCATTCTTCAGAATGTGACGCTGGGCGGCACCGGCAAGGAGAGGGGGGACCGGCACCCCAAAATTCGCCGTGGCGTGCTGATTGGCGCGGGCGCAAAGGTGCTGGGCAATATCGAGGTGGGGCGCTGCGCCCGTGTGGCCGCCGGCTCCGTGGTGCTGAAGCCGGTGCCGCGCAATTCCACCGTGGCAGGTATTCCCGCCCGCGTGGTGGGCCAGGCGGGGTGCGCCGAACCTGCCCGCTCAATGGATCAGATGTTCGAGGATATGGATATTTTCGCCGGGGCGGATATCTGAGCCAGCTTCAGCTTTCCCCATAAAACCGCGTCTATCCCCGTCTTCCCCCATCATGGTGAATTTTCGGGGCGAATGCCTTGAATGCCATGCAGGCGAAGGCCATAAGGCGAACCAGTTCACCTCAGGAGGAACCTTTGGATAAAACCGAGCTCGCGCGTCTCCAGCGCTACATGCGGACCCTGTTCGGAAACCCGCATATCAAGGTGGTGGGTCGCCCGAAGAAAAAGGATTCGGCCGAGGTCTATTTGGGTGATGAGTTCATCGGTGTGATGTTCAAGGACGATGAGGACGAGGATCTGTCCTACAATTTCGAGATGGCCATTCTCGATACCGACCTGGACGACATGGAAGACTGAGCGGCTTGATCGCCCCGGACTTTTCCCGGTTGCAGAATTTCGCCGTCTCCGCATGGGCCATGCGCCCGCTGCGGGGGCGGCTTTTTCATGGCTGGGGCCAGCGGGCCAGATGGATAAGGGCTGGTTTCAGTTCAGCCACAGATGAACCAGCGCTGCCTCTGGTGTTTCCTGCCCACCATTTTCCACGCCGCAATTCCAAAATTTCTGCCCGGCGGCATAAGTGCCGGGCTTCAGCCCTCCGCTCTCACACTGGCTGACGGCGCGCAGCCGCTTGCCGGCCCTGATGGCCGCGGCCAGCGTAGCGAACAGCGCCTCATCATCGGCCACGGTACCCGCGCCATAAATGCGCAGCACTGCACCATCCAGCGCCTCAAGCGCGGCGGCAAGCGCGGGAACGGGCAGGCCGGGGGTGAGCTGGAGAATGGCCAGCCGCCGGGACGGATCAAAACGGCGATGCAGCGGTGATGTGGCCGGGGCCTGCGGAATGGCCCGGAAGGCATTGGCGTTCTGGCTATGCACCTTCACCAGCCCGTCTGCTGGCAGCACTGCGCCATTGAAGGAGAGCCGCACTCCGGCCGCACCGGCCAGCGCATGGCTGAGGGCAAGCTCCAGATTGCTTTCCGCATCGCCGCCCATACCGAGTGGCACCATGGAGCCGCACAGCACCACGCTGCGCCCCGTGCCGGCAAGGGCCTGTGACAGCGCCGCACCGCTATAGGCCATGGTATCGGTGCCATGGGTCATCAGAACGGATGTGCCAGGATGCGCCTCGATCAGATCCAGCATGCGGTTCCAGGCGCGCGGGCCGATATCCGCGCTGTCCACCAGCGGCGCGAAGCGTTCCACTATCAGGCTGACACCCGTCGCGAGCCTTGCGGCCACCGCGGCTTCCACAATCCCATCCTGCGGGGCAAGGCCCTGCGCTGTCTGGCCCATGCAGATGGTGCCGCCGGTATGAACAAGCAACAGGCGGTTCATGCCCTTTTCCTCATGTGAAGCAGCCCCGAGCAGCGGCGGATCTGGCCGGAAGATGGGCGATCCGCGCCGTCACATCAAGGCGTGTGCATGAAAGGCGAGGCGTGAAAGGCTGGCATGCAAATGTGGCATATGGGTGTGGCGTTTCACGCGGGAGAAGTGGCGGCAAGTTCCTTCATGGCTTCCAGCGCCACGGGCGAGAGCCCTTCACCACCTGCGGCCACATGCTCGGCCATCTTGGCGCGCATGCGCGGGTCCCAGAACTTGCGGATATGGGTGCGAGTTTCCTTCACGGCCTGTTCGTGCGGCTGTTGGGCGAAGGCGGTGGCGATCTGGTTGGCCATATAGACCAGCTTGTCCATGCCGCTATTGTGGGATGAGGTATCGTGCTGTTCCATGGCTGTCATTCCATTGTGCCAGAGAGGGCCTGAAGCCTGTCGCCGGGCAGAATGCGTCCGGCATGGGTGAAAATCTCGAAACCATCCGCGCGCGCGACGGCGCACAGCGTGATGCCGGCGGCATCGGCCATGCGGATGGCCAGCGAGGTGGGGGCGGACACCGCGACGATGATGCCGCAACCCAGCACCGCCGCTTTCTGCACCATTTCGATGGAGACGCGGCTGGTGAGCAGCAGCAGGCCACACGATGTTTGCCATTGTTCGCGTGCGGCCCTGCCTACCAGCTTGTCCAGCGCATTGTGGCGACCCACATCTTCCGCCAGCCCCAGAATGCCCGCGCCGGGCTGGAAAAAGGCGGCGGCATGAACTGCGCGGGTTTCATGGCCCAGAAGCTGAAGCGGCCCAAGGCTGGACATGGCGCTGCGCACGGTCTCCGGCTCGAACCGGGCCCTGGAGGTGACATGGGCTGCGGGCTTGATGGCGGCGGCCAGGCTTTCTACCCCACACAGGCCACAACCTGTTGGCCCGGCCAATGTACGGCGGCGGGCAGAGAGGGTGCGCATCTGCTCTTCGGCAATCCACATGCGGGCTTCGACGCCCTCATCAAGAATGAGGGTTTCGCAGCTCTCGATTTCGGAAGGGCTGCTGATAATGCCTTCCGTGAGAGAGAAGCCGAGGGCGAAATCCTCGATATGGGTGGGGCTCGCCATCATCACCGCATGGGTGGTGCCATTATAGGTGAGGGCCACGGGCACCTCTTCCGGCACCGTGCGCAGGCCCTCGCTCAGCACGCCTTCACGCCATTGGATACGCCCCACGCGACGGGCGGGCGGTGGCGCCTTGAGGGGGGCGGAGATCATCTCGTCGCTGATGTCGGGAAGATCTGCCATCCGCGCGAACCTGCCTTATGAAAGGGCTGGGCAGAGGCGGGAACAGCCCGTTGCCCGGCCGGGAAAGAAGAGAGGGCCCATGGCGGAGGGTACACCATGGGCCCTGCGGCGCGATGTGGAAACCGGAGCCTGCAAGGGGGAGGGAACAGGCCCGGTTTTGCGGCTGGGGGACTATTCAGCCGCATCCACAGCGATGCGCCGACTTTTTCGCGAGAGGTCCTCATAGGCCTCCTGCCAGGCGGTGGGCCCGTTGGATGGGGAAACCTGTACCGCTGTCACCTTGTATTCCGGGCAGTTGGTGGCCCAGTCGGAGAAATCGGTGGTCACCACATTCGCCTGTGTCTCAGGGTGGTGGAAGGTGGTGTAAACCACCCCCGGCGCCACCCTGTCGGTAATGTGCGCCCGCAGTGAGATGGAACCGGAGCGGCTGTCCAGCTTCACGAAATCACCATCACGAATGCCGCGGTTCTCGGCATCATGGGGGTGGATTTCCAGCAGGTCTTCCTTGTGCCAGGCCACATTGGCGGTGCGCCGGGTCTGCGCCCCCACATTGTAATGCGAGAGAATGCGCCCGGTAGTGAGCAGCAGCGGGAAGCGCGGGCCGGTGCGCTCATCCGTTGGCACATATTCGGTGAGCATGAACTTGCCCTTGCCGCGCACGAAGCCATCTACATGCATCACGGGGGTGCCTTCGGGGGCGGCATCATTGCAGGGCCACTGCACCGAGCCCAGCTCCTCCAACTTCTGATAGGAGACGCCCGTAAAGGTGGGTGTGAGGGCTGCGATCTCATCCATGATCTGCGAGGGGTGCTCATAAGGCATGGGGTAGCCCAGCGCATTGGAGAGCATCATGGTGACTTCCCAATCGGCATAGCCATTCTTGGGGGCCATCACCTTGCGCACCCGCTGGATGCGACGCTCGGCATTGGTGAAGGTGCCGTCCTTTTCCAGGAAGGTGCAGCCGGGCAGGAACACATGGGCGTAGTTCGCTGTCTCGTTCAGGAAGATATCCTGCACCACGAGGCATTCCAGCGCGTCAAGGCCGGCCGAGACATGCCTGGTGTCGGGGTCGGACTGGAGAATGTCCTCGCCCTGCACATACAGGCCCTTGAAGGAACCATCCACGGCGGCATCAAACATATTGGGAATGCGCAGGCCGGGTTCCTCATCCAGACGCACGTTCCACAACGCTTCAAAGCTCTCTCGCACGGCATCGCCGGAGACATGGCGATAGCCCGGCAGCTCATGGGGGAAGGAGCCCATGTCGCAGCTGCCCTGCACATTGTTCTGTCCGCGCAGCGGGTTCACGCCCACGCCCTCGCGGCCGATATTGCCGGTGGCCATGGCCAGATTCGCAATCGCCATCACCGTGGTGGAACCCTGCGAATGCTCGGTGACGCCAAGGCCGTAATAGATGGCCGCATTGCCACCCTGTGCGTAAAGCCGGGCTGCACCGCGCACCAGTTCCGCCGGCACCTTGGTATATTGCTCCACATTTTCCGGGCTGTGGCGCTCATCTGCGACGAAGGCGGCCCATTCCTGGAAATCCTGCCAATCGCAGCGTTCGCGCACGAACGCCTCATTCACAAGGCCCTCGGTCACGATCACATGGGCCATGGCGGTGACAATGGCGACATTGGTGCCGGGCTTCAGCGCCAGATGATAGGAAGCCTCCACATGGGGCGAGCGCACAATATCGGTGCGGCGCGGATCAATGACGATCAGCTTCGCTCCCTCACGCAGGCGCTTCTTGAGGCGGGAGCCGAACACGGGATGGCCATCAGTGGGATTGGCCCCGATGATGAGCACCACATCGGTCTTCTCAACGCTGTCGAAATCCTGTGTGCCGGCGGAGGTGCCATAGGTTTGCGAGAGGCCATAGCCGGTGGGCGAATGGCACACGCGGGCGCAGGTATCGACATTGTTGTTGCCGAAGCCGGCGCGGATCAGCTTCTGCACCAGATAGGTTTCTTCATTGGTGCAGCGCGAAGAGGTGATGCCGCCCACCGCGCGGCGGCCATATTTGGCCTGAATGCGCTTGAACTCGGAGGCGGCATAGGCAATCGCCTCCTCATAGCTCACTTCCTTCCACGGCTCATCAATGGATGAACGGATCATCGGCTTGAGGATGCGATCCTTGTGGGTGGCGTAGCCATAAGCGAAGCGGCCCTTCACACAGCTATGGCCGCGATTGGCCTTGCCTTCCTTGTAGGGCACCATGCGCACCAGCTCATCACCGCGCATTTCCGCCTTGAAGGTGCAGCCGACGCCGCAATAGGCACAGGTCGTCACCAGCGCATGTTCGGGCGTGCCGATCTCATACACGGTCTTTTCATTAAGGGTCGCCGTGGGGCAGCTCTGCACGCACGCCCCGCAGGAGACGCACTCGGACGACAGGAAGGATTCCGACATGCCGGGCGAAACCCGGCTTTCGAAGCCGCGGCCCGAAATGGTCAGCGCAAAGGTGCCCTGCACCTCTTCACAGGCCCGAACGCAGCGGTTGCAGACGATGCACTTGGAGGCGTCATAGGTGAAATAGGGGTTCGATTCATCCTTGGCGAGGGCCAGATGGTTCTCGCCCTCATAGCCATAGCGCACCTCGCGCAGGCCTACCGCGCCGGCCATATCCTGCAATTCGCAATCACCATTGGCGGAGCAGGTGAGGCAATCCAGCGGATGATCGGAGATATAAAGCTCCATCACGCCCTTGCGGATCTGCTTGAGGCGCTCGGTCTGGGTTTTCACCGAAATGCCTTCCGCCACCGGCGTGGTGCAGGAGGCCGGCGTGCCGTTGCGGCCTTCGATCTCGACCAGACACAGCCGGCAGGAGCCGAAAGCGTCCAGCATGTCGGTGGCGCAGAGCTTGGGGATCTGCGTGCCGATTTCCATCGCGGCGCGCATGATGGAGGTGCCTTCGGGCACCGTCACCTGTGTACCGTCAATGGTCAGCGTCACCATTTTGTCGGAGGTGGCGGCCGGGGTGCCGTAATCCCGCTCATGAATGGTGATGGTGGAATTGATGTGGGGGGCAGAAGTGGTGTCCATCGGGCGGTCCTCCGGGCTCATTCCGCGGCCGCGGGCATTTCGGTCGTATCGCCGAAATCTTCAGGGAAGTGGTTGAGGGCGCTCAGCACGGGATAGGGCGCAAACCCGCCCAGTGCACATAGAGAGCCCAGCTTCATGGTGTTGCAGAGGTCGCGCAGCAGCACGAGATTCGCCGCGCGATCCTGCCCGGCCATCACCTTGTCCAGCGTTTCAACGCCACGGGTGGAGCCGATGCGGCAGGGGGTGCATTTGCCGCAACTCTCAACGGAGCAGAACTCCATCGAGAACCGCGCCATTTGCGCCATATCAACCGTATCGTCGAACACGACGAGCCCGCCATGGCCAATGAGGGCATCCTTGGCGGTGAAGGCTTCGTAATCAAACGGCGTATCGAACTGGGAGACGGGCATGTAAGCTCCCAGCGGCCCGCCAGCCTGCACCGTGCGCACCGGACGACCGGATGCGGTGCCGCCGCCAATCTCGTTCACCAGTTCGCCGAGCGAGATGCCGAAGGCCGTTTCAAACAGACCGCCATGCTTGATGTTGCCGGCGAGCTGGATTGGCATGGTGCCGCGAGACCGGCCCATGCCAAAATCCCGATAATAGGCGCCGCCCTTGTCAAGAATGATGGGCACGGTGGCCAGAGACACGAGATTGTTGATGACGGTGGGCTGGCCGAACAGCCCCTTTATGGCGGGCAATGGGGGCTTGGCGCGCACTTCGCCGCGCTTGCCTTCCAGGCTTTCCAGCAGGGCGGTTTCCTCGCCGCAGACATAAGCGCCTGCGCCCATGCGGATTTCCATATCGAAATGATAATCCGAACCGGCGATGTTCCGGCCAAGAAGGCCGGCATGGCGCGCCTTGGCGATGGCCTTTTCCATCGCCACGAAGGAGATGGGATATTCCGAGCGGGAATAGATATAGCCCTTGGTGGCCCCCACCGCGATGCCGGCAATCGTCATGCCTTCAATCAGGCAGAAGGGGTCAGCTTCCATGATGAGGCGGTCGGCGAAGGTGCCGCTGTCGCCTTCATCGGCATTGCAGACAATATAGCGCTGGTCAGCCTCGGTCTGGGCCACGGTGCGCCACTTGATTCCGGTGGGAAAACCTGCGCCGCCACGACCGCGCAGACCGCTTTCCAGCACCTCTTCCACAATCGCTTCCGGCCCCAGCTCCAGCGCACGCTTCAGGCCACGATAGCCGCCATGGGCCTCATAATCGGTGAGGGAGAGCGGGTCGATAATGCCGATGCGGGCGAAGGTGAGGCGGGTCTGTTTCTTCAGGAAGGGCAGCTCATCCACCACACCCACGCAGAGCGGGTGATCGGCCCCGTGCAGAAGGCCGGCGTGGAGCAGTTCTTCCACATCCGCAGGCTTCACCGGGCCATAGCCCACCCGGCCCTTATCGGTTTCGATTTCGATCAGTGGCTCCAGCCAGAACAGGCCGCGCGAGCCATTGCGCACGATATCATAGGTGATGCCCCGCGCGGCGAGGCCTTCCTCCAGCTTGCGGGCGATCCGGTCTGCGCCACAGGCAAGGGCGGTGGCGTCATTGGGTACATAGATGCGGTGGACGGTCATTGTGCGCCCTTTCCGTTCACGAAACCTTCGGAGATCTCGTCAATGGCTTCAGCGTCCAGCCGGCCCACAAGGCGGCCATCCACCAGCGCGGAAGGGGCGCAGGCACACAGGCCGAGGCAGTAGATGGGTTCCAGCGTCACTGCGCCATCCGGCGTGGTTTCACCCATGGAAACACCGAAGCGCTCTTCCGCATGGGCAATCAGCGCCTTCGCCCCCATGGACTGGCAGGCTTCCGCCGCGCACAGCTTCACCACATGGCGGCCGGGCGGCTCACGGCGAAAATCATGATAGAAGGTGACAACACCATAAACTTCAGCCCGTGAGAGATTGAGCTGTTCGGCGATCATGGGAATGACGGGATCAGGCACATAGCCGAAGGTTTCCTGCACCGCATGCAGGATGGGCAGGGTGGCCCCTTCAAGGCTCTGATATTCCGCAATCACCTGAGCAGCGCGCTCGGTGCTCCAATCCTCATAGACAGCCATAGGCGTCCGCCTTCCCTGATGGCAGTCGCGCTGCTGGCCTGCGCAACTGCCTCCTTGTGATCGTTTTAAAAAGAGTGTCACAAATGGCAGGGGGATCAATGCCGCAGTTTCATGCTGCGATAGAACATTTCTATTGAGGTGACGTGGTTGCGAGAGCAGCCCGGTGGGGCACCGGCCATATTGTCTTTAAGGTATTGTCCAGAAATGATGTTTTGGCGGAAAGACCCGGTGCCTCGGCATGGCTTTCCGCCTCGGTTATCGGAGACATCGAGCGACTTTATTGCGATGCAGCAAGGGGGCGCTCCGGCCAGATCCCATCTTGCAGAGTCGGTGCGATGCGTCGGGCTTCGGCAATCAGTGCTGTGGTGATGGGGCTTGAAGGCTCGCGATAGGGGGCGACCAGGCCGATGGAATGGGAGAGTTCCGGTTCCATGATGGGGATGGCGCGCACGCCTTCCAGTATGCCCAATGCCTCGGCCAGCATGGCGGGCATTACGCTGGCCCATAGCCCGCTGCGCACATGGGAGAGCAGGGCGATCATGGAGTTGGATTCCAGCATGGGCGCGGCGCGCTGGCCAAGGGCGGACAGGGCGCCATCAATAATGCGGCGGTTCTGCATATCCGATGTCATGAGGGCGAGGGGCAGGCTGGCGACATCTTTCCAGCTGATGCTTTCGGGGGCCTCGGGCAGAAGTGAGGTGCGCGCGATCAGCCGGTAGCTTTCCTGATAAAGCGGCACGGTGTTGACCCGGCCCAGCGGCTCATTGTCCAGATAGGTTAGCCCGGCATCAATGGCGAGATTCTCCAGATCCGTGAGAATCTCCTCCGAATTGCCGGATATGATGGTAAAGCGCACATCTGGATAGCGGGTGCAGAAGGCGCTTGTCAGCGCCGCGACCATGGGCATGGCCGAAGGGATGGCGGCAATGCGCACCGGCCCTGAAAGGCCGCGTTTCAGTGCCTCGATATCCTGTCGCATGGCCCGTGTATCGCCCACAATGCGCCGGGCCCAATCCAGCGCGCGCTCGCCTTCGGGGGTGAACCCTACAAAGCGTGAGCCACGCTGCACAAGAAGCACGCCCAGCACATCTTCAAGATGCTTGATGCCCGCTGAAAGTGTTGGCTGGGAAATGCCGCAGGATTCTGCCGCACGACCGAAATGCCGCTCCCGCGAGAGCGCAATGAGATATTCGAGCTTGTCGATCATGCGCGCAGTATCACGGGCAGATGAGCAGGGGTGCAACACTCGAGTTTCAAATCTGCTGAAAGACTGTGCTTTTGTTTTTACCTGAGCTGAAATGCCTCTTCATTTTCACACCGTCAGGGCCTGCCATATCTGCTGGGGCCTGAGGGCAGGAGGCACAAAACATGCATTTATCCATGCGTGGCTGGGCGCTCATTCTGGGCATGGCTGGGGGCATAATGGTCAACGGGGGCGTGAGCAGCCCGGCCATGGCTTTTCCCGCAGGGGGCGTGCACACGCTTCTTCAGGATGCTGTTGCGGCGAAAACCTTGTCGGCGGAGCCGGTGGGGTGGGTGTGCCGGCAGAATCGCTGCACCTGGGACCCTAATTTTCGTGGGCGGGTTCCGAGCTATGCCCGCTCCTGGGGGCCGCCGCGCAACAATTCCTGCCGATGGGAGCGGGTGCGCGACCGGAGTGGAGACTGGCGCTGGCGCGAGGTGTGTCGCCGCCGCTAAGGCCAAACAGGCTTGGCGCAGAAGCGCATTCACGAGAGTGTGATGGCCTCTGGGGCCGGCCCGTGGAACATCCGGGCCGGCTTTAACCTTTTCTCAATATATGCCCGCCGGCGATTCGTCCGGGCGGAAGGGGGAGGGTGAATGTCATGGCTTTTTTTTCAACCTCCGGTGGATATGTTGCGCGCCCGTCTTCCACGGCACGGGCTGGTGGCATGGGCCGCCAACCCGGTGGAGAAGGGGGGAGGCGCACGGAAGGTTCTTTCCTTATCGCATTGGTCATGCTGCTGTTTGCCGTGCTTCTGATGGCCACGCCAGCGCTGGCGTTGTTGAGCCTTCCGGCAGATCCTCCGGTTCAGCCTGTGCATATGCTGCCCCAGCCAACCCGGTTTGCCTGAGGGCGACCACACCGGCGTTAATCTTCTCTTCGAGTGATGCTGGACGCTATCCCTCCCTGCGGTGTATCGCCTGAGGGGTGGGGAGCGTGGGTTCCCGTCTGTTCTGCGAAGGAAGCGTCGCGCGGTACGCGTGTTCCGGGGAGGCGGCGTGTGAAGATGAAGGGAAGCAAAGTGGCCCGTCAGGGGGCGCTCTGGAGCCTTGCAGCCCTGGCGCTGGCCTTGTGGGCCGGACCTGTGCAGGCGCATGGCGCACGGCATTCCGTTCAGGATGGCGCGCATCATGCTGTCATGGCCTTTGAGGGGCTTAGGGCACAGGCACCCGAACAGCAGATAATCCGGGCGGAAACCCCGGTATTTTCACTGTTTCCATCGGCTGCCCAGCGGCAGGCGCAGGGGCCGAAAGGTGTGCGGGTGGCGCAATGGGGCCGCCCGGCCTCGCCCATCGAAAGTTTTTTCTCCACCCTGTTCGGAGGTGGACGACGCCCGCCGCCACAGCAGGAAGCGCCCCGGCCGCGCGTTCTCATCACGCCTGGGGAGGCAGGGACTGGCAGAGCAGGTGCGGTTGAACGCGCCCGCCCGCGTGGGGGTTCCACCGCCTTTTGCGTGCGCAGTTGTGACGGCCGTTTCTTTCCTCTCGGCGCACGGGTCAGCCGAGCTTCTTATGGGGCCGGGCAGTCTCAGTGCCAGTCCATGTGTCCGGGTGCGGACATGCAGCTTTTCACCAGTTCCGGCAGCATTGATACGGCTGTGAGCATTCGCGGCACATCCTATGTTTCCATGCCGACGGCTTATCTCTTCCGCAAGAAGCTGGTGGAGGGATGCAGTTGCACGGGGGGAAGCGTTGGCGGTCTGCGCCATGTGGACATCAAGAATGATCCCACCCTGCGCAAGGGCGATGTGGTGATGACGGAAACCGGCCCGCGCATCTTTACCGGCAGCCGCAAGAAGGGGCCGCCCTATCGCGATGCCGATTTCGTGCAGCCTTCCAAATTTCCGCGTCTCTCGAAGGAAATGCGCCAGCGGCTGAAAGAGTTGACCATGGCGTCCTCTGATCGGAACGGGGGGTGATTATCCCTCCCGGTCTGGCGGCTTCTGCTGCGCCAGAAGGGTGCGGATGCGGGCGGCCAGGCTGGTTTCGGAAGAGCCCCCGGCCGTCTCTGGCCCCGCATGCACAAGGGCAGGAATGGGAGAGGCGGAGCCTTCCATCTGTGCGGTAAGCGCGGCCATGCGCGCTGCGAGATCTTTCAGCTCGTTTCTCAGGGCGGGCAGATCGCCATGAGTGGCGCGCGCCTTCGCCAGCGCCTGCTGCATCAGCTCATGGTCTGCTTCCAGTTGGTGCAGGGCCAGTCGTACACGATTGGCCTCAACCTCGGCCTCATCATGATCGTTGGCGCGGCGACGCTCCAGCGTATGAAGCGCGGCCTGATTGGCTTCAAGATCACCGCGGGTCACGAGCAGCGTATCATTGAGCACATCCTTTTCGGACTGGAGGCGGGAGACCATGGTTTCAAGCGCCTCTTTCTCGCTGCTGCGCGTTTCCAGTGTGACATGAAGCGCCGCCAGCCGCGCTGCCTGGCTGGCTATAATGCTTTCTTTTTCGGAAATCTCGGCTTCCAGGGTCTTCAGCCGAGCTTGTGCAGCGCGAACCTTCCCGGTGGAGCCGGCTGCGGTCTCTGAGGTTTCCGGTGGAGTGGCCTGTGCGGAGCCTTCAGGCAGGGCGGTTGACGCCGCAGCTTCGCCCTGTTCCGCATGGTTTGCCGAGGGGGGGCCGGGGGCGGGCTCCTGCGGGCGCTCCAGCTCCAGAAGCCGCAGGCGCTGACGCTCCATTGTGGTGGCCTGCTCTGCAATGGTGGTGCGCAGGGCCTGCATCTGCATATTCAACCGGCACTCGGTAATAGCGAACTGGGCGCGTTGCTGGTCTTTTCCCGCTTCCACCTCAAACAGAGAAACTGGAACCGCAGCCTCCACCCGCTTCGTGGTGAGGCGCACGGCACGGTGCCAGACGGCGGGCAGGATGAGCAGGGCCACGAGTGCGGCCACCAGCGCACCCAGCACGAAATACATGATCTGCTCGATCACCTTGCGCCCGTTCCTCCGCTTCTTCTGCCTGTTGTGCCATGGGCGCGGCGCATGCGCCAGCGCCCCGGCAGGGTCCGGCGCGCCCAGAATGGATCAGAAGGGGTTCCAGGTGGGGTTGGGCGTGAATTTCAGATAACCCACATTGGCCCCGAGCCGCACGCCGACACCGGAGCGGATTGGCACAATCACCATGCCATCTGCTCCCAGGGCGGACATGCCAAAACCGGCCACCACATAGGCCGAGCCGGAAATGCCGCCGAAGCGGCGGAAAATGTCATCCACCCGGCGCATGTTGTAGACGAGGATCATGGTGCGCGCGCCATCGCCTCCGAAATCCCAGCCGATGGAGGGCCCCTGCCAGTAGATCTTCATATCACCGGCATTGCGGGTATAGAGCGTGCCTTCACCATAACGCAGCCCGCCCACAAAGGCCCCGGTGCCCTCCTGGCCGAGAATATAGCCATTGGGCTCGCCCCATTGCTGCACGGCCTGCTCAATGGTGAGAGCCAGCCCGCGTGAGACGCTGCCGAAAAAGGAATGCCCCTGGCTCACCAGCTCGCTGCTGGAGTAGGTGGGCTGTTGTTGTGCCGGCCGATAGGGCTGGGGTTGCGGCTGGTATTGTTGAGGTTGATAGGGCTGCTGTTGCTGGGGCTGGTATTGCTGCTGATATTGCGCGGCAGCCGGCAGCGTGGCGCCCAGAAGCGCGGCTGTGGCGACAGGCACGGAGAGGGCGGCCATGCGTCTGCGGGCCGGGTGTGCGCCTGCGCGGGAAGGGGAAGAAAGGAAGCTCAAGAGGGGGCGCATCATGAATCTCGCTGTGGGCTTCAGAAGCGGCGCGCACGGCAGATTGCCACCTGAATGTGGCAATCTCTCCACCATGTCTTCCGCTGAAAAACGCCCAGACGAAACATGACATGCAGAGAGGCCGCAGCCTTGTCGGCTGCCAGCTTCCCTGCTTTGCCTTATCAGAGGGTTAAGTCCTGAAGGAGAGATGCAGTGGCTGCGCGCAGAGTCTCAGCCGCGTTTGCCCCAGGCGATGAAGCCATGCACCTTGAAATCGTTCTCCGGGTGGCCATAGGTCAGCGGGCTGCCATCCGGGCGCGTGATGACGCCGCCGGCCGCGCTCACCAGCGCATGGCCCGCTGCACTGTCCCACTCCATCACCGTGCCAAGGCGGGGGTAAAGATCCACCCGGCCTTCCGCCACCAGCCCGAATTTCAGCGCCGAACCGGCAGGGATACGCTCCGCCACTTCATATTGCGAGATGAGAGCGTCCGTCTTGGGGTCTCCATGTGAGCGGCTGGCGGCCACAGTGATGGGGCCTTGCGGCACCTCCCGGCAGGAAATCGCCTCCCAGCTTTCCATCGCGACTGCATCGCCCGGTGCGCGGGTGGCCCGGAAGGCCGCGCCGGGGCGGCCGGCGAACAGCAGGTTGCGAGCAGGGGCGTAGACAACGCCCAGCACCGGAACGCCCTTTTCAATCACCGCAATATTGACCGTATATTCCCCATTGCCGGAGATGAACTCCTTGGTACCGTCCAGCGGGTCCACCAGCACGAAGCGCTCAGCCAGTTCGGCCCCCATCCCGGCCAGGGCCTGCACGCCTTTTTCTGCCATGGCCTCTTCGGCCACCACGGGCGTGCCGGGCAGCAGTTTCGCCAAGGCGGCGCAGATGAGCTTTTCCGCGGCCCTGTCCGCCTCGGTCACGGGGCTGCGGTCATTCTTTTGCAGAGCCGTGATGCCATCAGCCTCAATGCGGCGAATGACAATGCCGGCCTGAAGAGCGATCTCAGCAAGGCTGGCAAGAAGGGGAGCGTCTGTCGGGGCGGCAGGTCGCATCTGGGCCTCTTTCAGCGGGCGTGCCCCAAACCGGGCGACGCAGGGTAAAGGATGCGCCTCATTAACCTTCACGCATCAGCTTGTCGATGCAGGGGGCGCGTGTGCTTGTGAGAGAAGGGCGGGCAGGTGTATTCCACAAGGCCTGCACCGCGTGGAATCACGCTCGCATTTTCCGGTGTCACGCGCTGGCACAGGTGGAAGGGGCGGCGCTCCCGCATGTCGAGAGTCTACACAGCCATATCCGATGCGAGGGGCATGTCCATGAACCAGAGCGAGACCCGGCCCGGCAAGACACTGCCGGAGGTTTCTTCCCTTGAGCTGGCGGCCATGCTGTGCTCGCGCCTGTGCCACGATGTCATCAGCCCGGTGGGGGCGATCGTCAACGGCATCGAGGTGCTGGAGGATGAAGACGCGGCGGATATGCGCGATGTCGCGCTGGATCTGATCGCCAAGAGCGCGCGTCAGGCTTCAGCCCGTTTGCAATTCACGCGTCTGGCCTTTGGGGCGGCCGGTTCTGTCGGGGCCCAGCTGGATCTGGGCGACGCCGAGCAGGTGGTGTGCGGCATGATCGAGGATGATCGCACCCGTATCGACTGGCAGCTCCCGCGCGAATTTCTGCCCAAGAACCGGGTGAAGATGCTGCTTAATCTGGCGCTGCTCTCCGCCGGCACCATTCCGCGTGGCGGGGTGATCCGGGTGGAGACGCTGACGCCTGGGGATCTTTCCGGCTTTGCCCTCGTGGCCACGGGCACCAGCGCGCGCATTCCGCAGGGTGTGGAAGCGCTGCTGGCCGGTGAATTGCCGGAAAGCGGGCTCGATGCGCATGTCATCCAGCCTTATTACACCGGCATGCTGGCGCGCGATTGCGGCATGGTCATCTCCTTCTCGCTGGATGGAGAGACGGTGCGTGTGGAAGCCCGCCCGGCCTGACGCGCTTTTGCCATGATCCGCATTCAGACGGGTGGCATGATGTCTTTTCTGCACCGGCATATGAGCGCGGCCCGCAAGATGGTTCTCGCTCTGCTTATCGCGTTCGGCCCCTGGCTGGGCGCGGGAGGCATGCTGAATGCGGAAACCAGCGGCCTCTCCATGGTGACATCCGTGGTGAGCTTCTCGGATGCTGCCGAAGATCTGGCGTTTACGGTGCATGTTCCGGCCAGCCTTTCTGGAAAGGCATGCCTGGCCTGCAATGTTCATGAGAAGGGGGCGGCAGGCGATTGGGGGAACTGCGATAGCCTGTGCCAGTCGCATTGTCAGGGTATGGGCCTTCTTGCCTCATCCCTTGCGCTGAGTGTCCCCGCGCCCCTGCGGCATGATTTTCCAGCTTCAACCCATCCTGAGTCCGTTGCGCCTGAGGTGGCTGCCCCGCCACCCCGTATGGCGGCCTGAGCTCGGTTTCGAGCTTTCGCCATATCGGCTGAGCAGCCTTCTTCCGGCCATCAGCCCGTTCAATGTGATTTCAGGATATTTCTCATGTCTTTGACATATTTCCCGGCCCGCTCCCGCGTGGCTGCTCTTCTCGTCGTGACTTTTGCCATGTCGGCTCCGCTTGCTCCCTCGGCTCTGGCGATGGAGGGGCATGGTGGCCGCCGTGATATGGAACACGGGGGTGAAGACGCGAAAGAAGTGCCTTCCATCGCCGCCTATAAGGCAGCCAATGCGGCCATGCACAGCGAAATGGACATGACCTATTCCGGTGATGCCGATGTGGATTTCGTTCGTGGCATGATCCCCCATCATGAGGGGGCCGTGGCCATGGCCAGGATCGCGCTGGAGCACGGGGCAGATCCGCTGATCCGCAAGCTGGCTGAAGACGTGGTGAAGGCGCAGACGCAGGAGATCGCCTTCATGAAGGCGTGGCTGGAAAAGCGCGGGGCAAACATTCCGGCTTTCCGTGCGCCGGTGCGCTGAACCCGCTTGGCATCAAGCAGCTTGAACCGGGGCCAGCGTACACAGCGCTGGCCTTTCTTCGCGCCGCACTGTTCTCGGCCCAAAAGCAAATGCCCCGCTGAAGAGCGGGGCACTGAACAGGCGAGGACCGGGGAGAGGGCGGATCAGACCGCGATTTTCTCCGCACCTGCAACGGGCTCGCGCAGCACATAGCCACGGCCCCACACGGTCTCGATATAATTCTTTCCACCCGATGCGGTGGAAAGCTTCTTGCGCAGCTTGCAGATGAAGACGTCAATGATCTTCAGCTCAGGCTCGTCCATGCCGCCATAGAGATGGTTGAGGAACATCTCCTTGGTCAGCGTGGTGCCCTTGCGCAGGGAGAGCAGCTCGAGCATCTGATATTCCTTGCCGGTCAGATGCACGCGGTTGCCATCCACTTCCACCGTCTTGGTGTCCAGGTTCACGACGAGATCGCCGGTCTGGATAACGGACTGGGCATGGCCCTTGGAACGGCGGACAATGGCGTGAATGCGCGCCACCATCTCGTCCTTGTGGAACGGCTTGGTGAGGTAATCATCGGCACCGAAGCCGAAGCCCTTCACCTTGTCCTCAGTGTTGGCGAGGCCGGAAAGAATAAGAATAGGCGTCTTCACCTTCGCCACCCGCAGGGAGCGCAGGACTTCGAAGCCCGACATATCCGGCAGGTTCAGATCCAGCAGGATGATGTCGTATTCATAAACTTTGCCGAGATCCACGCCCTCCTCACCGAAGTTGGTCGTGTAGACGTTGAAGTTCTCGGTCTTGAGCATCAGTTCGATGCCCTTGGCCGTCGCACTGTCGTCCTCGATGAGCAAGACGCGCATGGCTATCCCCTTCCTCGCAACTGTTCGAAAGACGGCAAGAAAACCGGCTTTCGTTGCTCGGCCGACGGTGTGATTCGCGGTGTGTGTTCCGAATCGTTAACAGACCCGGATTCCGCCGCACAAGGGTGCTTGGAAAAAACATTGTGCATGGGCGAGAGGAGTGACTCTGTTCCAGACACTTAAGCATTTTCCAAAAGCCCTTGGGGCCACACATCCCGCCAAACTCCGGCGGCTTCCGGGTTCGCGCCCGATGTGCGCCCCCCCGATCCATGAGCCCATCATTAACGAAGGGGGTAAACGATTGGTTGCCGAGACGGCCCCTGTGGAGATTTCCGTTCAAAATGTGGCGGCGGTAACCAAGAGGCAACGCTCAGCCGGCAGGATGGCGCTGTTGAAAGGCCCGCACCGCCGGGCCGCTTTTTCTATTGAGTAGCGGAGTTTACGGCGATGAAGTCGCGTGAGCCTTTGATCCGTGCCAAAAAGTTTCAGATGGACGATGTGCGTCGGCGCATCGCGCAGATTGAAGGCATGGTTGCCGATTTCAGCCGGATGGTTGCTGATCTGGATCGCGATATTGCGGCCGAGGAGGAGCGCTCCGGTGTGAGCGATCCGCGCCATTTCGCTTATCCGCCACTGGCGCAGGCCGCACGGGGGCGGCGCGATAATCTCCAGAATTCCATTGAAGAGCTGACTTCCCAGTGCGATGGCGCCCGCGCCACCCTGACCGAGCTTGAAGCTGATCTGGCCCTGGCCGAAGCCGCCGGCGAGATGGACCGCGTGACCAAGGCCGAGATGAGCCCGCGCCGTCGCAGCGCCCGCACGCATGAGCCGCGCCCAAGCTGAGGGCCTTGTGCCTCCAGTTCCGTTCTGCCGCGCGGATGTCTCGCGCCACGATTCACATCATGTCGAAATGATTCTGCCGGGAGGCAGCCCCTTCTGTGAACGGTGCGGGGGCGTGGTTTCATGCTATTGTCCACGGCACCACGTTCCACATTGTGCGGCAGGGCGATTTGATGCCTGAAACAGTGTGGGATAAGTTCTGCCGGGTGGACATGGCCCGGTGCTGGTGGCATGTTCGCGCCAATTTCTGAATGAGGCATGAGCCGTGAAGAACCTGCTGCGTTATATCTTCACCTGGTGGCACCGGCAGACCATCGGAACCTGGTGGTGGACCAAGCGCTATGGCGAGTTGGTCGGGCAGGATGAGTTCGGCAATCGCTACTATCGCACCAAGGGTGGCGCTATTGACCCCACGCTGGGCTTTGAGCGTCGCTGGGTGCTCTATAATGGCTACGCCGAAGGTTCCGCGATTCCGCCGGGCTGGTGGGGCTGGATGCATCATCGCGTGGACGTCGCCCCGGTTGATGAAGATTACAAGCCGCATCCCTGGCAGAAGCCGCATCAGCCGAATCTGACAGGCAGCGCAGGGGCCTATCGCCCACAGGGTTCTCTGCTTTCGGGTGGGCATCGCCCTGAAGTAACAGGCGATTATCAGGCCTGGACCCCAGGGAACTGATCCGCTGAAAGATGTCACAGGCCCATTTGGGCCTGTGTGCATGTCAAGGCGTGGTGTGGCCTGTGCGGTGCGCCGCCGGGCACCTGCCTTCTTCATGTCGGATTGCTGGTGAAAAAGAAGCCAAGCCGTATTCACCCGGTGCGGCACATGGTCGGGCATGTGTTTCCGGCCCGACGGATGAAGTTATCCATGCGCCTGACCCCTATCGCTCCGCTTCTTGCCCTCGCGCTGCTCGGCGGCTCCGGCTTCGGGGTGCTGGCTTTGGCGCAGGGGCGTGAGGGAATCGAACAATCCTTCCTGCCACCGCCTTCCAGTTTTGGTGCCTCAACCAACCAGACCCCTTATGGCGGCGCGGCGGACCAGCGCTTTCGCACCGGGCAGGGCTTTGATGCGCGCCCCGGTCAGGAAGGTGTGGTTGTCGCCCCGCAGGATGGGGGGGCATTTGCGCCTGCTGGCTCCACTATTGTGGTGCCAAACGAGACGGGTGATGTCACCGTGGTGCAGCCACCATCGGTGAAGGTGCCCAATCGTATTGCGGTTTTCGCCGGGCTCGACAAAATTACCGGGCGGATCACCAGTTTCGATGTGCCCATTGGTGAAACGGCACAATTTGGCGCTCTGCAAGTCACGCCACGCGTATGCTACACGCGCCCCCCTACAGAGACGCAGAACATCACCTCCTTCAGCGAAGTGAATGAGGTGACCCTCAAGGGTGAGGCAAAGCGTATCTTCACGGGCTGGATGTTTGCTTCCAGCCCCGGCCTGCACGCTGTGGAACACCCGATTTATGATGTGTGGCTGATTGGCTGCAAAGCCCCGGCCCCGGTTATGGCCGGGCCGGCAGGGGGCCAGCAGTAGAAGTTCGCATCACAGGCCAGCGCGGTCTCGAGCATGTGCTGGTAGCGTTGGCGTGGCACTTCGTCCGCGCCGAAGCCGGAAAGGTGGCTGGTTACGAACTGCGTATCCAGCAGCCTGAAACCGCCTGCAATCAGCCGGCCCACGAGATGCACAAGGGCAACCTTTGAAGCATCGCGCTCACGGTGGAACATGCTTTCCCCGAAAAAGGCGCCACCCAGTCTCACGCCATAAAGGCCACCTACCAGCTTGCCATCGCGCCAGGCTTCAACCGTGTGGCAGTGCCCGCGACGGAACAGCTCGCCATAAAGTTGGCGGATGACGTCATTGATCCAGGTATTCTCGCGTCCTTCCTGTGGCGCGGCGCAGCCGGAAATGACCCCTTCAAAATCCGAATCGACCCGAATCTCGAACTTGTCCGAGCGCACTGTGCGGGCCAGACGAGAGGGCACGCGGAAACGATCGAGGGGAATGATGCCGCGCTGCTCTGGCTCAATCCAGAACAGGCCGGGGTCATCCGCACTCTCGGCCATGGGAAAGATGCCGCAGGCATAGGCCTTCAGCAAGACATCGGGTGTGATCCCGTGATTTTCATCGCTCATTCGGCTCATGACGGGATTAGAGCATTTTGTCAGAGCCAAAGTACAGAGGGCACGCGCTGCTGAGGCGGATATGAAAATGGCGGGAGAGCCAGGCTCTCCCGCCATTTTGAAACTCGGTTCTGGAGCGGCAAGCTCACTCGACGGGCGTGGCTTCCATCGCAGCCGGCAGGCCCGTGAAGGAAATCGGCAGCAGGACGGATTTGCGGTTGCCGGCCTCGAACACCAGCTCGCCATTGCCGGAGCTGGCCATCAGCGCCTTGAGTTGGGCTTCGGAAAGCTTGACGGAAGCCGTGCAGGCTATGCCGCAATGCTTGTAGGTCAGCACGATGTCTTCAACACCCTTCACCTTCAGCACCACATTGGCCGGCAGCCATACGCGCGGGGGCACCTGCACAACGAGATAGACAGGGCCATCTTTCTGCGCGTTCACGGCGATATGGGCCAGAATGGTCTTCATATCCGGGGTTTGCAGGGTCTGCACTGCTTCGCAGATCTTGCCGTCAGCACCACCACCCTGTTCGGCCTCGGCCTCCTTGCAGCGCACAGTCCAGTCGCCGTGCACGGAAAGGGTCTTGGTGGCGGACTGTTCCGGCTGCGTTGTGCCCTGCTCGGTCTTGGTAGCCGTATCCTGAGGGGCGGCATCCTTGGCCGTTTCGGCCATGGCCGGCAGGGCGAAGGTGGCCATATACAGTCCGAGAGCTGCGGCAATGCCGCGGCGCATGCCCTTCTGCATCATGGTGCTGTTCTGCATCGTCGCGCTCATCTGATCGCTCCTGCCACGCCTGTGGAGATGAAACCTGAAATTATAATTCATGACGGAAGGCTTCTCGCCATGCCGGGCGCTGTGCCCTGAAGCCGGCATATCCGAAGCCCTGCGTTTCAGGCAAGCCAGTTGAAGCCCGGCTTGCCATGCTTTGCGGGGGCGGGCCCATGCGAACCCGCCTTCCGGTTCATGATATGACGATCTTGCCGTCAATATCGGCAAGAAAATGCTCAAGCCAGTGAATGTCGTAACGACCTTCCTGAATGTCCCGCGTGCGCACAAGCGTGCGGAAGAGGGGCAGGGTGGTGTCGATTCCATCCACCACGAATTCATCCAGCGCGCGGCGCAGCCGGCTCAGGCATTCATCGCGGGTGCGGCCATGCACAATCAGCTTGCCTACCAGGCTGTCATAATGGGGCGGGATCACATAGCCCTGAAAGGCGTTGGAATCGACACGCACTCCAAGGCCGCCCGGCACATGGTAATGGGAGATCCGACCGGGAGATGGGCGGAAGCTGGTGGGGTGCTCGGCATTCACGCGGCATTCAATGGCGTGGCCATCCACCTTGATGTCTTCCTGCTTCACCGTCATGGGCTCACCCGCGGCGACGCGGATTTGCTCGTTGATGAGGTCGATGCCGGTAATCATCTCGGTAATCGGGTGTTCCACCTGAATGCGGGTATTCATTTCAATGAAATAGAAATTCCCGTCCTCATAGAGGAACTCGATGGTGCCCACGCCGAGATATTTCAGCTCGCGCATGGCCTTGGCGCAGGTTTCGCCGATTTCTGCGCGCTGGGCCTCTGAGATGACCGGGGAGGGCGCTTCTTCCCACACTTTCTGGTGACGCCGCTGGAGTGAACAATCACGCTCGGCCAGATGAATGGCGTTGCCCTGGCCATCGCCCAGTACCTGCACCTCGATATGGCGCGGCGTGGAGAGATATTTTTCCAGATAAACGGCATCATCGCCAAAGGCGGCCTTGGCCTCGATACGTGCCGTGGAAAGGGCCGAGGACAGGTCGTCCTTGCTATAGGCCACTTTCATGCCGCGACCACCACCACCGGCTGCGGCTTTCACCAGCACGGGGAAGCCGATCTCGGCCGCTACGCGGTGCGCTTCGCCATCATCGGTGATGCCGCCATCTGAGCCCGGCACCACCGGAATGCCCAGCTTCTGCGCGGTTTTCTTGGCTTCGATCTTGTCGCCCATAATGCGGATATGCTCCGCCTTGGGGCCGATGAAGTGGATATTGTGCTCTTCCAGAATCTCGGCAAAGCGGGCGTTCTCGGCGAGAAAGCCATAGCCGGGATGCACCGCATCCGCCCCCGTAATCTCGCAGGCCGCGAGCAAGGAGGGAATGTTGAGATAGGAATCGCGCGCCAGAGGCGGGCCAATGCACACGCTCTCATCCGCGAGGCGCACATGCATGGCGTCGGCATCGGCCGTGGAGTGGACCGCCACCGTGGCGATATCCAGTTCCTTGCAGGCGCGCAGAATGCGCAGGGCGATCTCGCCGCGATTGGCGATCAGGATTTTCTTGAACATCAGCCGGCCCTCAGCTTGCGCACATCATTCGATGATCAGGAGGGGCTCGCCATATTCCACTGGCTGGGCATTGCCCACCAGAACCCGCGTCACCGTGCCGGAGCGCGGCGCGGGAATGGCGTTCATGGTCTTCATGGCTTCCACGATCAGCACCGTGTCGCCTTCCTTCACCGTGCTGCCCACATCCACGAAGGGGGCGACGCCCGGCTCGGGAGAGAGATAGGCGGTGCCCACCATGGGGGAGGGAACGGCGCCGGGGTGCTTGGCAAGGTCTGCCGGGGTGGCAGCTTCGGCTGCGGGGGCGGCAGGGGCCGCCGCAGGCGCAGCAGCAGGGGCCGCAGCCAGAGCCTGCGGAGCCATCTGGGTGACAGTGACGGGCGCCGGGGTGCGGGCCACGCGGATACGCAGATCCTCATGCTGCACTTCGATCTCGGTCAGATCGGTTCCAGCAAGCAGATTGGCGATTTCCTTGACGAGTTCGGTATCGAACGGGGCTTTGGTGGGTTTCATCATGTTCCTGCTCTTGCCGCTCCGTTCCGCCGGTTCGCATGCCGGCTCATCTGGCCGGCGCGAGGGTGGAAAGGGGCAGTGGCGATCATGCTGTTGGGGTGGAAGCCAGCGCCGCTATGCCCAGAGCATAGCTTTGTGGCCCGAAGCCGCAGATGACACCCCGCACCACCGGAGAAAGATAGGAGTGGTGACGGAACGCCTCTCGGGCGAAAACATTGGACAGATGCACCTCTATGGTGGGCACGCCCACCGCCGCCACCGCATCGCGCAGGGCAACCGAGGTGTGGGTATAGGCCGCCGCATTCAGCACGATGCCACGCGCACCACGGGCCGCCTGCACCAGATCCACCAGCGTGCCTTCGCTGTTGGTTTGCTGGAACACAAGGGCAAAGCCGTGGCGTTCCGCCTCGCGGCGGCACAAGGCTTCGATATCGGCGAGAGTGTCGGCCCCATAAATCTGGGGTTCACGCGTGCCGAGGAGATTGAGGTTAGGCCCGTTGAGGACGTGGATGGTATTGGACATCCTGCCTGATCTGTCGACCGGCCCCATATGGCCGGGTTGCGCCGGTTATAGGAGCGCTCTCGCCACAAGGAAAGCCCCCCACGAAAGCGGCAGGCTCCAGCCGGCCTTTATCCACCTTTGGCGGTTTGCGCCAAAGGTGGAGCTGCCTGAAACCTGCACCGGCCTAATCTGCCGGAGAAACGTAAGGAAAGACCTTACTGCGCGGCCTTTTTCTGCGCGCGGGTGGCGGCAATGGCGGCCTTCAGCTTGTCGTGGCCGACAGCGCCGACAACCACCTGATCGCCCACAATGTAGGAGGGCGTGCCATTGAGGCCGAGGACGGAAGCAATTTTCATTGTTTCATCCAGTGAGGCGTTCAGCTCGGGCGAAGAGGCTTTCTTTTCCAGCTCTTCCACATTCACGCCCACGCTTTCGGCGGCGGCAAGGGCCTTCTCGCGGTCGATCGGGCCGGGGGTGTTGAACAGGGCTTCATGGAAGGCCAGGTATTTATCCGGCGCCACCATATGCAGCGCAATGGCCACCTGGGCCGCTTCCACGGAAGCCTGACCGAGCACCGGGAATTCCCGCAGCACCACGCGCAGATTAGGGTCGTTCTTCATGAGCTGCTTGAGATCGACCATGGCCTTGCGGCAATAGCCACAATTGTAGTCAAAGAATTCCACAAGGGTGACATCGCCCTTGGGGTTGCCGATCACCACATTGTGAGGGCTGGTGAGCACCAGTTCACGCACCTGCTCCAGCGCCTTGGTGCGCTGTTCGGCCTGGGCCTCGTTATGGCGGGCCTCCAGCACGGTGATGGCTTCTTCCAGAACCTCTGGATGGGTGATGATATATTCGCGGATGATGGGGCCGAGTTCCTTCTTCTCCTCATCGGTGAAGGCCGCAGCCGGCGTGGCGGCGACGACAGAGGCGGCGAGCGCCAGCGGAACAAGGCGGCCGCCAAGGCCGAAACGAGGACGCATGAAGTTCTCCCTCAGATAAAACTGCAAAACAGGAATGGGGTGCTCAGCGGCGAGACGAAGCCTTGGGCTTGGGCGGCTCGAGTTTGAGAATGTCATCGGCTTTCAGCCAGCCGGGCGAGCCGGCAGAAAAGCCCCTGCGGGCACGGGCGGCCAGATGCCGCGCGGTTTCAAATTCGCTAGAGGCCAATGCGGCATTGGCGGCGGCAAGGTCGGCATTCGGCTTGTCTCCCCGCTGGCCATAGGCAATGGCGAGCTGTCGCCATGCGGAGGGCGAATCCGGCTCCCTCACCGTAGCCTTTATGAGCTCATAAATCGCATCCTGCGTGGTGGAACCTGTACTTTTGGCCGCACCCTTGCCGCGCCCGCTTTTGCCAGTTCCGACCAGCGCCTGGCCGAGCATGGCGCGAATCAATGGCGCATCACCTGTCATCTCCACGGCCTTGCGCAGGGGGGCGACAGCCTGTGCCGGGCGTCCGCCTTCCAGCAGGGCTTGCCCCTTCAGTTCGTGAAAATAGGGATTGTCCGGCGCGCGGGCAATCAGTGCATCAATCCGGCGCAGGGCGCTGTTCATGTCGGAATGGCGATAGGCCGAGATGGCGCGGGCATAATCCGCCGCGAGGGAATGGTCGGAAGAGGGATATTTGCGGGCCACCATATCCGGCCGCTGGGTAAAGCCCACAAGCTTTGCGCGCATCAGAGCATGCCGGGCCTGAAGGGAAGGCGAATCCTTCCGGTGATAATTGGGGCTGGCCTTGGCCAAAGTCTCCAGCGCGGCGATGCGCTCATGCGCCAGAGGGTGGCTGAGCATGTAGGGATCAATCCGCTGGCTCACGAAAAACTGGTCGCGTTGAAAACGCCGGAAGGTTTCCAGCATGCCCTTCGCGGATTGGCCGGTGGCGTCCAGATAACGCACGGCGGCGCGGTCTGCGGTCTGTTCTTCGCTGCGCTTGTAGGAGAGGAGTGAGCGGTGGAGCATATGCTGTGGCAGGGTCATGCCGGCGGCGGCGGCTTGTCCGAGATCGCGACCATCCATGCCGGCGGCCGCGCCGGCTGCAACGCCTGCACCCGCCAGCATCATGGCGACCACGGCCATGGCCTGCGCCCCGGCCATCTGCTCACGCATCCGGGCCAGATGGCCGCCGGCAATATGGCCGGCTTCATGCGCCAGCACGCCGATGATCTGGTTCGGCGTTTCCGAATCCATCAGCGCGCCGGTATTGACGAAGATGCGTCGCCCATCCGCCACGAAGGCGTTGAAGGAAGGGTTCTGAATCAGAACCACTTCTACATTCTGCCGTCCAAGGCCAGCCGCAGAGAGGATGGGGGTGGTGTAATCGCGCATGAGATTTTCAATCTCGGTGTCGCGAATGAGAACCGGACTGTTCTGCTGTGCTTGCGCCTGGGCAGAGTGACGGGCGGCATCCTGAAGTGGCGTCAGCAGAGCTGCGCCCAGCAGCAGGGCGCGCAGGGCCGGAGCCAGCCATTGGCGCGGGGCGCAGGCAGGGGAAGGGGCTGGCGGTGCGGCGAAGGGGGCGCTGGCAGCCTTTTTCCAGATGGCCTTTGTCATCGTCTCCTGATGGCCCGGTGCGAGCCGGCTGGTTATACTGGCAGCCTCCCACCTTTGCGGGAAGCTGAGAGGGGACAATCCCCCATACCATGCTCTTCGCGGATAATTTGAGGCAAGAGCCGGTTGTGCCCGCAAAAAGCCCGCGTCCATTATGGGTTATGGTGCACGGCGTTGCGGTATGCCGCGCTTTCTGCTGTTCTCCGCCCTATTGTTTTTGTGCCTTGCGGTGTGCGCGACTTGTCGCGCCGCCCTGAAAGCTGAGTGACCATGAACACGCTTGCCTCCCGCCTCACCCGTCCTGCGCCCGCTCTGGTGGCCGTGCGCCCCTCGCAGCGCAGTGAGGTCGCCCCCTTTATCGTGATGGATGTGATGGAACATGCCGCACGTATTGAAGCCGGTGGCGGGCGGGTGATGCATCTGGAGGTGGGCCAGCCGGCGGCCCCCGCGCCACTCACCGCCCGCACGGCCGCTGCCCGCGCGCTGGAGGCCGGGCAGGTAGGCTATACGGCGGCGCTGGGGCTTCCCTCTCTGCGCGCCCGCATCGCCCGCTATTATGCCGAACAGCACGGGCTGGAGCTGGACCCGGAACGGGTGGTGGTGACGAATGGCTCTTCCGGCGGTTTCATTCTCGCCTTTCTGGGGCTGTTTGATGTTGGAGACCGGGTGGCTATTGCTTCGCCGGGTTATCCGCCCTATCGCCATGTGCTCTCGGCGCTGGGCTGTGAGCCGGTGCTGATCGAAACCCTGCCGGAAGATCGTTACGCGCTGACGCCGGAGCAGCTTGTCGCAGCTCATCGCGAGGCGCCTCTCAAGGGCGTTCTGGTGGCCAGTCCAGGCAACCCCACCGGCACCATGATGGACCGCGCGGCGCTTTCTGCCTTGCATGGCTGCGCGCGGGATCTGGGTATCAGCTTCATCTCGGACGAGATTTATCACGGGCTGGATTATGCCTTCCCGGCCGTGAGTGCGGCGGAGATCGGGGAAGATGTGACTGTCATCAATTCCTTCTCCAAATATTTCTGCATGACGGGCTGGCGCGTGGGCTGGATGGTGGTTCCTCCCGGCCTTTCCCGCACCATGGAGCGGTTGCAGCAGAATTTCTCCATCTCGGTGCCAACCCTCTCGCAGATTGCGGCCGAGGCGGCTTTTGATGGTCGCGAGGAGATGGATGGCGTGAAGCGCGGCTATGAGGAAAACCGCCGTATTCTTACTGAAGGGCTGCCGGCTGCGGGGCTGAAGCATTTTCTGCCGGCGGATGGTGCCTTCTATCTCTATGCGGATGTCTCGGCCTTCACTGATGACAGCGTGGCCTTTGCCACGCAGCTGCTGGATGCGGCGCATGTGGCCACTACGCCCGGATTGGATTTTGACCCCTTCCATGGTCGCCAGTATCTGCGCTTCTCCTATGCGGGCTCGGCGGCGGATATGCGGGAGGCGGTGGAGCGGATCGGCGCATTTCTTGCGCGCGGCTGAGGGGGCAGATAAGCGTCCCATACGCATCCGCCGGTCAGCCATGGCTTTTCTTGTGGCCGTTTGGAGCCGGGCAGGCCGGCTCCCGAGCCGTGTCACGCTTTATGGAGCCTGCATATTGCGCAGGTCGGGCAGGGGCTGGGCCAGTTCCACGCCCAGTTCGCGCATATGTTCCAGTGTGGCGAGGATGATCTGTTCCTGCCAGGCCAGAAAGACATAATATTCGGAGGTTTCGATAATGGCCCTGAGCTGAATATTGATGCGCCCATAGCCAATCGTATCAATACGCGCGCGCGGCCAGCCGGTATCCTTTTCCACTATCTCTTCAGCAATCAGCATGGCCAGAAGCCTGTCCTGCAAGGCGCGCAGTTTTTCCGGGGGTGTATCTCCGCGTACGGCAATATCCTGCTTGAGAAAGCATTTTTCGCGCATCGTGTAATTGACGATGGGCATTTTCGCGATGTCGGCATTGGGTACGGTGTAGAGAACGCCACTGAGGGCGCGCAGACGGGTGGAGCGCGGCCCTATATTCTCAACACTCGCGACTTCTTCTCCAAATTCAATATAGTCGCCAATGCGCAAGGGCTTGTCGGCAAACAGGGAGAGCCCGCCGAACAGGTTCTCTATGGTGGATTGGGAGGACAGGGCCAGCGCAAAACCGCCCACGCCCAGACCCGCGACAAGCCCCAGCGCCGGAATGCCCATTTCATTTGCACCATAGGCCAGTATGCCGCCCGCCAGAAGCAGCGCGCATATGCGGCCTGTCAGGCGGATCAGCGTGGCATTGTTGCTGTTCTCTGGAAGGTGCGGAGAATGAATGAGAATGGCGATCATCAGGAAGCAGGCCAGCCATACAGCCCATGCACCTGCCGTATAGAAGATGAAGGTGGCAAACAGGCTCTCGCCTGCGGCCATCATGCCTGCCGGATTGATCTGGGAAAAGATGAACCACTCGCTGAGAGAGAATAGCCCCAGAAAGACCAGCGGCATGGTCAGCTTCCACCAGCATTGCCGTATGGCTCCACCTGTACGGGCCAGTTTTCGCGCCACTCTTGTCCACAACAGGCTCAAGACCAATGTCAGCAGAATGACCACGCCAATGGCAAGAATCTTCCAGAGGGGGGAGTTGAGGTGGTAAACCTTGAGCTGATCCGGGATATTCTGGGTCAGTGAATCTGGAATCAGAGGGCCGGTTGCGCTGACCTGCTCTCGATGCAGGTAAGGGTAGATGCGCTTCTGGAGGACAGGGCTATCAATAATACTGAAATAATATTCAGGAATATTGGAGATGCTCTCTGCCGTGATAAGATAATCCCCCGCGCGCGGCCCATTTTGAGCGCGGGCAATCTGAATATCTGTGCCCGGAATAGTCCATTTTTCGGGCAGCTTGTCTTCACCGGGGATTGCGCCTGGAATGCTGTCTGGTGCAGGTGCGGGCAACCGGGCCAGAATATCATAAAGATAGCCGGCGGCTGCGTTGCCTGTCTTGGCCTGGGTGGCATGGGGCAGGGTGCTCAGATCCATCAGCTGGCGGATGCGCCGCAAATCCCGCTGCATGGCCTTGACCTTGGCAGGGCTTTTGTCCTGCACATAGTCAGCATAGCCATGTTCCAGCCGCTTGGCCGTGGCGAGGAAGGAATTATAGGTTTCAGACGGGCTTGATCTGTTGATAGGCTCCAGCGGGCCGGTGGTCTGGGCTTGCGCGGGCAGGGCCAGGAGCAGGGCAAGAAGCGCAAGCACACCGCTGATGAAACGCATTCCAGGGCTGCCTTTCAATGCTGGAGAGATCCGGTCGGGCTCGAATGGCTGGCAGGGCAATCAGATTCTCAGCCGCTGTCTGTGAGAAATTTATATGGCCCCTCTCTGGCCGGCAAAGATTCTTGCAAAGGCGTTTCACAAATAGGGGCTGCGGGGTGGGGGCATATCCTTCCGCCCATTTCCGTCGCATATGCCAAAGGCCGCCTCACCCATGTGAGGCGGCCTTTGCAAACAGGCATATGACCCGCGAGGCACGAAGATGGGGCGCTCAATTACACCATCAGCCCCATGGCATTGGCCGCAGAGCCGCGAATGGCTGCGATATTGGCGCGATAGCCCTCAATACCGCCCTTGAAGACGGCAGAACCGGCCACCAGCACATCCGCACCCGCGCGGGCGCACAGGGCAGCGGTTTCCGGGTTGACGCCTCCATCCACCTCAAGGCGGATATCGCGACCACGGATCATGTCGCGCACGCGCTCGATCTTGGGCAGAATGGCAGGGATGAAGCTTTGCCCGCCAAAGCCGGGGTTCACGCTCATCACCAGCACAAGGTCCACCTTGTCCAGTACATATTCCAGCACATTTTCCGGGGTGGCCGGGTTCAGCGCCACGCCGGCCTTCTTGCCAAGCCCGCGAATGACTTGCAGGCAACGATCCAGATGGGGCGTTGCTTCCGGGTGCACGGTGATGATATCCGCGCCCGCCTTGGCGAAAGCCTCCAGATAAGGCTCCACCGGCGAGATCATCAGATGCACATCAAAGGGCTTGTCTGTGTGGGGGCGCAGGGCGCGCACTACATCCGGCCCGAAGGTGAGGTTGGGTACGAAATGGCCATCCATCACATCCAGGTGGATATAATCCGCACCGGCGGTGGTGATGTCGCGCGCTTCCTCGCCAAGGCGGGCAAAATCGCTGGCGAGCATGGAGGGGGCAATCAGCGGCGTGTTCATGTCAGCTTCCCGGCTGTGAG
Organism: Haloleucobacter albus; assembly: GCF_052492075.1. Classification (NCBI taxonomy): domain Bacteria; kingdom Pseudomonadati; phylum Pseudomonadota; class Alphaproteobacteria; order Hyphomicrobiales; family Xanthobacteraceae; genus Haloleucobacter; species Haloleucobacter albus. The sequence goes on from NZ_JBQWAS010000026.1 coordinate 97,588, forward strand.
GCGCGGGCAGGGCGCATGCACCCTGCCCGGACAAGTTCAGTAATAGGAGGCGATCTTTTCCACCTCGGCCTTCGAGCCGAACACCAGCGGAATGCGCTGGTGAATATGGTGGGGGGTAATGTCCAGAATGCGGGTCTTGCCATCGGTGGCGCCGCCGCCGGCCTGCTCGGTAAGCATGGCGACAGGGAAGGCTTCATAGATCAGCCGCAGGCGGCCATTCTCATAGCCCTTGCGCTTGTCGGAAGGGTAGAGATAGACGCCGCCACGGGTGAAAATGCGGAAGGCATCCGCCACCATGGAGCCCACCCAGCGCATGTTGAAATTCTTGCCGCGCGGGCCTTCCGCGCCAGCCAGGCAATCCTTGATCCAGGCGCTCATGGGCGCATCCCACTGGCGCATATTGGACTGGTTGATGCCGTATTCCTTGGTTTCGACGGGAATTTCCACTTTCTCGCGGGCGAGAATGAATTCCGAGCGGTCGCGGTCATAAACGAAGACCTGCGTACCATCGCCCAGGGTGGAAACCAGAATGGTGGCGGGCCCATAGGCCAGAAAGCCGGCGGCGAGCTGGTTGGTGCCGGGCTTCATCACGGCGGCGTTCGGGTTCTCCCGCTCTTCATCGCTGAAGGGCAGGATGGAATAGATAGTGCCGACCGACACATTGGTGTCGATATTGGATGAGCCATCCAGCGGGTCTACCGCCACAACGAGGTTGCCGCGCGGGTTCAGGGCGATCAGCTCTTCGCTTTCCTCGGAGGCGAGATAGGCCACGGGCGTTTCGCGCAGGGCGGCGCGCAGGCATTCTTCAGCGATCACATCCAGCTCTTTCTGGGTGTCGCCGCCGGCGTTGGGATCGGTGCCGCGTGCGCTGGCCAGCCCCTCTTCCAGCGGGCCGCGCGCCACCAGGTCGGCAATGCCCACGCCTGTGCTGGCAATGGTGCGCACCGTGCTGGCAATCTCCGCCTTTGTCGGGTCTTCGCCCGCCCACTGCTCCAGAAAAGCCTGAAGGGTCACGATTTCGCTCACCACGCTCACTCTCCTGTCCTGCACCGGCCGCCGGTTGGGTCATTGGCTGGCGTGCGGCCTGTCTCATGGCCGCTGCTGTTGTTTGCACCCTTATGGCGCAAGCCGGCGGCCACGGCAAACACGGGGAGGCGGCCGGCGGCTTCAGGCGAGGGAGCTGTAGTGAAAGTAAATCCAGAGCATCTGCTCCACTATGGCGAAGCTAACGAAAATCATATGATAAAAACGCGTGGTGGAGCGCATGATAAAGAGACTGGGAATAGAAATGATGGCAATATGAATGAGGTAGCTGACGCCCAGATACTTGATGTATTGACTGCCTTTTATAGAGGTATCAATCACATCTGTCAGGTTGATGGCGACAATCAAGCCATAGAACAAGGTTTTGCGAGAGAGGAAATACTCATCCATCTTATCAATGTCGTCCAGCTTGTCGGGGTAAAGCGTGGCGCATGTAAAAAAGAAGAGGGCCGCATAAAAAAATATGAAAGCGTAATGCTCGAAGGTCCAGGCCGTGATGTTCGCCAGCCGGATCTGAAACCACCAGAAATTGATGAGACAGAGGATCAGATAGAGGGTCCAGCCAATATGGACAAAGCAGACCCTTCTTTTGTGCGAGGGCTGCGTGAAGCGGCTGAGCCCCGTCAGAAGCCGGGTGAGGCTGAGGCCCATGACAATGGCAATGAGAACCCGAACATGGGTGAAGACATCCGCATTCAAGGGAAGGGAAGGATCTACCATCTGTTCTTCCGTCTGCATTGACCAGCGGGGATGCTGGCACCAGATGCCGGCTGATCTTTCCTGTACAGATCAGCCGGGCGCTGTAAAGACGGGAAATGTGGATGGGGGCCGGCTGGCCCGTCTTGTCCTCAGACCTGCCGGGAGAGCGCGTGTTGCAGCGGGCGCAACAGATCGTTCAGGCTGGCTTCCGCCTCTGCGGGACGAGGCGCATTGACATGCAGGCTGGCAATCAGCGCGCCTTCCTCCAGCATGGCACCGGCCGGGGCCAGATCATGCACGGCATTGGCGGGGAAGTGTGGATGCAGGAAAGCTTCCGGCATGGTCATGCGGCGCGGTGCACGCAGGCGGGCCAGAGCGCGCACCTGAGACAGGGTGGGGTGCCGGGCGGGCAGGCGGCCACCGCATGCCGCCAGATGAAGCCCGAGCAAAGCGGGCTGGCTTTCGGTGTCCAGCAGGTCAAGGCTGGCGTCCGGGTGCGGTGTGACATTCAGCACATGCCAGCCGCTGTCATTCGCCATCACATCCACGCGCACCAGTCCCACAAGGCCGCAGGCGAGGGCGATATTGCGAGCCCCGGCGCTGATGGCGGGTTGCAGGGCGGCGGGCAGCTCCACCGGGCCGGTCATCGCATTGTGTCGGAAAGAATGGGCGGTCTCTTCGCCGGCCTGCCACAGGCGCGCCACGCCGAGTTCCACCACCTCCCGTCCATTGGCCAGAAGCAGCAGGGCATAGGGGCGGCCCTCAACCTCTCGCTGGAGATAGAAACCCGGTGCAGGCGCACCATGGTCATCTGCTGCGCGCAGGCGCACCAGCAAGCCGCCACTACCGCCAATCCGCTTTTCCAGCACCGGCCGGGTGAAGAATTCCGGCACGGGAGCCTCGGTGCAGATGGCGGGGAAGGGAATGCGCAGATGGCCGCACAGGGCTTCCAGTGCCATGGGGTCTTTCAGCACCTGCACCGTTGTGGGGGTGTTGCCCAGAATGGGGTTGCGGGCGGCGATATGGGCCAGCAACTCCGGTTCCGCATCCAACCCTTCTCCCAGAATCACAGGCATGCCGGCGGGGGCATGGGTGGCGAGGGCGTCCAGCAGGGCCGGGCCATCAAAGCCGGGCAGGCCATTGGCCCCAGCCTGGGGGCGTGAGGGAACCTGCACCGCCTTGCCGGCCTTGCGGCACAGATCCGGCCGTCCATAGAGATCCAGCGCAAGTGCGGACAGGCCGGCGCGGGCCGCACTGGCAACCAGCGGGCGGGCGGAGAGGGAGACGATGGCGAGATCCATGAAATACTACCTGCCGTGAGACGATGCCCGCGCAGCCTCGGCAGGCAAAACGTGCGCAGCCGGGCCGCGCACGGAAAAGACGGGACAGGCAAGCGGGCCAGACCTCAGCATTGTGCTGTGTGCGTCCGGTCCATGCCCAGTTGCGTTCTGGTAAGGTGCCCCGGCTGAAGGGCGGGGCTTGAGGCCCGGCTTTACTGGCCGAGAGCCGTGCGCAGTTTGGCAGCCTGCCCGGCCAGAACCTCCGGGGTTTCCATCTCGCTCGCCGGGGGCTTGAGGCGCTGGCCCTCATAGCGGGGAATCACATGCACATGCAGGTGGAACACTTCCTGCCCGCCGGCCTTCTCATTGGACTGAATCACTGTGATGCCATCCGCGTCATAGGCCTCGATTGCGGCATGGGCCACAGTCTGGGCCACCTTCGCCACATGGGCGAGATCTTCGGGCGTGATATCGAAGATGTTGCGGGCCGGTGCCTTGGGGATCACCAGTGCATGGCCGGGCGCGCGGGGGAAGATATCCAGAAACACGAAGGCCCTGTCATCCTCATAGACCTTGTGGGCCGGCATTTCGCCGCGCAGGATTTTGGCAAAGATATTCTCATTGTCATAGGCCGGCCTGGTGCTCATGGTGTTCTCGGCTCCCGCTGGATGGATCTGCGCCGAGAATGCAGGCCACGTGCCCGCGGTCAAGAGGGATAAAGGCGCAATGCAGCCGCGCCGCCCTGAATGGGGGTGTCCGGGACGCGGCCATATGTGCGCCATTCAGCTTTGTTGCTGGCTTTGGCTCTGGTTGCGGGCATGGGCCATGTCCACCGTATCCGGAGCTTCCACACGCGGATTGCTGAGATCTTCCTGGCTCTGGTGGCAGCGCGGATGGCAGCGCGGCTTGCGGCCGTTCTGGATGATAACCTGCTCCTCAATCTCCTCGCCCACACTGCGCAGGGGCAGCACAGCCAGAGCGTCCAGCCCGATGGACAGGCGGATATGGTTCTCTGTGGGGCAGATTTTCTGGCCGCAATCAAAGGCGATCCAGCCGATTTCCGGCACATGGGCCTCGGCCCAGTGGCGCACCGCGCCCTTGTCATCAGTGCGGAAATAGCCGGAAACATGTCGCGCCGGCAGGCCCAGATGTCGCGCCGTGGAGGTGAAGAGATGGGTGATGCTGCCCGAACAGGCCGCCCCCTTTTCAAGCGCGCTGGCAGCATCCAGCGTGTGGCCGTTCACGGTCCGGGTGTCTTCCTTCACGCTGTCATGCACGGCGGCCATGAGCGCATGCAGGTCTGCCAGCGGGTCTTCCTTGCTGCGGGAGAGTTTCTCGGCAAAGGAGATGATGGCAGCATCCGGCTGGGTCAGCTCGGTCTGGCGCAGATAGAGCGAAAGGGGTTGGCGCTCCACCGTGCCGCGCACAATGCCGGATGTATCCTGCGTTTCGACCTCGCCCTCGGCGATAATGGTGAGGTTGTCGGTTGGCCCATCAATTGTAAAGGCATGGCACAGATTGCCAAAGGCGTCTTCCTGCGTGTGCAGGCAGCAATCCGCATCCACATCAAGGGTCCAGCGCTGGATGAACTGGCTCTCGCAGGAACGGGGTGTAAGGCGGGCGATGGCAGCCATATTGCGGCTGCCGGGTTCGAAATGCTGGGTGATTTCGTGACGGATGCGGACACGCATGGCAGCCTCCTGGTCGCAGCCTGAATGGGGTTGGGGCGGGGCGGAGGGCGGAGCCGCCGTCCCGTCATGTGGATGGGCTCAGGTCAGATATTGCTCCGCAATGGCGCCGCCGAGCTTGTTGTTGTCGGAGATGAATTCCGTGATGAATTCATGCAGGCCGGTCTGGAATATGTCTTCAATCTCGCAATTGCTCAGCCGGGCCAGCATGGCGCGGGCCCGGCGCTGGGAAGGGCCCTGCCGGCCATATTCGCCGGCCAGCTCATCCAGATTGCGCGTCAGGCTCTCATAACAGGAGGCCAGGGATCGCGGCATCTGGCGGTTGAGAATGAGCAGATCCGCCACCAGCCAGGGCTTCACGCTGTCGCGATACACCCAGTGAAAGGCCGTGAGCGCGGAGACCGAGCGCAGAATGGAGGACCACTGGAAATAATCCAGCGGGCCACCCACATGCTCCTGCTCCGGCAGCAGCACATGATATTTCACATCCAGAATGCGGGCGGTGTTGTCGGCCCGCTCGATCTGTGCGCCGGAGCGGGCGAACCAGTAGGCATCGTTGCGCAGCATGGAGCGGAAGGTCGCGCCATCATAACGCAGCGTGGTTTCTTTCACGAAGGCCAGGAAGCGGGAGAGTTCCTCCCGTGTCAGGGCACGGTTGGGGAAGTTGCGCAGGTCGATCCAGGCCGAATTGATGACATCCCACATTTCCGAGGTCAGTGCAGTACGTACGGAACGCGCATTGGTGCGCGCCACCTCGAAGCAGCTGCGGATGGAGGAGGGGTTATCCGGCGCGAAGGCGAGGAAGGAGACCACATTCTCTTCCGTGGCCTCATCCAGCGGCCCATAGCGTTCGGTGAACTGATCGGCGCATCCGGCGCTGAGCACGGCGGAGCCCCATTCATTGGTGGAAACGCCAGGCCCCACGGGTGTGTGCGCCAGGCGCTGGGCGACATCCAGAATGCGGGCGAGGCAATCGGCCCGTTCCACATAGCGGCTGAGCCAGAAGAGATTATCAGCGGTGCGGGAGAGCATCTGAGTAACCCATCATCGGAGGGGTGAAAGGGCTGGACGGGGAGAGACATCCGGTGTGCGCCCGCGGGGCGCGCCGGCCTGCCGGCTCAGGTGTCGAGAACCCAGGTGTCCTTCGTCCCGCCGCCCTGGCTGGAATTGACCACGAGAGAACCCTCCTTCATGGCGACGCGGGTGAGCCCGCCGGGCACGATGCGCACCTTGTCCGATCCGCTCAGAATGAACGGCCGCAGATCCACATGGCGCGGGGCCAGCCCCTTTTCCACCAGCGTGGGGCAGGTGGAGAGGGCGAGCGTGGGCTGGGCAATGAAATTGTCCGGCGCGGCGATCAGCTTGGCGCGGAACGCCTCGATCTGCGCCTTGTCGGCGGCGGGGCCGACAAGCATGCCATAGCCGCCAGAGCCGTGGACTTCCTTCACCACCAGCTCAGGCAGATGCTCCAGTACATATTTCAGGTGATCGGGTTCGCGACAGCGCCAGGTGGGCACATTGGGCAGCAGCGGTTCCTCGCCCAGATAGAAGCGGATGATTTCCGGCATGTAGGAATAGATGGCCTTGTCATCCGCCACCCCGGTGCCCACCGCATTGGTGAGGGTGACATTGCCGGCGCGATAGGCGCTCATCAGCCCCGGTACGCCCAGCATGCTGTCAGGGCGGAACACCAGAGGGTCCAGAAATTCATCATCCAGCCGGCGGTAGATCACATCCACCCGCTTGGGCCCCTCGGTGGTGCGCATATAGACGACCTCATCCTTCACGAACAGGTCGCGTCCCTCCACCAGATCCACGCCGAGCTTGTCGGCGAGGAAGGAATGTTCGTAATAGGCCGAATTGTAGATGCCGGGGGTGAGGATGGCGACATTCGGCTCATGTCCGCCACGCGGCGAGAGCGAGCGCAGTGTGGCCAGAAGGTCATCGGCATATTGTTCCACCGGCGCCACCTTGTGCATGGCGAACAACTCGGGGAACAGGCGCATCATGATTTCCCGGTTCTCCAGCATGTAGGAGACGCCGGAGGGCGTGCGGGCATTGTCTTCCAGTACATAGAATGTGTCTGGATCAGTGCGCACGATGTCGATGCCCGCAATGTGCACATACAGGTCATGTGGCACACGCTGGCCATTCATTTCCGGGCGGAAGGCCGGGTTCTGGTAAACCAGTTCTTCCGGCAGCAGGCCCGCCTTCAGAATTTCGCGCTTGCTGTAGACATCCCGGATATAGAGATTGAGCGCCTTCACGCGCTGCTCCAGCCCGCGCGCGAGGGTGCCCCACTCGCCCTGGGTGAGGATGCGGGGCACGATATCGAAGGGAATCAGGCGTTCCTGCGCATTCTGTTCGCCATACACAGCGAAGGTGATGCCGATGCGCCGGAAAATATATTCAGCCTCCTTGCGTCGATGGTCCAGCACGTCCTGGGGCACGCCTTCCAGCCAGCGCTGCAAGGCTTCATAGGCAGGACGGACCTGCCCATCGGAAAAGGACATCTCGTTGAAGGCTTTTTGCATCTAGACTGCCTCTCCATGTGCGGGTGGAGCGTCTTGGAACCTTACAAACATCGTGCCAAACAAGTGAGAACAGGAAAAGACATCTGTTCAGATAGATTCTCGCGCCCTGTTTGCCCATGAAATGGGCTGAATGTGCGCTACCCTTGGGCAGAATTTGAAAGAGGATGGTCATGTTTGAGGCGGACGATGCCCATTTGGTCACTGCGGCGCTGGTTATTATTGGTGATGAGGTTCTGTCCGGGCGCACCAAGGATAAGAATATCGGCCATATCGCCGAGCGGTTGACCGAAGTGGGCATAGATCTGCGCGAGGTCCGCATTGTGCCGGATGTCGAAGAGGACATCGTGGCCGCCGTGAATGCCCTGCGCGCCCGTTTTACCTATGTCTTCACCACGGGGGGCATTGGCCCCACCCATGATGACATCACGGCGGACTCCATCGCCCGCGCCTTTGGCGTGCCGATTGATGTGGACCCGCGCGCCCGCAAGCTGCTGCTGGAATATATTCCCGAAGACAGGCTCAATGAGGCGCGTTTGCGCATGGCCCGGATTCCGCAGGGGGCGGAGCTGGTGGCCAATGCTGTTTCCAAGGCGCCGGGCTTCCGCATCGGAAATGTCATCGTGATGGCCGGTGTGCCACGCATCATGCAATCCATGCTGGAAGTGGTGTTGCCGGATCTGGAAAAGGGCCGGCCCATGCTTTCCCATACGGTGAAGGCCAATACGGGCGAGGGGGATATTGCCGCCGGGCTTTCAGAGCTGGCCGGGCGTTATCCGAAGGTGCTGATCGGCTCTTATCCGTTCCGTGATGAAGATGGCGGCTTCAAGACCCATCTGGTTGCCCGCACGCGGGATAAGGCGTTGCTGGAGCAGGTAACGGCCGAGCTGGAACAGTTGGTGGCCCCTTTCGCCTGAGTTGCGGGCACCCCCCCCCGGCAGAACATGAAAAGGGCGGGCATGACGCATTTGCGGGGGCGGGCCTGAAAAGGGCTGCCCCGCAGTTTTGCAAGGGCGCGTTCGCAAGGGCGCGTTTGCGTTCAACCCGCCACGATCCGGGGCAGATAGATGTTCAGATACCAGTTTACGAAAGCGGTGATTCCGGTTTTCAGATCGGTGCGTGGGGCAAAATCCACCGCATGGGCCAGGGCGGAAACATCCGCATAGGTGGTTTCCACGTCTCCGGCCTGCATGGGTTGAAAATCCAGAACAGCCTTGCGGCCCAGCGCCGCCTCGATATGGGAGATCAGTTCCCTCAGCGGGGCGGGGGCGTGGTTGCCGATATTGTAGAGACGCCACGGTGCGCTGGAGCTGGCCGGGTCCGGCGCTTTCCCGCTCCACTGCGGGTTTGGCCCCGGTACATGGTCCAGCAGGCGCATCACCGCTTCCACAGCATCGTCGATATAGGTGAAGTCGCGGCTCATATGCCCATCATTGAACACCTGAATGGGGCGTCCGTGCCAGATGGCGTCCGTGAACAGGAACACGGCCATATCCGGCCGGCCCCAAGGCCCATAAACGGTGAAGAAACGCAGCCCTGTCGCCGGCAACCGATAGAGGTGGCTATAGCTGTGGGCCATCAGCTCATTGGCCCTTTTGGTGGCGGCATAGAGGCTGATGGGGTGATCCGCCCCCTGTTCCACAGAGAAGGGCTGTAGGGTGTTGGCACCATAAACGGAGGAGGAGGAGGCGAAGATGAGGTGTTCCACCTCATTATGCCGGCACCCTTCCAGCACATTGGCGAAACCCACGAGGTTGGAATCCACATAGGCCGCCGGGTTTTCCAGCGAGTGACGCACCCCGGCCTGCGCCGCCAGATTCACCACCTGAACAGGCTGATGATGGGTAAACAGGGCCGCTGTTTCCACCCGTTGGGCCAGATCCAGCTTCTCGAAGGTGAAGCCGGGCTGGGATTGCAGTGTGGCAAGCCGGGCCAGCTTCAGGCGTACATCATAATAATCATTCAGATTATCCACCCCCACCACGCGAATGCCCTGCCCGAGCAGGCGGTGCGCCAGTGCCGCGCCGATAAATCCAGCCACGCCGGTGACAAGAACGGGGCGGCCTGAAAGCCGGGATGCGGAAATGCTGGAAGTGTTGCCCGTCACGATGTGCGTTTCACCCTCCGGTACAAAGGGCCTTCTTACTGGGCTCGTCATGCGGATGAAAGGCATGTGCCCATGTCTGATGCCTTTCTCCCATGCGGCCGTCAATGCTCCGATATGCTGGTGAGGGGCTGACCTGTCGTGTTTCTGTGGCGCAGACTGTGAATATTTGCCGGATATGGGCACAAAACGGCCTCGGTCACGCTTTAACCCGGCTTCCGTCGCGTCATTTTGAAATTTGAATGCTTATAATCCACACATTCGAATCCTGACCGGGAGCTGACAATGCGTCTGACCGTGACCACCGCCCTTCTTGCCGGCCTTGCTGCTGCAACGGCGACCTTCTCTGTGGCTCATGCGGAAAATGTCCTTCAGCAGCGCCAGACGCTGATGAAGGAAATGGGCGGCCAGATGAAGATTGGCGCCGATATGGCGAAGGGCAATATTCCCTTCGACGCCGCCAAGGCTGAAGCCATTTTCACCACCCTTCAGAACAATATGAAGGGCTATGCCGATCTGTTCCCTGCGGGTTCGGATGTGGGTGAAACCAAGGCTGAGCCGGCCGTGTGGAGCGATCGCGCCGGTTTTGAGGCCGCCATTGCCAAGTTTGAGGCTTCCGTCGCCGAAAACCGCACTGCGGGTGTGACTGAAGCAGGTTTCAAGACCGCATTCGCGGCGGTGGGCGAGGGCTGCCGCTCCTGCCACCAGACCTTCAAGGCGCGCTGAGCCTGTGAGTGCTGCGGGGGCTTATCTTGCAGCACCTCATCTTGCAGAATTTTAGTTTTGCGGCTCCACGCCTTCTGGTCTGGAGCCGCTTTCATGTCAGGCTCCTGCTTTGCGGCCTCTGCACAGGAGGTGGCCAGCGTGGAACAGGAAGGCAAGGCGCCCTGTGGTCGGGTTTGCGTTCAACCCGCTTCAATGCGAAAGGGTGAGGGGCGGGCGCTGTGGCCATGGGCTATGGTTTGGGGGCTGCTGCCGGCCGAAAACCGAAATGCTGAAATGTGGCGGTGTTTTCATGTCCGAATCGTCCGGCAAACTTCCCTTCGTGCAGTCCCTGCAATGGAGCATCCAGTGGAGTGTGGCCATTGTGCTGCGGCACCAGCTTGCAGTGGCCGCCTATATGGCCGCCGGCGCGCTGGTGGGGCTGCTGAACTTCGTTGATCCGCTACTGGGCGGCATGGGCTGGTTGATGCTGGGCATTGCCAGCATCGGTCTGGCGCTGCTCACTCATAATGAGGTGCTGCGTGGTGAGGCGCAGTTGGATTCCACGGTTCTGGGCCATGGAGGCGGGCGGCTTTTCAGCTATCTGCTGGATTGTATCTTGCTGATTCTCATCATGACCGCGATCTGGATGGGCCCCTCGCTGCTGATGGCGCTGCTGTTCTTCTCGTTGGAGGACAGTACGCCGATGATTATTCTCGCAGCCCTTGTCTTCATGGCGCTGTCTGTCGTCGGCATTGTGGTTGTTTCCCGGCTGGCGCTGCGTTTGCCGTCCCGCGCGCTGGGCACGCCCATGCCATGGGCTGATGCCTGGGCGATGGGGCGGGGCAATACGCTGAAGCTGGTTTTTGTGCCGATGGTGCTCTCCATCCCCTTTGTCATTCTGGGTTCGATTGGCGCGACCATCTCCATGGAAATGGGGGATATGGTGCAACTGGTGCTTCTGCCCTTGCAGGTGGTGTTGTCCTGCGCCTTTCTCTCGGTGGCCTATGGCCGGTTGCGGGCGGAGCCTGCGGCCTGAGTGTGAAGCAGGGGCAGAAACGAAAAAAGGCGCGGCCACCCTGAGTGGTCCGCGCCTTTTGCATGAAAGAGCGGCAGTTCAGGCCGCGCCAATCATATTGACCACTACCCAGACGACCACGGCGGCAAGCACAAGCATGGCCAGCGCCAGCCAGACAGGGGCCATATGCGGCGCGGAGAAGCTCTGCGGCAGGCGCTTCCAGCCTGTCACCATGGGGCGCACCAGATCCTGCCGCAGCAGTGCCGCATAAAGCAGGATGGCCGCCACATGGGCCACCACGGCGATCACGATCAGATCGAAGCTGAATCCGTGCCAGATGGTCAGTGTATCACTCCAGCCGCCGCCCAGAAGGTGGGCGAGGGGGCCTTCCTCGAACAGGCCATCATTGGAGAACAGGCCAGTGATGGTCTGGAACAGCAGCAGGGCCAGCAGAGCCACCACCATGAAAGCACCAGCCGGATTATGGCCGGTTTCATCCTCGGGCTGGCGACGCAGCACATGGCCCAGATGTGCAAAGGCCGCGGCCGGGCTCTTGATGAACTGGGTGAAGCGCGCTGTATCAGAACCCACCAGCCCCCACAGAATGCGGAACAGCACCAGAGTGAGGATGGTGTACCCCACCATGAAGTGCAGATCGAGCTTGCCCGTTTCGGCGGAAATATAAGCCGTGGCAACCAGCGCCACGAGGGCCCAGTGGAACAGCCTGACAGGGCCATCCCAAACCTTCACCCACCGCTTGGAGCCGGTGGCCTGTGCCTTGTTGTCCATTCCATCCATCCTCTTCCGGGGCGGCTCTCCAGGTCCTGCCGGTTCAGCCATAGGCGTTCTGATCGTTGGGGATAGGGCCTGCTGCATTGCAGAACAAGTCTAGACTGCACAATTGAAACCACGACGACGCATGGAGCCCCATCAGGGCCGGGCTTTCAGCCTTTGCCCTGCATGTCGTGGCGAGAGGCTTCCATGCAACGGGCCAGAGCCTCATGCCCGCTTTTGCGCAAGCCGCTGACAACGCCGGTAAAATCGCGTTCTCCACGGTTCTGGCTGAGCTTGGATTTCGCCAGCGTCCGCGTGATGGTGATGCGCAGGGCGACAATATGATCCAGCATCTGTTGCATGTAATCGGCCGGCGCATCGGCCATGCGCCATGCCGCATCGCCATTCAGTCGGCGCTCCTGCATGCGTGTCAGCAAACCTACAGCCGCGCGTCTGGATTTCTCATCATGCTGGAAGCGGATTTCGCCATATATGTGCACAACCTGATAGTTCCATGTGGGCACATGGCGGTGATGTTCCGGCTTTGTCGGGTAAAAATTCGGGGACACATAGGCATCCTCACCGCGAAAGATGGCCAGCACCTCCTGTCCGTCGCGGATCAGCCGATGCATGTCATTGGCCTGCGCAATATGGCCGATCAGCGCCCCATCAGGCGTAGAGAGCAGGGGAATATGGTTTGCGATCAGCCCGCTTTCCGTCTGCGCGACAATGCTGGCCAAGGGGGCTGCCGCGATGAGATCGCGGATCTGTTGCGGGTCGGTTTCCTGAAAATGAGGAGGAATATACATTTCCGGTTCTCGCGCTGCGTCTCACGTTTCACTGTATCGCATGAGGTGCAGGGCGTGATATGAGCGTCCCACTCCGTGCGCAGGCTGCCCCGGCCGGGCGCGCCTTTGTTTTTGCGGGCCGGCCTCAGGCCCTTCCACGGCGAGAATGTCTTGTCCGCTTCAACCGCGCCTTTTTCGGAACATTCCGGTTCAGAACAGTCCGGTGCGCATGCCGCAGCAACGGTGAGCGTGGTGTTTGTCACCTATAACAGTGCGGCGGTGATTCCAGCGGCCGTGGCCAGTGTGCCGGCCGGCTGCGATGTGGTGATTGTGGATAATGCCAGCCCACAGGGTACCGGCTGGTATAATGAAATTTCGCGCCCGGCCCGGCTGGTGGAGATGGGGCGCAATGCCGGCTTCGGCGCGGCCTGCAATGCCGGGGCCCGCGCCGCAACCACGCCTTACATCCTGTTTCTGAACCCTGATGCCCGTCTCGGCCCGGATACGATGGAAACGCTGCTGGCCGCCGCCCGCCTCTATGGGGAGCCTGCCATTCTCATGCCTGCCATCGTCAGCGAGCAGGGCCGGCTGATGCGCAAGGAAGGCACCATTTTTGAACAGGTGCCCCGCAGCGCGCGGCTGAAACCGCAGGAGATTGCGGGAGATTATTGCACCCGCTTCGTGCATGGCGCGGCTTTTCTGGTGTCGCGGGCGGCCTTTTTCGATCTGGGCGGGTTTGATGAGGGGATCTTCCTCTATCATGAGGATGATGATCTTTCCCTGCGGGCCATTGCCCGGCAGGTGCCCATCATCGTGGTGCCCGGTGCGCAGGTGGTGCATGAGGGAGGCGGCTCTTCCACACCAGGCCTGAGGCAGACTTTCCGCATCAATCGCTTCAAGCAGCAATCGGAAAATTATGTGCGGGCCAAATATGGCCGGCCCCGCTCCCGTCTTGCTCTGGCGGCAAAACTGGTGGGCGGCTGCCTGCTGGCGGCGCTGCTGGCCAATCCGCATCGCGTTATGGTGCGAGCCGGCAAGCTGCGGGGGGTGTTCGATCCGCCGGCGCGTCAGGGGGGATGATGTGTGCGCGACCTTTTCAGAGGTTCCAAGGCCGAGCCACTGTCGCTATGTTGCAGGGCAAAGGGTTGCGCAGGTCGACTCGTCTGTTATCTCGTTCTGTCTGCCTGTTCCTGTCCATGAAGAAATGAGAGGCGCCTTCCGGCACACACGGCAGTGAGACATATGCCGGTGCAGCTTTGCTGCCCGTCGCACAGTTCATCGCCAGTTGAACAGCAGAAGCGGCCTCTCGCGTTGCGTCAGGGGCTTCTCCTGTGTAAGCCTCGGATTGCCGGCAAGGACCGGCGCGGAGTGGGTTTGTGACGTCCCTGAAAACACCGTTGCTCGATACCATCAAGGATGCTGCCGATGTGCGGTGCCTTGGGCCAGAACAATTGCCCCAGCTTGCGGATGAATTGCGGGCGGAAACGATTGATGCCGTCTCCGTCACCGGCGGGCATCTCGGCGCGGGCCTGGGTGTGGTGGAACTGACGGTGGCGTTGCACCATGTGTTCAACACCCCGCATGACAGGCTCATCTGGGATGTGGGCCACCAGTGCTATCCGCACAAGATTCTCACCGGCCGGCGAGATCGCATCCGCACCCTGCGGCAGGGCGGCGGCCTTTCCGGGTTCACCCGGCGTGCCGAAAGCGTTTATGACCCGTTCGGGGCCGCGCATTCCTCTACCTCCATTTCAGCCGGGCTGGGCATGGCGGTGGCGCGTGATCTGGCTGCGGTGGATCGCAATGTGGTGTGCGTTATCGGTGATGGGGCCATGTCGGCCGGCATGGCCTATGAGGCCATGAACAATGCCGGCGCGATGGACAGCAGGCTTATCGTTATTCTCAATGATAATGATATGTCGATTGCCCCGCCTACGGGGGCGATGTCGGCCTATCTGGCGCGGCTCATCTCGGGGCAGACCTATCGCTCGCTGCGGGAGATCGGCAAGCAACTGGCCGGTCGTCTGCCGAAATTCGTGGAACGCGGCGCGGCGCGGGCAGAGGAGTTCGCGCGCGGTTTCCTCTCTGGCGGCACGCTGTTCGAGGAACTCGGCTTCTATTATGTGGGGCCGATCGACGGGCACAATCTCGATCATCTGTTGCCGGTTCTGAAGAATGTGCGCGACGCCAAGGGCGGCCCCATTCTGGTGCATGTCGTTACCCAGAAGGGCAAGGGCTACGCCCCCGCCGAGGCCAGTGCCGACAAGTATCACGGCGTGTCAAAGTTCGATGTGCTCACTGGCACGCAGGTGAAGGCCAAATCCAACGCGCCCACCTATACGCGCGTGTTCGCCGAAAGCCTGATCGAGGAAGCCCGGCGCGATGACAAGGTGGTGGCCATCACTGCGGCCATGCCTTCCGGCACCGGGCTGGATCAGTTTGGCAAGGCGTTCCCCGGCCGCACCTATGATGTGGGCATTGCCGAGCAACATGCGGTGACCTTCGCCGCCGGGCTCGCATCTGAAGGGTTCCGCCCTTTCTGCGCCATCTATTCCACCTTCTTGCAGCGTGGTTACGACCAGGTGGTGCACGATGTGGCTTTGCAGGGGCTGCCGGTGCGCTTCGTGCTGGATCGCGCCGGGCTGGTGGGGGCGGATGGCGCGACCCATGCCGGCGCTTTCGACATCACCTATCTCACCTGCCTGCCGGGCATGACGGTGATGGCTCCGGCCGATGAGGCCGAGCTGACCCATATGATCGCCACGGCCGTAGCTTATGATGATGGCCCCATCTCCGTGCGCTTTCCCCGTGGCGAAGGCGTGGGTGTAGACCGGCCGGAGCGGGGCGCGGTGCTGCCCATCGGCAAGGGCCGCATGGTGCATGGTACGGGTGAGGGCGATATTGTCATTCTCTCCCTCGGTACCCGTCTGGCGGATAGTCTGAAGGCGGCGGAACGGCTGGAAGATGCCGGCTTCCGCGTGAGCGTAGCCGATGCCCGTTTCGCCAAGCCGCTGGATCATGAACTGGTGCTAAAGCTGGCGCAGGGCCACAAGGCGCTGCTGACGGTGGAAGAAGGCTCCATTGGCGGCTTCGGCAGCCATGTGCTCCAGCTTCTCACCGATGAGGGCGCGCTGGATCAGGGGGCGCTGAAGGTGCGCGCCATGGTGCTGCCGGATCTCTATATCGATCAGGATACGCAGGCCCGCCAGCTTGCCGAAGCCGGGCTGGATGCCGACGCCATTGTGGCGAAGGCGCAAACGCTGGTCGGCCAGAAGCCGGCCGAACGCGGGTTGTTCCGCGCCGGGTGAGGCCAGCTTGCCGGGGTGGGCCGGGGTTGCGGCCCGGAACTTTTGAAGCCGATGCGGTTGGGTGCGCCACTGGTTCACTGGCGCCGGGGCTTTCTGGGCCGGGGCTTGCAGGCGCTGGAAAGTGAGGGGCAGGGGGCGGGTTCAGTTTGAGTGCCCCTCTTGAAATTTCCGCACCAGTGGGGAAGAAGGATGAGCTCAGGGCAGGGGCTGTTCTAAACTTTGACTCTACGGGGCCGCTCGACAGACCGTGTTTTTGATGGCCTGATGGCCTGATGGCGTCTTTGATATCTGCTCCATCGCTGCCTCACACAGCGCCTGCCAGGTTCCTTTCCATCCGTCTTATCTACGTGAACCTGTCGGCTCCCGCTGTCAGTCGCTCCCGGCGGTATCCTGCACGGCCAGCACACGCGCCACATTCTGCCGGTGCACTTCCTCATAAGGCGCGAAGGGATGCAGCGCCCCGGTGGCGAAGGCTTCCGCGGCAAATTCCGGCAGCGGCAGATGCGCCTGTTCCGGCTCATGCTTCAGGTGCAGAAGCTTTTCCAGATAGATCCGGTTGGCGGTGATGAGCGCCGGGCCATAGCCTCCCGCTGCAATCGTTGCCTCATGCCCATGGGCGGGCAGAATACGGCGGGGCTGCAAGGCGGCCAGATGCTCCAGCCCGCGCAGATGGGTCGCCAGCCGCTCCGGTTCATCCACATAGGGGATCGGGTCTTCCAGCACATCGCCAGCCAGCATCAGCCCATCAGGCAACAGGGCCACTGTGCCATCACGGGTATGAATATCCATCTGTTGCAGCGTGACGCTCAGGCGGCCCACGGTGAGCGACAGCCTGCCGGAAAACAGACGATTGGGCATCACCAGCGGGCAAATAGGCGGAAAGGCGGTTTCCAGCCGTTCCCGGTTTTCGGCCAGCAGGGCGGCCGTTTCTTCGTTGGCGATGATCTCGCAATCGGCAAACACGGCATTGCCGGCGATATGGTCATCATGCCAGTGGCTCAGCGCCACGCGGATGCGGCGCACACCGCGCGCCTCCAGTGTATTGCGCACCAGCCGTGCATGGGCGAGCGAGAGATGCGTGTCAAATACCAGCGCTTCGGCCCCATCCAGCATGGCATAGCTGGCGATGCCGAGGCTGTAGGCTCCATCATCCAGCCAGTTCTCTTCCAGGCTGAAAAGACGAGTGCCGGGTCTGCGGCCATCATAAAAGGCCAGAACATGCGGGCAGGGGGAAAGCACACGCAGGGTGGAGCCCGGCTCGCGCAGTGTCATATTCATCATGCCCCTCTGGCAACGGAAAACGGCGGGGAGAGCCCCGCCGTTTCAATCATCACTATGGCCAGCGCGACTGGCTCACTCGGCAGCCTGAAGCTTGTGGCCCAGACGCTCGGAAATGGCGACCACCAGCTCCTTGGCGGCATCGGCAATCACCGTGCCGGGCGGGAAAATGGCCTGGGCGCCGGCGGCATAAAGGGCGTCATAATCCTGCGGAGGCACAACGCCACCCACAACCACCATGATATCGCCCCGGCCTTCGGCCTCCAGCGCCGCCTTCAGCGCCGGCACAAGGGTGAGATGGCCAGCGGCGAGCGAGGAAATGCCCACCACATGCACGTCGTTTTCCACGGCCTGCCGGGCGGCTTCCTCCGGGGTGGCGAAGAGCGGGCCAATATCAACATCGAAGCCGAGGTCGGCGAAGGCGGAGGCAATCACCTTCTGGCCGCGGTCGTGCCCATCCTGTCCCACCTTGGCGACGAGGATACGCGGGCGGCGACCTTCAGCTTCCTCGAAGGCTTCCACCAGCTTCTGCATTTCAGACACCTTGTTGCTCATGGCGCTGGCCTCCCGCTTGTAGACCCCGGAAATGGCGCGGATTTCGGCGCGATGACGGCCAAACACCTTCTCCAGCGCATCCGAAATTTCACCCACAGTGGCCTTCACGCGGGCAGCGTTGATGGCCAGCTCCAGCAGGTTGCCATTGCCGGCTGCCCCGTTGGTGAGCGCGGTGAGGGCCGACTCCACATCCGCCTGGCTGCGCTCGGCGCGCAGGCGCTGGAGCTTGTCGAGCTGGGCGGCGCGCACGGCGGTGTTGTCCACCTTCAGCACGTCGATGATCCGGTCCTTGGCGGGCTTGAACTTGTTCACGCCCACCACGGTCTGTGCGCCGCTGTCGATACGGGCCTGTGTGGTGGCAGCCGCTTCCTCGATGCGCAGCTTGGGAATGCCGGCCTCGATGGCCTTGGCCATGCCGCCCAGCTCTTCCACTTCCTGAATGTGAGCCCAGGCCTTGGATGCAAGATCGTAGGTCAGTTTCTCGACATAATAGGAACCGCCCCACAGGTCGATTTCGCGGGTGGTGGCGCTTTCCTGTTGCAGAAGAATCTGGGTGTTACGGGCGATACGGGCGGAGAAGTCCGTCGGCAGGGCCAGCGCCTCATCCAGCGCATTGGTGTGGAGGGACTGGGTCTGCCCCTGCGTGGCGGCCATGGCTTCAATGGCCGTACGCATCACGTTGTTGAACACATCCTGCGCGGTGAGCGACCAGCCGGAGGTCTGCGAATGGGTACGCAGCGGCAGGGATTTGGGGTTCTTCGCGCCCAGATCGCTCATCAGCCTGTTCCACAGGAGGCGGGCGGCGCGCATCTTCGCCACCTCCATGTAGAAGTTCATGCCAATGGCCCAGAAGAAGGACAGGCGGGGGGCGAACTTGTCGATATCAAGCCCTGCGGCCATGCCGGCTCGGCCATATTCCACGCCATCGGCCAGCGTATAGGCCAGCTCCAGATCCTGCGTCGCGCCAGCTTCCTGCATATGGTAGCCGGAGATGGAAATGGAGTTGAAGCGCGGCATCTCCTTCGAGGTATAGGCGAAGATATCCGAGATGATGCGCATGGAGGGCGCGGGCGGGTAGATATAGGTATTCCGCACCATGAACTCTTTCAGAATATCATTCTGAATGGTGCCGGAAAGCTGGTCGTGCCGCACGCCCTGTTCTTCTGCGGCCACCACATAGAGCGCCAGAATGGGCAGCACCGCGCCATTCATGGTCATGGAGACGCTCATCTGATCCAGCGGAATACCGGAGAACAGGGTGCGCGTATCATAGATGGAGTCGATCGCCACACCGGCCATGCCGACATCGCCGGCCACGCGGGGGTGGTCTGAATCATAGCCGCGATGGGTGGCCAGATCGAAGGCCACGGAAAGCCCCTTCTGGCCGGCCGCCAGATTGCGACGGTAGAAGGCGTTGGAATCCTCGGCGGTGGAGAAGCCGGCATACTGGCGGATGGTCCACGGCCGCACCGCATACATGGTGGGGTAGGGTCCGCGCAGGAAGGGCGCGATGCCGGGATAGGTGTCGATATAATTGAGGCCGGCAATATCTTCCGGGCCATAGACGGGCTTGACGGGGATGCCTTCCGGCGTGTTCCAGGCAGGGGCGTCGGCGGCCGGCTGCGCCAGATCGGGGGCGCGCCAGGCAATATCTGCGAAGGCTGGCAAGCGGCTGTTCGGGCGGCTCATGGGGTCATCCTATCTCAATTTTGGCGCGCTCTCCATGTCGGGTGCGCGGCTGAAACGGAATTATGCGGAACATGACTGTGAAACGGCGGGTTTCCCCGCCGGTTCCATCCTGTGGGTCACAGGCCGAGAAGGGCCTGGGCCGCAGTGAGGCGCTCCAGCACATTGCAACCGGCGAAGATGAAGCCGTCCACGCCCGCAGCCTTCAGTTCGGCCTCAAGCTCGGCGGAAGGCTTGCCGGCCAGCCACACGGCCTTCGCACCGGCGGCCTGTAGGGCCCTGGCTGCGGCCACGGCCTGCTCGGCATACATCTCATCAGAAGAGGTGAGGCAGGCAAGTGGCGTACCCGCAGCCTTGAAGGCTTCAACCAGCGCGTCTAGATCCGCATAGCCATTCGGCACATCGGCCTTCAGGCCGCCGGCCTCGAAGAAGTTCTTCGCGAAGGTGGCGCGTGCGGTGAAGGCTGCAATGGGCCCCAGCGTGGCGAGGAACATGGCCGGCGGTGTGCCGGCAGCCTCGGCCTTGTCGCGCAGGGCTTCATAAGGCTCGGCGGTGCGATAAGGCGTCAGGGCGCCCTCGGCGACCGCATCTGTGGTCGGAGCAGGCATGGGCGCCAGAACCTCCGGCATCTCCTGAACCAGAATGGGGAATTCAGACGTGCCGGTGATGGGCGCCTTGCGGGTGGCCACATCCTTCTCACGCTTTTCCTTCACGGCGGCGATATTGGCCTTCAGCCAGCGATCTTCCAGCACAGCGGCGATGCCACCCCGCTTTTCCATGTGGCGGAACAGATCCCACGCTCGGGAGGCAAGGCCGTCAGTATGGTCCTCAATGGCACCCGCGCCTGCGCCGGGATCGGCCACGCGATGGACATTGGATTCCTCAATCAGCATGACCTGCGTGTTGCGTGCCAGGCGGCGGGCGAAGGCATCCGGCAGGCCCAGCGTCTGGGTGAAGGGCAGCACGGTGATGCTGTCCGCTCCGCCAACACCAGCAGCAAAGGCGGCAACCGTGGAGCGCAGCAGGTTCACATAAGGATCACGCCGGGTCATGGAGCGCCACGCCGTGGTGCCATGCAGCTTCAGGCGGGTTTCCGGCAGGCCGGTTTCACGCAGCACAGCACCCCACAGCAGGCGCATGGCGCGGAATTTGGCGATGGTGGCGATCTGGTTCACATCAGCCATCAGCGCGGCTTCTATGCGCGGCGCGGCTTCTTCCAGAGGCACGCCGGCTTCCGCATAAAGGCGCAGATAGGCGACAGCGCTGGAAAGCACGGCGGCCAGCTCCTGCGCATCGGATGCGCCGGCGCTGTGGAATACTGCGCCATCTGCACGGGCGATGGGGCCCTTGAAACCCTTCTCCACCAAAGTGGCGGAGGTGGCGTTGAAGCGCTGGGCCAACTCGCCCCATGTCATCGGCATGTTGCCGGTGGCGGCCAGATCACCCAAAGGGTTCAGGCCGAAGGAAACCGACATGGCCTTGGGGTCATGGCCACGCTTCTCCACCAGTTCGGCGAAGGCGAGGGCCGCCTGGCCGCCGGAAAACTGGCCTGCTTCCAGTCTGGTGTCGATCAGCTCAAGCATCACGCCTTTGAGTGCGGCGTCGAGATCGGCATTTTCGGGCAGGCCGAAACCATAGGCCTGCGGTGAGGAGGCAAACACCAGCGTCAGGCCGGAAGCGCCACCATCCAGATCATCCAGCGCCTGGGCGCTGGCTGCGGCGGCGTCCGGCTGGTCCACCCGCATGCTCACCACCCAGGGGGCGCCAGCCGCACGCCCGGCCAGAATGGGGGCCTCTGGCTTGCGTGGCGGCAAGGCATCCAGCGCCAGCCCTTCATAGGTGTGGGTCACAAGCTTCTTGTCGTAAGGCGCGCCCTTGAGCACGCCCTCGACCAGCTTCATCCAGTCCTCGCGGGAGACGGGAGCGAGGCCTGTGGCAAAGGGAAGAAGGGTCATGGCTGGGCCTCCGGAAAGAAGCAGGAAGGATTGAACGGCCAAACCTTTTCAGCAGGTCGGCGCGAGAGGAAAGAGGCACGCGCAGGCGCACCGGAACATAACCCCGCAGGGGGCAGAAATCTCGAACGGGTTGATGTTTCGGAACCCGTCATCAGCGTGCGCCTGAACGAACCGCCAGCGCGCGCTCGCCATCCACCATATAATCGCGCAACACCGGCACATCATCGCGCTTTTCAGACAGCAGAAGCTGGAACACCATGTTGGAGCCATGCAGAAAGCCCAGCTCCACCGCGGCGAGATAGAATTCCCACATACGGGTGAAGCGCTGGCCCATCATGGCTTCCACTTCGGAGTGTTTCGCCATGAAGTTGCGCCGCCAGGCGCGGATGGTCCAGTAATAATGCAGCCGCAGCACTTCGCAGTCATCCACCCACAGATGGGTGCGCTCGGTGGAGGCGAACACCTCGGAAAGCGCCGGCACATAGCCGCCGGGGAAAATATATTTACGGATGAAGGGGGCCGTGGTGCCAGGCGGAGACATGCGGCCAATGGCATGCACCAGCGCAAAGCCACCTTCATCCAGAAGATTGCGGATGGTATTGAAATACTCATCATAATGGGCGACGCCCACATGCTCCATCATGCCGATGGAGAGCACCCGGTCAAACTTGCCCTCAAGGTGGCGATAATCCACCTCGCGAAAATCAATCTGGTCGATCACGCCAGCGGCTTCCGCCAGCCGGCGGCTTTCGGCCAGCTGTTCGGGCGAGACATTGATGGCGGTGACATGCGCACCGCATTCCTTTGCCAGAAAAATGGCCATGGCACCCCAGCCGGAGCCGATCTCGGCCACGCGCATGCCGGGGGAGATATTCAGCTTGGCGGCAATATGGCGAAACTTGTTGCGCTGCGCCTGCGCCAGAGGTTCTTCCGCATCGCGGAAATAGGCACAGCTATATGTCATGGTTTCATCCAGCCAGAGACGGTAAAATTCCGCTGGATGATCATAATGGCTGGACAC
Source organism: Haloleucobacter albus (assembly GCF_052492075.1). Lineage (NCBI taxonomy): Bacteria > Pseudomonadati > Pseudomonadota > Alphaproteobacteria > Hyphomicrobiales > Xanthobacteraceae > Haloleucobacter > Haloleucobacter albus. The sequence goes on from NZ_JBQWAS010000026.1 coordinate 120,019, forward strand.
ATTGGTTTTGGCCCGCCCCACGGGGTTGGCCTGCTGGAACTTGCGCATGGCCTGCCAGCCCCGCCGCAAAGCCTGCTGCACCGGATGGCTCGCCAGCCCCTTGCGATTGACTGAAAACAGCGAGAGCAACTCGAATGCGCCCGCGCCCTCCTCGAAACTGAGGCGGCCATCCATATAGGCTTCGGCTGTTGTCAGCTCGGGGTTGAAGAACAGCTCCCGCTCCAGCTTCCTGTCATGCAGGCGCACGGTAACGGCTGGGCCATCCTGCCCGGTGCCGAAGCTGTGACGCCCGCCATCGGCCGTGATGACCGTGAGGCGGCCTTTCTCGACAAAACGCCCGAGCAGGGCGGAGAGCAGACGCATGAAACGGCCTCCGGCTGTCCCCTGTCTCGTGCGGTGGAGAAGGGGAGAGATAAGTGGAAAATGCGGGTGCAGCATGTCGCGCCCAGGCGTGGAAAGCCAGCCCGCATTTTCCCGGTCCCCACCCGTGCCGCAAGGGCCGGGTGGGGCTGGAACGCAAAAGGCGTCAGGCGAATTCGAGGATAACCTCATCCACCGCCAGGCTGTCGCCGGCCTTGGCGTGCACCGCCTTGATGGTGCCGTCACGCTCGGCGCGCAGCACGTTTTCCATTTTCATGGCTTCCACCACGGCGAGAATCTCGCCGCTCTTCACATCCTGCCCGGCTTCCACCGCAATGGAGACCACGAGGCCCGGCATGGGGCACAGCAGCTCCTTGCCGCCGCCGGCATTCTCCTTCTTCGGCATCAGTGACTGGAGATGGGCGGAAAGCTCGGTGAAGACCTTGGCCTGGGTGGCGATGCCACGATGGGCCAGCGCCACGCCATTGGAGATGGGACGCACCTGCATGGCCACCTGATTGGCGTCGATGGTGCCTGTCCATACCAGATCACCCGGCTTCCAGTCCGAGCGCAGCAGATGCGCATGGCCGGGGTTGCCGTCCTTGTCGAAGATCTGGACCTTGTAGCCACCGTCCACCGCCTCAATCTCGCAGGGCACGGCGATGATGTCTTCGCCCGCCGTGAGATTGACAATGCGGCGCTTGGAGAAGGCCACTGGCACGCCGGAGGTCTGGCCTGAAATCTGGCGCTTGCGGGTGTTCTTGATGTGGTCAACCACACCAGCCACAGCCGCCAGATAGTGCACCAGCTCACCTTCCGGCGCGCGGGGGAAGAAGCCGTCCGGATATTCCTCGGCGAGGAAGCCGGTGGAGAGGTTGCCGGACTGCCAGCGCGGATGCGCCATCAGGGCCGAGAGGAAGGGGATGTTGTGGCCAATGCCCTCAATGGCGAAGGCGTCCAGCGCATCGGCCTGAGCCTCGATGGCCATGGCACGGGTGGGGGCGTGGGTCACCAGCTTGGCAATCATCGGATCGTAGAAGATGGAGATTTCGCCACCTTCATACACGCCGGTGTCATTGCGCACGGTGATGGGGCCGATATGGCCTTCCGCCGGCGGGCGATAGCGCACGAGGCGACCCGTGGAGGGCAGGAAATTGCGGTAGGGGTCTTCCGCATAGATGCGGCTTTCAACGGCCCAGCCGGTCAGCTTCACATCATCCTGCGTCATGGTGAGGGGCTCACCCGCCGCCACGCGGATCATCTGCTCCACCAGATCAATGCCGGTGATAAGCTCGGTGACGGGATGCTCCACCTGAAGGCGGGTGTTCATCTCCAGGAAGTAGAAGCTCTTGTCCTGCCCGGCGACGAACTCCACCGTGCCGGCGCTGTCATAGCCCACGGCCTTGGCCAGCGCGACGGCCTGCTCACCCATCTTCTTGCGGGTGGCTTCATCCAGCAGCGGGGAGGGGGCCTCCTCGACAACCTTCTGATTGCGGCGCTGGATGGAGCATTCACGCTCGCCCAGATAAATAACATTGCCGTGCTTGTCGCCCAGCACCTGAATTTCGATATGGCGCGGATCGACGATGAACTTTTCCACGAACATGCGGTCATCGCCGAAGGAGGATTTGGCTTCCGACTTGGAGCGGTCGAAACCATCCTGCACTTCATCGCGGCTGTAGGCGATGCGCATGCCTTTGCCGCCGCCGCCGGCGGAGGCCTTGATCATCACCGGATAGCCGATCTCATCGGCGATCTTCGCGGCTTCCTCGCCATCGGCGATTTCACCCAGATAGCCGGGAACGGTGGAAACGTTGGCTGCGGCTGCGGCCTTCTTGGATTCGATCTTGTCACCCATCGCCTCAATGGCGTGCGGGTTGGGGCCGATAAAGACGATGCCGGCTTCCGCCAGCGCCTGCGCGAAGGAGGCGCGCTCGGAGAGGAAGCCATAGCCGGGGTGCACGGCTTCAGCGCCGGTGGCCTTGCAGGCCTCGATGATCTTGTCGGCCAGCAGATAGGACTGTGCGGCCGGGGGTGGGCCGAGGAACACGGCCTCATCCGCCATTTTCACATGCAGGGCATCCTTGTCCGCCTCGGAATAGACGGCCACGGTCTTGATACCCATCTTGCGCGCGGTCTTGATGACGCGGCAGGCGATTTCGCCTCGGTTCGCGATCAGGATTTTCGAGAACATATCAGTTTCTCCTGCGCCTCAGGCGCCGAATGTCTCAGTTACCTTGGCTCTCCCGCCCTGCTGCCGCCCTTGTGGGCCGGCGCGGCGGGGATGGCCGGGCCGGGAGGCGAATGCTCCCGGCGGCGCGGATCACAGCGGCATGTTGTCATGCTTGCGGGCGGGTTGTTCCAGCTTCTTGGTGCGAAGCATGGCCAGCGCGCGGGCAAGGCGACGGCGCGTGGAGCGCGGGGTGATGACCTCATCAATGAAGCCCCGCTCGGCCGCCACGAAGGGCGAGAGGAAGCGGTCTTCATAATTCTTGGTCTGGGCGGCGATCTTTTCCGGATCGTCCATATCCTGACGGAAGATGATTTCCACCGCACCCTTGGCGCCCATCACGGCGATCTGTGCGGTGGGCCAGGCATAGTTGACGTCTGCGCCCACATGCTTGGAGGCCATCACGTCATACGCGCCGCCAAAGGCCTTGCGGGTGATGACGGTGACCAGCGGAACAGTGGCCTGCGAATAGGCAAACAGCAGCTTTGCGCCATGCTTGATGAGGCCGCCATATTCCTGCGCGGTGCCGGGCAGGAAGCCGGGCACGTCCACGAAGGTGACGATCGGGATCTCGAAGGAATCGCAGAAGCGCACAAAGCGGGCCGCCTTGCGGGAGGCGTCGGAATCAAGCACGCCGGCCAGCACCATGGGCTGGTTGGCGACGAAGCCCACCGTGCGTCCCTCGATACGGCCGAAGCCGGTCACGATATTGCGGGCATAAGCGGCCTGGATTTCGAAGAAATCGCCTTCATCGGCGACCTTCTGAATCAGCTCCTTGACGTCATAGGGCTTGTTCGGATTATCCGGCACAAGCGTATCAAGGCTCTCATCATAACGGCCAGGCTCGTCGAACGAGGGCCAGGTGGGCACGCCTTCCTGATTGTTGGAGGGCAGGAAGTCGATGAGGCGGCGGGTCTCCAGCAGCATCTCGACATCGTTTTCAAACGCGCCATCGGCCACGGAGGATTTGGAGGTGTGGACCTTGGCGCCGCCCAGCTCTTCCGAGGTGACGGTCTCGTTGGTCACGGTCTTCACCACGTCCGGCCCGGTCACGAACATGTAGCTCGTGTCGCGCACCATGAAGATGAAGTCCGTCATGGCCGGCGAATACACATCGCCGCCCGCGCAGGGGCCCATGATGAGCGAGATTTGCGGAATGACGCCGGAAGCCAGCACATTGCGCTTGAACACTTCGCCATAGCCGCCCAGCGCCGCCACACCTTCCTGGATGCGCGCGCCGCCGGCATCGAACAGGCCGATAATGGGGGCGCGGGTCTTCAGCGCCATATCCTGGATCTTGGTGATCTTGCGGGCGTGCTCTTCGGAGAGGGAGCCGCCGAACACGGTGAAGTCCTTTGCGAAGACAAACACCTTGCGGCCATTCACGGTGCCCCAGCCGGTGACGACGCCATCGCCGGAGATCTTCTGCTTCTCCATGCCGAAATCGACACAGCGATGTTGCACGAAGGTGTCATACTCTTCAAACGTGCCACGATCGAGCATCAGCTCGATGCGTTCACGCGCGGTCAGCTTGCCACGCTTGTGCTGGGCTTCAATGCGCTTTTCACCGCCGCCCAGGCGCGCAACCTCGCGCCGGCTTTCAAGCTCCTCGAGAACTGACTTCATGCCACGTGCCTTTATTCCGGGGTGAAGTGGGTTGTGCAGGAATAAAACAGGTGGCCATGGTCGCCCGCCTGCCTGTGCATTTCCTCCCGCACATTTTGTTTGCAAATTTCGCTATCAGCCCGCGATGCGAATTTGAATGTGTAAAAGTTTTGCATTGTAATTTGTGAAAATTTTACAATACTGATTAGCGTATATTGTGGAATATGTCTCAGCCTGCCCCATTTTGCGCAAGAGTGTTGCGCAAAACGTTGCTCGCAATGGGTGTGCGGCAAGGGAAGGGGGGCTGCGAAGCCGGGGAGTGGGCGCTGCATGTCAGTCCGTCAGAAGATTTATGCCGGTCATGCGGTGCGCCGGCTGCGTGAAAAAGAAGGGCTGAAACAGACCGAGCTGGCTCAGCGCCTTGGCATTTCACCTTCTTATGTGAATCAGATCGAGAGCAATCAGCGCCCGCTCACGGCCTCCATTCTCATCGCCATTTCGCGCACATTCGCTGTGGATATAACCTCCTTCGGGGCGGAGGATCTGGATCGTCTGGTTGCCGATCTGCGGGAAGTAACGGCTGACCCCTTTTTCAGCGATCTGGGCTTGGGCCTACAGGATGTGAAGGCGGTTGCGAACCTCTCGCCGGCCTTCGCTCATGCCTTTCTGCGCATGCATGTGGCGGTGCGGCGCAATACGGAGTGGCGGGCCTCCATTGATGACATGCTGGCGGCCGGGGAGGCGCGGGGCGGTACGGAAGCCCGCCTCATTCCCTATGAGGAAGTGCGCGATTTCTTCCATTACATTGATAATTACGTGGATGCGCTGGACCGGGCGGCGGAGCGTTTCGCCAATGATCTGGGCATTCTGGATGGCGCAGACCCGGTGCAGGCCTTTCGCAACCATCTGGCCCAGCGCCATGGGGTGACAGTGGAGGTGAGCGCCTCGGACCCAGCCCTTCCGCTCTCCCGCTTTGATCCGCGCACGCGCCGTCTGGTGCTTTCGGGCACGCTGGTGGCCTCCACCCGCGCCTTCCGCATGGCGGCCACCATCGCCCAGCTCGAACATGCCGCGCTGGTGGCGGAAAGCGTGACATCTGGCGGGTTTCGCAGCGAAACCGCAGCAGAGATCTGCCGTCTGGCCCTGTTCAACTATTTCGCCGGCGCGGCCATGTTGCCCTATCGCCCGTTTCAGGAGCTGGCCCGGCGTCTGCGGCATGATCTGGACCGGCTGGTGCTGGAAACAGGGGCCAGTCTGGAGCAGGTGTGTCATCGGCTTTCCACCTTGCAACGGCCGGGGGCAAAAGGGGTGCCCTTCTATTTCGCCAAGGTGGACAGGGCCGGAAATATCATCAAGCGCCATTCAGCCACGCGCTTCCAGTTCGCCCGCCATGGCGGGGCCTGCGCTGCGTGGAATGTGCATGAGGCCTTCGAGATGCCGGGGCGCACGCTGGTGCAACTGGGCGAGATGCCGGATGGCGTGCGCTATATTGGCATTGCCCGCGCCATGGCTGTGCCGGCCCAGCAATATGGACAGCCGACACGGGCCTTCGCCTTCGGGCTGGGCTGCGAGGTCGCCTTCGCGCATGATATTGTCTATGCGGATGGTATTGATCTGAAATCAGCGCCGGTGGCGCATCTGGGCGTTTCCTGCCGCATCTGCCCGCGGCGGGATTGTGACCTGCGGGCCTTTCCTCCGCTGGACCGGGATATTCATGTGAATGAAAATGTGCGGGATATTATTCCGTTTACGGTCTCCTGACGCATTGACGCCCCTGTTCAGCCTGCAAAATTTCATTCTTCCCTCATCAAATGAAACGCCGTCACCTTACAATGACAGGCAGATCTGTTGGCAGGCAGGAAAGAGAGGCTGTTCATGAAGGTGCTGAAAACAATCAGCGTCGTCGCGGGCCTTGCGGTGGCCGGTGTCAGCGTGGCTCAGGCTGGTGCGCCGGGTTATGCCACTGCAAATGTCAATCTGCGCACGGGGCCGGATACGGCCTATCCTTCCGCAGGGGTCATTCCCAGTGGCGCGCCTCTCACCATTGAAGGCTGCCTTCAGGATGAATCCTGGTGCGATGTGAACTGGGGTGGGCTGAGGGGCTGGGTCTACAGTACCTATCTGGCCACGGTGCGGCAGGGCCAGACGGCTGTCGTGCCGGATTGGGGCTTGGCGGCTATTGGTATTCCCATCGTGGCCTTTGCCGCGGCTGATTACTGGAACCGCTATTATGTCGGTCGCCCATGGTATGGGGAACGTGCGCGCTGGTATGCCTATACGCCACGTCCGCGTCCCGGCTGGTATCCGCCGCCGCCCGGCCCACGCCCGGCGGGCTGGTGGAAGCCCGGCTACAAGCCGCCGCCGCCCCATGCAGGTGGAGGCAGGCCCGGTGGGCCAGGTCATGCGCCGGGCCCCGCCATTGGTCCGCGTCCTGGAAGGCCCGGTGGGCCCGGTGGTCCTGGTGGGCCGGGGCCGGCTGGCCGGCCGCCTGCTGCGGGGCAGCCCCATCCGGGCGGGCCGAAACCCGGAGGCCCCATGCAGCCGCCCGGCCCACGTCCGGGTGGCGGGCAGGTGAAGCCGCCTCCTCATGCGGGTGGTCCGGGCAAGCCTCCGTCCACTGTGGCTCCGCGTCCGGCCGGGCCGGGAACAAAGCCGGGGCCTCATGCGCCTGCGGGTCGTCCGGGCCAGATGCAGAAGGGGGCAGGCAAACCCCATCCCGGCAAACCCCATCCCGGCAAACCGCAACCGGGACAACATCAGCCTGGCCAGAGGGGGCTGCATCGTTAGGGGCTCGATTGGCTCGTAACGGGAAGGAAAGGGCGACTTGCGGGTCGTCCTTTCCAGTTTCGGCAGGTCCGTTTGCATTTTCGGGTTTCAAGAGAGAGGGGAAATGCTCTATGGCCATGGTCATGTCCCAGCATTCTTCTTCCCGACCCGTTTTTCGTTTCGCGCCTTCACCCACCGGCTTTCTGCATGTGGGCAATGCCCGCACGGCGCTGCTGAACGCCCTGCTGGCGCGGCGCGCTGGCGGCCTCTTCATTCTGCGGCTGGATGATACGGATCTGGCGCGCTCCCGCGTGGAATATGCCGAAGCCATCGGGGCGGATATGGCCTGGCTGGGCATTGCGCCGGATGTCACCTACCGTCAGTCGGCGCGGCTGGCGCTTTATGATGTCGCGGCGGAAAAACTGAAAGCGGACGGTCGCCTCTACCCCGCTTATGAGACGGAGGAGGAGCTGGAGCGCAAGCGCCGGCTCCAGCGCGCGCGTGGCCTGCCGCCAGTGTATGATCGCGCGGCGCTGGCGCTGGATGATGTCGCCCGTGCCCGTCTGGAGGCCGAAGGCCGCAAGCCACACTGGCGCTTCCGCCTTGCCCACAAGGTGGTGGAATGGGATGATGGCGTGCGCGGCCCGCAGCATGTGGATACCAGCAATCTGTCCGACCCGGTATTGGTGCGGGAGGATGGCTCCTTCCTCTACACGCTGCCCTCCGTGGTGGATGATCTGGAGATGGGTGTCACCGATGTGGTGCGCGGTGAAGACCATGTGACCAACACAGCTGTCCAGATCGAGATTGCCGAGGCGCTGGGCGGGCAGGCGCCGCGCTTTGCGCATCACAATCTGCTGGTTCTGCCGAATGGCGAAGGGCTTTCCAAGCGTCTTGGCCATCTCTCCCTGCGCGCCCTGCGCGATGAAGGACAGGAAGCGCTGGCCGTGGCTGCAACGGCTGTTCTTGTTGGCACATCACAGGCATTGCAGCCGGTGGAAAGCCTTGATGAACTGGCGCAGCGGGTGGACCTTTCCACCATTTCCCGTGCGCCGGCCCGGTTCGATCCCGAAGAGGTGGCTGGCCTCACGGCACGCACGCTTCATGGTCTGCCGTTTTATGCTGTGGACATGCGGCTGGCTGAGGCGGGGATCGGGGGTGGTGCGACCTTCTGGGAGACGGTGCGGGGCAATCTTTCCACCTTTGCCGATGCCGCGGAATGGTGGACCATCTGCGCGACTGCGCGGAAGGGTGTGATTGCACCGGAAGATGCGGATTTTCTTGCGCAGGCTGCCGCCCTTCTGCCACCGGAGCCGTGGGATGAGGAGACCTATGGCGCATGGATGACGGCCGTGAAGGCTGGGACGGGCCGCAAGGGGCGCGCCCTGTTTCATCCATTGCGGCTGGCGTTGACAGGCCGTGAGGCTGGCCCTGAACTGGCGCGCCTGCTGCTTGTCATGGGCCGTGCTCGGGTCTTGGCCCGGCTTCAGGGCCAGGCGGGCTGACAGGGAATACGGGCGGTTCATGCCGCAGCCGGTGGATGGATGACGGCCTTGGGTGAAGCCCGCGCGGCGTGTGGGCAACCCTGTTTTCCAGCTTCCTGTGGCCTGTCTGCTAGGCAGGTCTGCCAAGCGGGCATTCTTGCGGCCGGATTCTTGTTTTTGAGACGGCTTCTCTTTGAGGCTTCTTCCCTTGGGGACGCCTTCTTCGCAGGCGCTTCCCCGAAACGGGGGCGCTGGCATCAGATATGAAAACGCCGGGCGCAGGGCCCGGCGTTTGTCATTTGGCTGTACTGGTTGTGCGCGGGATACCGGCCCGGCTCAATCCGTGGTTTCGGAATCGGTCTGATCCGTCTCACCGAAGGGCTCGGGCTTTTGCTGGGCATTGCGCGAGCGCGGCAGGGGAATAATGCGCACCGGGCGCTGGCCGGGCTGCTCTGCGGCTGGTGCCAGGGGGGCGCTGGCCGTGGCGGTGATGGAGCCGTGGCGATCCAACTGCTCCTTCTCTGCCTTTTCAGCCTGCTGGGGTGTGAGCTTGGGCTGCGACATTTCTCGCGCCTGCTGTTCTGTCACCAGAATATCGCCCTTGCGCAGGGTGGTCTGATCCTCAATGCCTTGCAGAGCCTGCGCCCAGCTCTGGCCGGGGGTGCGGCACGAGCAATCCTGCACCAGCTCCTTGCGATAACGCAGGGCATTGGGCAGCGACATGTAGCTCTCGCCATTCATGTTGACGCCGGTGCGGATATCGCCGCCGGAATAAGTGTAGAGATGCGTTTCGGCCGCCGGGCACAGGCGTTGACACAGCTGTTCTTCCGAGAAATAGCGGCTGGGGTTGGAGCCGGTGGAGAGCGGGAAGAAAAAGCCGTCACAGGTGCGCACGCATACTGTGCGCGAGCCGCCGCTTCTGCGGGAGGTATCCACCGCCGAAAGATCGACATCAGGCATGGCTTCTTCCGGTGCGTTCTGCATCGGGGTGCCAAAAATGCTTTCCAGGAAATTGCGCGGGCGCTGCGGCTGGGCCGGTGCGTTGCGGCGCACGGCATTGGTGTATTGCTGGCCACAATTATTTTGTGCCAGAGCCAGAATGAGCGCCTTGCGCTGGTTGGCCTGGCTGGAGCTGCCCTGTTCCTGCCCGGCAATGGAGGAGCGCAGGCGGGAGATCTGATCGTCAATCTGGTCGCACTGGGGCGGACGCGAGGGGCCTTGGAAAATCAGGAAGCCGCGCGGCTTGTCGCACCCCATGGCGCGGGCGCGGGAGGTGAGGTTCGCCAGTTCAGCGCGCTGCCGGGCAATGCTGGACTGGCGCGCGGCCCATGAGCCTGCTCCACGATCCAGTGAGGCGAGGGAGGCTTCAAGCTGGGCACAGCTTGCAGCCTGCGCCATGGCGGGTGCGGAGAAGGCGAGGCCCGCGAGGGAAAAGCCGGCAATGACCAATCCGCGACCGGTTCCCTGCGCCAGCGTATCGCAAAGCGATCGGGCCATGCCGCCCAGGCGGATGCCGAAAGAAATGCCCGAGCGGGGGGCGAAGCGTCGCGAAAATCCCATCCTCAACCTTCTTGGGTCCAGCGCTGCGGTTCAAAGGGTACGCAACGACCGGCAGCATCTGCATATATAGCGTTTCGCCGGCTGGAAATGGTGACGAAACTAAGGAATGTCCGTGTTTCTTGCCACAGCCGAGAGGTTGCAGGAAGCGCGGGCAGGGCGAAAAAATGCCATGTCCGCGTGTGGCCCGCTTTTATTTGCCTCGCGTGCGCAGATTGAAGCTGTCAAAGGCGTATTCGCCAATCTGCATCCACACCAGCTGTTCATTGCGAATGGCTTTCATGGAATCCCACGCCTTGCGGAAATCCTCATTCTGGGCGGCAAGGTCTGTATAGAGCGATTGGGCTGCCTTGTAGGCTGCTTCCATGATGGTACTGGGGAAGGGTCGCAACTCCGCCCCCTGCTGCACCAGACGACGCAGGGCCGGCGGGTTTACCGAATCATAGCGCGAGAGCATCCAGTTATTGGCCGCATCGCAGGCCAGACGCACAATGGCCTGATAGTTTTTCGGAAGGCTGGCCCACTGGTCCTGGTTCACCATGAGATGCAGCAGCGCGCCGCCTTCCCACCAGCCGGGATAGTAATAATATTTCGCGACCCGCACGAGGCCGAACTTCTCATCATCATAGGGGCCGACAAACTCGGCGGCATCAATGGTGCCGCGTTCCAGCGCTGCATACACATCGCCGGGCGGCACTTGCTGCGGCACCACGCCGAGGCGGGCGAGAACCTCGCCGCCCAGCCCGGCAATGCGGAACTTCAGCCCCTTCAGATCTTCCACCGTTTCCAGTGGCTTGCGGAAGAATCCGCCCATCTGGCAGCCGGAATTTCCGGCCGGAATGGCCAGCACCTTATAGCGCTGGAGAATATCATTGATGATTTCCCCGCCGCCGCCAAAGTTCCACCAGGAGAGTTGCTGGCGGGTGTTGAAGCCGAAGGGAATGCCGGTGCCAAAACCCAGAGCGGGGTTTTTGCCCGTGTAGAAATAGGTGGCGCTCTGCGCGCATTCCACAGCGCCGGAAGACACGGCATCGAGAGCTTGCAGGCCGGGCACGATTTCACCGGCGGGGAAAGTCTGGATGCGGAAGTGCCCATCCGTGGCTTCCTCGACATAGCGGGCCAGCATTTGCGCGCCGCCATACAGGGAATCAAGCTGGCGGGGGAAGGAAGAGGTCATGCGCCAGCGAATATCCGGCTGGCCATTTGTCACGGCCGGGGCGGCAATGGCACTGCTGGCGATGGCGCCGCTGGTAATTGCGGTTGTTGTGGCACCAAGAAAGCGCCGGCGGGTGGTCTCCATGAGAATACTCCTTACAGCCCGCCAGGCGGGGCGGCGCGATTCTCTATCATGCAAGATGAAGTCGGGCCGCTTTTGATATGGGGTGTCATGTCTTTGCGGCTTTCGTCAATCATATCATGCACCTGTCCGCAAAAAGCGGGGGGCTGATGCGCATTTTCCGGGAGGCGAGGCGCATTCTGGGGGCTTTTCTGCCGCGCAGGCAGGGCCATATGAGAAGTTGACTGGAGGATGAGCGGCATGTCTTTCACCCCTTCCATACTGCGCGCGGGCGCGTTTTTTCTGGCGCTGGCGGGTGCCGTGGCAGGCGTGGCTGCCAGTGCTCAAGATGCGCGGGCGGCCGAGCCGGATGTGATCTTCAAGAAATCCACCGTGTGGAAGTTTCTGACCCCCGATGACAAGCTGGTGGTCTATGGCATTGATGATCCTGAGGTGGAGGGGGTGGCCTGTCATTATACCCTGCCTGAAAAGGGGGGTGTTTCCGGTATGTTCGGGGTGGCGGAGGAGGTCTCCGATGTTTCTCTGGCCTGCCGTCAGGTGGGGCCGATCCGCTTCAAGGAGAAATTCAGCCAGGGCGATGTGGTGTTTCGCCAGAGCCGCTCCCTGCTGTTCAAGAGAATGCAGATTGTGCGGGGCTGTGACACCAAGCGGAATGTGCTGGTCTATCTGGTGTATTCCGACAAGCTGGTGGAGGGTAGCCCGAAGAATTCCACCTCCACCGTACCCATCATGCCCTGGGGCGGTGCGGGTGAGGTGCAGCGCTGCGCCGATTTTCTGAAGTGAAGGCAGGAAAAAGGCGGCGGGACGGGCGATATGGGATAGGATGCCCTGCCAAAAAGCCTTGACGGGCGGGCGCGGGCGAACCATTGTTCCGCGTCATGAACGGTCTTTTTTCATCTTTCGGCATTTGTGCGCCGATTATTTGCGGTTAGCCCCAGAAGCTGGCCGCGGCCGTCCTTTGCTGCACTCTCGACATTGAAGGACCTGGGCGCCCGGCCGGTGGACCGGCGGCGTGTGTGCCTGCCTGCTCTCTGGAGCGCGCCCCCTCCCGTGTGAAGGGCGTGCTCTCCGGTTGCGGGCGTGTGTGGGCGGATCGTCCTGAAAGGGGCGTATCCGTCACGAAATGACCAGGCCCGCGGCAAGCGGCCTCAAGCGAGCGGAGCGATCCATGGAGCTGCGGCTTCACAATACACTGACACGATCAAAGGACCCTCTGCGTCCGCTGGATCCGGCCAATGTGCGCATGTATGTGTGCGGACCCACGATTTATGACCGCGCCCATATTGGCAATGCCCGCCCGGTGATCGTGTTTGATGTGCTCTTTCGCCTGCTGCAACGCCTCTATGGGGCCGAGCATGTCAAATACGTCCGTAACATCACGGATGTCGATGACAAGATCAATATGCGCGCCGCAGCGCGGGGGATCAGTATTCGGGAGCTGACGGAAGAAACCTATCGCTGGTTCCGGGATGATACGGCGGCGCTGAACTGCCTGCGGCCCAGTGTGGAGCCACGCGCCACGGAGCATATCGTGGAGATGCACGCCATCATTGAGCGGCTGGTGGCCTCTGGCCATGCCTATGTGGCGGAAGAGCATGTGCTGTTTGATGTGCCCTCCATGCCGGATTATGGCGCTCTCTCACGCCGTCCGCTGGATGAGATGGTGGCCGGCGCGCGGGTGGATGTGGCCCCCTACAAGCGCGACCCCATGGATTTCGTGCTGTGGAAGCCTTCCGATGAAGGCGTGCCGGGCTGGCCTTCGCCCTGCGGCATCGCCACGCCGGGGCGGCCGGGCTGGCATATCGAATGCTCGGCCATGAGCTGGAAACATCTGGGCGAAACCTTCGATATTCATGGCGGTGGCATTGATCTGGTCTTTCCGCACCATGAGAACGAGATTGCCCAGTCCCGCTGCGCTTTCCATTCAGGCATGATGGCGCAAACCTGGGTGCATAACGGCTTCCTGATGCTGGAAGGCGAGAAAATGTCGAAATCGCTCGGCAATTTCGTCACCATCGGGGAGCTTCTGGAAGAATGGCCGGGAGAGGTGCTGCGCCTCGCCATGCTCTCCACCCATTATCGCCAGCCCATCAACTGGACCCGGCAGGGGCTGGGCCTTGCCGCCCGCACGCTGGATAAATGGTATCGCGTGATTGGCGACGTGGATGCCGATTGCGGAGAGGATAACCCCTTCGCGCATGAAATCGCCGAGCGGCTGAGTGATGATCTCAACAGCCCCTCCGCTATCGCACATCTGCACCATCTGGCGGATGTGGCCGAGCATGAGGAAAGCTCCACGGCGTTGCGTCGGCGCTTCAAGGGGGCGGCCAATCTCATGGGGCTGCTGGACGAGACGGAAAGCGCCTGGCGCGCCCGTGCGCGTGAGGCCGTGGCGCTGGATGAAGGCGTGATTTCCGCGCTGGTGGAAGAACGGCTCGCCGCCCGCAAGGCCCGCGATTTCAAGCGCGCCGACCAGATCCGCGAGGAGCTGGCGGCTCAGGGCATCGTGCTGATGGACAACAAGGATGGCACCACGAGCTGGGAGGTGGCGCGATGAGCACGCATGGCAAGGCGCAGCGTATCGCCCTGCGCCCCTTTCTGCCTGCGGATGCGCCGGTTCTGGCGGCGCTGTTCCGGGCCTCCATCGCCGAACTCACGGGCGAGGATTATAACCTTGACCAGCAGGAGGCATGGTCTGCTGCGGCCGATGACGAGACCGCCTTTGGTGAGAAGCTCTCGGGTCTTCTCACCCTCATCGCCACCTGCGATGGCGCGCCAGCCGGCTTCGTGGCGGTGAAGGACAATGCGCATATCGAGATGCTCTATGTCGCGCCGCAGGCGGCGGGCTCCGGTGTGGGGGCGGCGCTGTGCGAGGCGGCGGAAACGCTGGCCCGTGCGCGCGGCACCACACAGATGAGCGTGGATGCCAGCGACAGCGCGCTCGGCTTCTTCCAGCAGCGCGGCTATGTGCCCCAGCAACGCAATTCGGTTTCACGCGGGGATGTCTGGCTGGCCAATACCAGCATGAAGAAGGCGCTGGAGCAGCCTTCTGAAGAACAGACGCGATTGCACTGAGGTTCCGAGGGCCTCCGACCGCGCCAGGGTCATGAAAAGATCATGCGGCCTGGCCGCATATGGATGTTAAGGGCCTGTGTCGCAGCGGGCGGGGTGGCCTGAAGGCTGCCTGCCCGGCGAGGGCCGGGAGACCGGCGCATGCGATGAGGCGGGAAGGCTGTAAGATGGCTGTGAAAGAACGCCTGTTTCTATATGACACCACCCTGCGTGACGGGGCGCAGACCAATGGGGTGGCCTTCACCCTGGCAGACAAGCAGAAGGTGATGACCCTGCTGGATCAGCTGGGGGTGGATTATGTGGAGGGCGGCTATCCCGGTGCGAACCCCACCGACACCCAGCTTTTTGAAGCCCCGCCCGCCATGCGCGCGCGCCTCTCCGCCTTCGGCATGACGCGGCGGCCCGGCCGTTCCGCTTCGAATGATCCCGGCGTGGCAGCGCTGATCGGGGCGAAGGCCGACGCTATCTGCTATGTGGCCAAATCCTCTGCCTGGCAGGTGGAAGTGGCGCTGGGGGCCACGCAGGAGGAGAACCTCGATTGCATCCGCGACAGCGTGAAGGCGGCCGTGGACGCCGGGCGCGAAGCCATGGTGGATTGCGAGCACTTCTTTGATGGCTACAAGGAAAACCGGGAATATGCGCTCGCCTGCGTGAAGGCGGCCCATGAGGCCGGCGCGCGCTGGGTGGTGCTGTGCGACACCAATGGCGGTACCCTGCCGCATGAGGTGGAAGAGATTGTGCGCGATGTGGCCCGTGTGGTGCCGGGCGACAATCTGGGTATTCATGCCCATAATGATACCGAGCAGGCCGTGGCCAACTCTCTGGCGGCGGTGCGGGCTGGCGCGCGGCAGATTCAGGGCACGCTGAACGGTCTGGGTGAACGCTGCGGCAATGCCAATTTGTGCTCCATCATCCCCACCTTGCTGCTGAAGCAGGATTATGCCGCGCGTTTCGATATCGGCGTTTCGCAGCAGGGGCTGGGAGAGCTGGTGCATGTCTCACGCGCGCTGGATGAGATGCTGAACCGCGCGCCTGATCGCCATGCTCCTTATGTGGGCGACAGCGCCTTCGCCACCAAGGCCGGCATTCATGCCTCGGCCATCCTGAAAGACCCAAGCACCTATGAGCATGTGCCGCCGGAAGCAGTGGGCAACCGGCGCAAGCTTCTGGTGTCCGATCAGGCTGGAAAATCCAATGTGCTGGCCGAGCTGGAGCGGCTGGGCGTGGAGATGGACAAGAATGATCCGCGCCTCTCCCGTCTGCTGGAGGATGTGAAGCAGCGCGAGGCGCTGGGCTACAGTTATGAGGCGGCGGATGCCTCCTTCGCGCTGCTGGCTCGCCGGGCGCTGGGCGAAGTGCCGGACTATTTCAATGTGGAACGCTTCAGCGTGAATGTGGAGCGTCGCTACAATGCCAGGGGCGAGCTTATCACCGTGGCCGAGGCCATCGTGAAGGTCGAGGTGGAAGGGCAGACCTTCATCTCCGCTGCCGAGGGCAATGGGCCGGTGAATGCGCTGGATGTGGCGTTGCGCAAGGATCTGGGCAAATATCAGCCCCTGATTTCCGGCCTGCGGCTTACGGATTACCGGGTGCGGGTGCTGAATGGCGGCACCGAGGCGGTGACGCGCGTTCTGGTGGAATGCGCCGACGAAACCGGCCAGCGCTGGACCACGGTGGGTGTCTCGGCCAACATCATTGATGCCTCGTTCGAGGCGCTGCTGGATTCCATCACCTGGAAGCTGTTGCAGGAGGGGGCGACAGCCTGAAGGCTGTTGCGAACAGGTAAAAAGGCGCGGCCAGTGGCTGCGCCTTTCTTGTTTCAGTCCCTGCTTGTGGAGCCAGCCGTCTCAGCCGAAATGGCGGCGCGCATCAATGGTGAGGCCGACGCCGACCGAGCCGAAAGTATCACCTTCCACCACGCGGGCCTCGCCCAGCGTGCTCACAATGGCATGGCGCACATGGGCCAGCCGCGTGGAGCCGCCGGTGAGGAAGAGAGCATCCACATGCTCGCGCTTCAGGCCGGCCTGTTGCAGCAGGCTGTCAATGCGCCCGGCAATGCGCTCGGCCAGAAGGGCGGTGACCTCGGCCATCTCGGCGCGGTTCAGGCCAAGGGTCAGGTCGGGTTCCATCCAGCCCAGGGGGATTTGCGTTTCCGGCGCGGCGGCAAGGGCGATCTTGGCGGCTTCCACATCGCCGGCCAGGGCATGGCCGCGGCGCTCCTCGATCACCTGCATCAGACGTTCCAGCCGTTCGGGGGCCTGCGCCTCGCGCCGCACCTCGCGCAGCTCTCGCATCACCTTGGGATCATAGATGCGGTTGATGGAATGCCAGCTCGCCAGATCATGATAATAGCCGGAGGGCACATTCAGGCCGGCGCGCTTCATGGCGGTGCCATAGCCCAGCAGGGGCATGAGGGTGGCCAGGCTCAGAACCCGGTCAAAATCGGTGCCGCCAATGCGCACGCCATCATTGGCCAGAATATCCCCGGCGCGGTCTGCCGCATGGCGTCGCTCGGGGCTGATACGCACGAGCGAGAAATCCGACGTGCCGCCACCAATATCGGCGATCAGCGCAATTTCCTCATGGCTGATCTGCTGCTCATAATCCATCGCGGCGGCGATGGGCTCATACTGGAAGAGAATATCGCGAAAGCCGATGGAGTGGCCGATCTCGCGCAAGGCATTCTCGGCGGCCTTGTCGCCCTCCGGGTCGCCATCCACGAAATGCACCGGGCGACCATGCACCACGGCGGTGATTTCCGCATCCGCCTGCTGCTCGGCGCGGGCCTTCACCTCGGCGATGAAATGGGCAATCACCTTGCGGAAGGGCGCGCGCTGGCGGCCCACCAGGGTCACCTCATCCAGAAGGGCGCTGCCGAGAACGGATTTCAGCGCCCGCATCAGGCGGCCGCCAACGCCATCCACATAGGCGGAAATGGCGGCACGGCCGATCTGCTCGGAGCCATCAGCCTCGAAAAAGATAGCGCTGGGCACGGTTTCATGCGTGCCTTCCAACAGGCACAGGCGCGGGCCGTCGGGTGTGTTGAGCCCCAATGTTGTGTTTGAGGTGCCGAAGTCCAGCCCGCACGCGCGCATCTTGCTCTCCAAAAGTCGGTGGTTGTGACGCCTGCGCCGGCAGATTTCAAGCGCGTCCTGAGCAGGGCAGATCCTCTTCTTGTGTCTTTCTTGCGATGCGTTCGCCCAAAATACACCTATGTGCTTGTATATAGAGGAAGGATTCGCGCAGCGCCTCTGGCCTTCGCCGATGGTTTCTCATGTGCCGGATACGTCATGGATGATATCGCCGAACATCTGCATCTGCTTCTGGATGCCAGCCCGGTGCTGATGGCTGCTTATGATCCGGGAGACAGGCTGCGCTATGCCAATGCGGCTTATCGTGCGGCCTATGGGGTAGAGGCCGGCGAAGAGCCGCTCTGGGCGGATCTGATGCATCGGAATTTCCTGCGGAAAACAGGGCCTGTCATTCCAACGCGGGATTTTGAGGGCTGGCTGACCTCATCCAGTTCCCGTCGGGGCAAGGTGCCGGAGCGCTCTTTTGAGTTGAAGCTGCATGATGGCCGGTGGATGCAATTGACTGAAAGCGTGGCCGCAGGGGGCTGGCTGATGTGCACGCTGTGTGATGTTTCACATATGCGGCAGGATGCACGCGCCGTGCGGGTGGCGCGCGATCAGGCCATTCGCGCCGCCCATACGGATGACCTGACGGGCGTGGCCAACCGCCGTTTCGTCACCGCCCGCGTTGATGACATGCTGGCCCGCAAGGGTATGGGGCTGGGCGCGGACACCACCGGCTGTGTGTGCGTGCTGGACCTCGATAATTTCAAATATATCAATGATTGTTACGGGCATCAGGCCGGAGATACCATTTTGAGGGATTTCTCGGCCCGCATTAATGGCCGGGTACGTCGCTCCGATTGCTTCGGCCGGGTGGGTGGCGAGGAATTCGTTCTGGTTTTGCCGGATACCATGCTGGAGGACGCCGCCAGAATCGTGAACCGTATGTTGACTCTGGTGCGCGATTCCCGCCCGCTGGCCGACAAGCCGGATTTTTCCTACAGCTTCTCCGCCGGCGTGGCGCAGGTGCGGCCGGGCGATACGTTCAACTCCATTTATGGCCGGGCGGACAAGGCTTTGTATGCGGCGAAACTGGCCGGCAGAAACTGCGTTTATCTGGAAGAGGCGCAGGATGAGGTCGCGACGATATAGGAAATTTTCCCTAGATAGGAAAATAGTCATTGACAGCGTAACGCTACCAGGCTAGAGTTTTGCCATGTTCCACAGTTGTGCCCGCCGCGGAGAGGCGCGGGCCGCTGTTTTGCTTTTCAAAACATTCGGGGCTGGCGGTGGGGTTGCCGTGGTGAAACAGGTCTGCGGCAGGGGCCGTGTGCCTGCTGTTCTGTATCTGCTGTCTCGTGCATGTGCAGATCCATCATCCGGCGGTGTCGTCAAGAATGGCACGCTGCCAGCCTGATCGGATTTTTCCCTTTCTTTTCTGGATATGCCATGTCGAAAATCGCTGCTCCTCATGCTGGCGCGCGGCCTGCTGCTGCGTGTCCCGAGCTATCGGACAAGGCTGAAATGGAGCGCCGAAAGCAGGCGCGTCAGCTTTATGAAAGTGGCGTGCCGCTGGTGGAGATCGCCCGCCAGACGGGGCTCTCCCGCCACGCCATCTATTACTGGGCGGATCGGGATGTGAGCCCTGAAGGTGTGGTGAGCCTGAGGCCGGCCCGGCGACGGATGCCGCGTCGGGCGCTTCCTGCGAGGCGGAAACAGGCCGGCTCTTCCCGGCGCAGCCCGGCACCACAAGCCGCTTTGGGGGAGGCTGGGTTGGTTTTGGCCCCTCGCTCCGTTCCTCGCCCGCCGCAACCGAGACGCCAGCCCCGCCAGAGGCTTCTGGCCCGGTTGTGGCGCACGGCGGAGCGGCAGGTGGCGGAAATTGAGGGGCGTATGCAGGTTGCCCATGGGGATGCTGAGCTGTCGCCCCGCACCGCCGCTGACAGCG
This sequence comes from Haloleucobacter albus, assembly GCF_052492075.1. Classification (NCBI taxonomy): domain Bacteria; kingdom Pseudomonadati; phylum Pseudomonadota; class Alphaproteobacteria; order Hyphomicrobiales; family Xanthobacteraceae; genus Haloleucobacter; species Haloleucobacter albus. The sequence goes on from NZ_JBQWAS010000026.1 coordinate 139,412, forward strand.
AGAAGGATGCAAGGGCGCTGGCGCTGATTGCCCGCACCTTGCGTGAGCTTGCGGCGGCGGAAGATGAAGCTGGCCGCAGCCGGAGTGCCAAGCCCGATACACAGCAAGATGGGGAGCCGGATGGCACGCGCAATCTCGAAGACTTCCGCAGCGAGCTTGCGCGTCGCCTTGAGCAGTTGCAAGCCGCAGACGATCCGCCAGTTGCTGTCGAGCCTGAATGAGGCGGAAGCGCAGCATCTGCTGGCGGATTGGGCGCTCTGGGCGCGGCCGGATCAGTTGCCCCCCTCTGCGGCGCAGGGTGGCGGGCCTTGGAATATATGGCTGGTTCTGGGTGGGCGCGGGGCTGGAAAGACCCGCGCCGGAGCCGAATGGGTGCGCGGGCTGGCGCTGGGGCAGGCGCCCTTCGCGCATCGCCCGGTGGGGCGCATTGCACTGGTGGCCGAAACCATGGCCGATCTGCGCGAAGTGATGGTGGAAGGGGTCTCTGGCATTCTGGCCGTTCATCCACCGGGCGAGCGGCCGAAATGGGAACCGACGCGCCGCCGGCTGGAATGGCCGAACGGCGCGGTGGCGCAGGGCTTTTCCGCCGAAGACCCGGAAAGTCTGCGTGGGCCGCAATTCGCTGCCGCCTGGCTGGATGAGCTGGCCAAATGGAAACGTGCGGAAGATACGTTCGACATGCTGCAATTCGGCCTTCGGCTGGGAGAACAACCACGCCAGATGGTGACGACGACGCCGCGCCCCTCCGCGCTTCTGCGTCGCCTGCTGGCGGACCCGCACACAGCGGTGACACGGGCGACGACTGCCGATAATGCGCTGCATCTCGCGCCCGGATTTCTGACCCATGTGCTCAAGCGTTATGGCGGCACCCGGCTGGGCCGGCAGGAGCTGGATGGCGAACTGATCGAAGACCGGCCCGATGCGCTCTGGACCCGCCCGGCGCTGGAGGCGGCGCGCACACAGAAAGCACCGCCCCTGCAACGCATTGTGGTGGCGGTGGACCCGCCAGCCTCTTCCCGTGCCGGGGCGGATGCCTGCGGTATTGTCTGCGCCGGCATGGACGCCACCGGCGGGCTGCATGTGCTGGCTGATGACAGCGCCAGCGGCCTGCGCCCGGCCCAGTGGGCGGCGCGGGTCGTGGCGCTCTATCGGCGTTTCGAGGCGGATCTCATCGTGGCCGAGGTCAATCAGGGCGGGGAGATGGTCCAAGCTGTGATCGGCGAGGTGGACCCGACTGTCGCCGTGGAGCAGGTGCGGGCCACGCGCGGCAAATATGTGCGCGCCGAGCCAGTGGCCGCGCTTTATGAGCAAGGCCGGGTTCACCATTGCGGGGCCTTCCCGACTCTGGAAGACGAATTGTGTGATTTCGGACCGGAGGGGCTGTCATCCGGTCGTTCGCCCGACAGGCTGGATGCGCTGGTTTGGGCGCTGACGGCACTGGCTCTCAAGCCGCAGGCACCGCCGCCGCGTGTGCGTGGGCTTTGAAAGGTGAAGATATGAAAGCGGGATATGCGAGCGGGGGTCTTGGCTATCCCAAGCCCCCGCACCCTCTGTACTTAAGAGAGCGGATAGCGCCTCATTACAGAGCGAAGGTTCGCATTCTTTACCAATAATCCGATTGTGTGCTGTTTGCCAAATTGATGCCCGTGCGTGCGCCCAATCCTTGGGGCCTTGCCATGTGTCTGGGCCCTGGCATGTGTCTGGGCCCTGGCATGTGCTTGGACCCTGCCATGTGCTTGCCGGTATCCGTCATTTCTTCTTGTTCATCTATATCGCCGCCGGTTTCAGCCGTGCGGCTTTTTCTTTTTTCGGGGGTGCGGATGCTCTCTTCTCTGTTTGGAACCTGGCGGCATCGCCCGGCTCGTTCAGGCCCACAGGAGGTCAAGGCCAGCCGCACGGCGGCGCTGGTGGCGCTGCTGGGGGCCGGGCGTGCGCGCTGGAGCGGGCGTGATTATGCCAGCCTTGCGCGGGAGGGTTTCGCCCGCAACGCCATCGCTTATCGCGCCGTGCGGCTGATCGGCGAGGCGGCAGCCTCGGTGCCGCTGGTGCTGATGGAGGGTGCGCGTGAGCTGGATGAGCATCCGCTTCTTGATCTGCTCGCCCGGCCCAATCCACGCCTCACCGGCACATCGCTGATGGAAGCGGTGGTGAGCTATCTTCTGGTTTCGGGCAATGCCTATGTGGAAGGGGTGGCTGTTGATGGCCGCCTGCGCGAGTTGCATGTGCTGCGGCCGGACAGGATGCGCGTGGTGCCGGGGCCGGATGGCTGGCCGGAGGCTTTTGACTATACGCTTGGCGGGAGAACCCAGCGCATTGCACAGGCCAGCATGGTGGAGGGGGTGGATGTGCCGCCTATTCTCCATCTGACGGCCTTCAATCCGCTGGATGACCATTATGGCTTCGCGCCACTGGAAGCCGCCGCGCAGGCGCTGGACCTGCACAATTCCGCCACCGCCTGGAACAAGGCGCTGATTGATAATGCCGCCCGGCCATCCGGCGCGTTGGTCTATGGCGGGGCTGGTGTGCTGAGCGATGAACAGTTCGAGCGCCTGAAGGATGAGCTTGAATCTTCCTTTCAGGGTGCGACCAATGCCGGCCGCCCGCTGTTGCTGGAGGGCGGGCTGGATTGGCGTCCGCTCTCCATGTCGCCGCGTGATATGGATTTCGAGGCTGCCCGCAATGGTGCGGCGCGCGAGATTGCGCTGGCGGTGGGGGTGCCGCCGTTGTTGCTGGGCATTCCCGGCGACAACACCTATTCCAACTATGCCGAGGCCAACCGCGCCTTGTGGCGGCAGAGCGTTCTACCGCTGGTGAAGCGCGTGGCGGAAGGGCTCTCCTGTTGGCTGGGGCCCGCCTGGGGTGAGGGGCTGCGGCTGGTGCCGGACCTCGATCAGGTGGAGGCGCTCTCCAGTGAACGCTCGGACTTGTGGGCGCGCGTGGGTGCAGCAGATTTTCTGAGCGATGAGGAAAAGCGGGAGGCCGTGGGTTATGGCGCGTGAGGGGCTGTACGCGTGCCGGTGCTTTCAGCCTCACGCAGCTTCCAGATCTCCAGCACAGAGGTGAAGGCGGACATGGTGCCGCCATAGATGAAAACGCTCACGGCCACCGTGCGCCATGGGTTTTCGCCCACTCCGGCAATAAAGGCCAGGGCCAGACCGAAAGGCAGGCCCCAGAGCACGACGCCCAGCAGAAAACGCAGCAGGAGGCGGCGCATCATGCCGGGGCGGCGCAGAATGTCACGAACAGGTCTCGCTCCGGCGTTTGACATCAGCTCACCTCGCGGAAACAGGGCTCTGGCAGGGAGGCATCCGAGAAAAGCTGGCGATGCGGCAATACGCAGCTGGCGACCGGACCTGCGGCCCGGAAAGATGATGCTTCAGCCATCATAGGGCCAGCCTGTCATCGCGCCAACCCGCAGGCTGTTAAATATGGGAGATAGGGATGGATAGTCTCATCCGCACCTTTGCGGAGCGGGGGGATCTGGCCCATGTGGCGCTGCTGCTGTGGGCGCTTCTGGCCTCGGCAACCTGCTGGCGGGCGCTGAACGCGCTGACACAGGCCAGCGCGCGCATGGATGCTTTCATCCGCGAACTGGCGCGTTTCAACGCCCATTTCGAAGATGAGGCGTAGCAGCCAGCTCAGTGAGGAAGGATCACTTGGGCATGTCTGCATTGTCCGCAGGCTTATGCTGTGGGGTGTCCTGATCGCCGGGCTGGGGATGGTTGGCGCGGAACAGCGCCCATTCTTCTTCAATGCGGCCATCCGGCAGGTGGCAATAGCCCACCTGGCCTTCGGGTGTGGTGCGCATTTCCAGCTTGCCGCCCAGGCTGGCGCAATATTGAGAGGCCGGATTGGCGAGCCCCACCATGGGCGGTTGATTTTCCGCTGCCAGAGCCATGACCGGAGCTGATGTGAACGCGGCGAGGCATGCAAGGCCGGCGAGGCCGGAGCGGAGCTGGATCATGGCTGTTTCCTCAAGTGGGGCGTGTGAGCGTGCATCAGCTATCGCTCTCATAAGGCAAGATTAAGCCCGCGCGCAGGCTGGTGGGATGTGGCCGCGCAATATCGTGTTCCGCCACACCATGGACGGGCAGGCCGACACAGGCTGCCGCCTGCATCAGTGTGCCGGGCTGTTGGCCCGGCTTTTCTTTTTCAATCTGTGGAGAGCTTTCATGCGTGCTCCTTTTCAGAAGGCGTCGATGCCGCGCATTCGTGCGTTGGGCGGCGCTGGCCGGCCCGGTGCGGGTTCGGTCAAGGCGGCTAGGGCTGCCTCATCCCGGCCGGCCGGTTCAAGGGCTGCGTCGCGCACAACTGCGGCCGGTCATGTCTTCCGGGATTTCGTCGCGACGCTGGAGAGGCTGGAACGGGGACGTCGGCGTAAGGCCGTGCTGACGCGAAATGCCGATGCGTCTGTGGCGGCCAGATCCCGGAGCGGAAAGGGAGGCACGGCATGACGGGCTCACCTTTCCGGGATCGGCTCGTCGCCTCTTCCACGCCAGCGCGGGGCCATGAGAACGAAGGCTTTGTGGTGGAAGGCTATGCCTGCCTGTTCGGCGTCACCGATCTGGGGCGCGACATGGTGATGCCGGGGGCCTTCGCCGACAGTGTGGCGCAGATGGGCGCGGGTGGGGTGCGGATGCTCTACCAGCATGATCCGGCCCAGCCCATCGGGGTGTGGACCCATTTGCTGGAGGATGCGCAGGGCCTGCATGTGCGTGGCCTGCTCTCGCCCCGTGTGGCCCGTGCCCGCGAATGCGCGGCGCTGGTGGAAGAGGGGGCGCTGGATGGGCTTTCCATCGGCTTCAAGGCTGTGAAGGCCCGCACGGACCCGCGCAGCCGCGTGCGCCGGCTGGAGCGTATCGAGCTTTGGGAAATTTCCATCGTCACCTTCCCCATGCAGCCGGGGGCCCGCATCGCGCGGCCCGCTGCCGGGCTTTCGCCGGTCCTCGCTCTGGCCGGCGCCACGGCGCGGTTGAGGGCCTCCATGACGGGGCAGCCCTGAGCTGTCCGCACCTGTTTTGGGGCTGCGGCCCTGATGTTTCTCTTTCACATATGGATGGATCACATGTCGAACATGATGCGCGCGCCTGAAACCAAGGTGGCCATGGCTGATATGCCGAACGGGGACCTCCGGGAAACCCACGCCGCCATGGCGGATTTTCTTTCCACCTTCGAGGCTTACAAAGCCACGAATGAGACGCGTCTGGCCGAGATGGAGCGGCGCAGCACCGATGTGCTGACACAGGAGAAGCTCTCCCGGATTGATGCTGCGCTGGATGCCCAACAGGCGAAGCTGGATGTGCTGGCCACCAAGGCGCGTCGTCCGGCGCTGGAAGGTCCGCGCAGCGTGGTGCAGGCGCTGGCCAGCAGGGAGCATGGCGCGGCTTTTGATGCTTATGTGCGCCATGGCGAGGCAGGTGGCCTCAAGGCTCTGGAGGGCAAGGCGCTGGCTGCGGGCACGGGGGCCGATGGCGGGTTTCTGGTACCCTATGAGGCCGAGGCGGAAATTGGCCGCCGGCTTGCGGCGCTCTCGCCCATTCGGGCGCTGGCGACGGTGCGCACCATTTCCGCCGGCATGCTGCGCAAGCCCTTCATGACCTCCGGCCCGGTGGCTGGCTGGGCCGCAGAAACGGCGGCGCGTCCGCAGACCACAGCGCCGGTTCTGGCCGAACTGAACTTCCCGGCCATGGAGCTTTACGCCCAGCCTGCCGCCACACAGGCTCTGTTGGATGATGCCCAGGTGAATGTGGAGGAGTGGCTGGCCGAGGAAGTGGATGTCGCCTTCGCTGCACAGGAGAGCGCGGCCTTTGTGAATGGGGATGGCGTGGCCTGCCCGCGTGGTTTCCTGACCCATGATACGGTGGCCGAGGGGGAATGGAACTGGGGCAAGCTGGGCCATGTGGCAAGCGGGGCGGCGGGTGATTTCGCCACGACCGATCCGGGCGATGCGTTGCTGGAACTGGTTTATGCGCTGAAGGCCGGTTACCGGCATAATGCCACCTTCCTGATGAACCGGCGCACCCAGTCCGCCACCCGCAAGCTCAAGGATGAGAATGGAAATTATCTGTGGGCTCCACCGGCAGTGGCCGGGCAGGGTGCCAGCCTGATGGGCTTCCCCCTCGTGGAATGCGAGGACATGCCGGATATGGCGGCCGATAGTTGCGCCATCGCCTTTGGTGACATGCGCCGTTTCTACATGGTGGTGGACCGGGCCGGGGTGAATGTGCTGCGCGATCCCTTCTCCGCCAAGCCCTATGTGCTGTTCTACACCACCAGGCGCGTGGGTGGCGGGGTGCAGGATTTCGACGCCGCCAAGCTGATGAAATTCAGCGCGGCGTGATTTTTCGGGCGGCGGCGGGGAAAGCCTGTCGCCGCCCGGAAATCTGGATTAGTTGGGGAGCACGATGCAGGCTCCGCCAGCTTTGCGAAGGCGGTTGCACAGGGCATTGGCCTCGCGCCGCGTTTCGGCAGGCAGGCGCACGCGATAGAAAACCCGTCGTCCGCGTCCGCCCATCCGAGTGGCGACGATGACCGGGGTCAGCTCTCCCATCACATTGCGATGGCGCGCGGCGGTGCGCCGGAATGAGGCCAGCGCCGTGGCGCGGTTGAAATTGCCGGAGATCTGCACGCCCCATGGCGCAAAAAGCGGGTTCACCTCACCTTCCGGTGCAGGCATGCCCTTGCGCAGGCTGGCCAGAGTGGTGAGGCAGGGCTCGGGTGGAAACAGGGTCACGCCTGACGGGTCCGCCTCTTCGGGCGTTTCCGGGGCCTCTTCCGGGGTCTTTGTGGGCGAACTGTCTTTTGGAAGCGACGGCTTGACGCCGCTTTCCTCGTCCGTGGCCAGGCTGATGCGTGCGCCCTGTTTCAGCTCTGCCCATTGTTCGGCGCTGCGGCCGGTGATGAAACGCACATAATTGCGCGTTTCCATTGGCAGACCGCCGCCGGCCAGAAAGCCGGATACACGCCCTGGCCCGGCATTATAGGCGGCCGCTGCAAGGCCCAGATTGCCGAATTGGCGCATATGATCGGCCAACAGGGCGGCTGAAGCGGGAATGGCGGTGGCTGGGTCAAACGGGTTTTCCAGTCCGCGCGCCTTTGCCGTGGCCGGCATGAACTGGGCGATGCCCTGCGCCCCGGCATGGCTGACCACATGCGGGCGGAAGGAACTTTCGCGCCAGATGAGCCGGGTAAGAAAGGCGTTGGGCAAGCCATTGCTGGCGGCGGCATCATCAATCAGCCGGCAAATGGCATGGTCAAAGTTTTCGGGCTTTTCGGCCTGTGCCGGGGCCTGCTGCGCCATGGCAGGGCCGGAAAAAGAGGTGGCAAAGACAGGGCAGGAAAAAGAGGTGGTAAGCCCAAGCAGCCCAGCGAAAGCAGAAGCGATGGCAGGCCGGCGTATCCATTGAAAAAGAGGGAAAACACCAGTTGCCATGGGGGTTACTCCAGCGGGCTGCCCAGAGTTTGCGCTGTCTGGTTGATCCAGTCCCGGTTGAGGGAAACGAGGGTGACGCCCGTAACTCCGCCGCAGCCGCGCCGCCCGTGTGGGGCGGTGGCCCAGCTCGTGATGCCGGCCAGAGCACCATTCTGGAAAGATGGGCCACCGGAATCGCCGGTGCAGGCCCCTGCGCCGCCCTTGCTGCCGCGCGAGAGGCGCACCATGAAACCGCCGGTGGTGCCGATGGAGGGCAGGGAGGCCATGCGCAGCGTGCCGGCGCTGCTTTCCGCGCCATCGCGCACCATGCCATAACCGGCCAGCAGCAGGGTGGAGCCCTTCGGCGGAATGCCGGCGCTGGAAAGGCGCACGGGGGTGAAGCGCGCCGGCAGGGGGCCGGCCAGCTTGATGAGCGCCAGATCGGGCGTGGGCCTGCGACTCTTGAATTGGCCGGAATTGAAGCGCGGATGCACAATGATGCGCGCCGCCGGCAACAGGCGCGGTGGGGCTTCATCCACCAGCGCCACAGCATAATCGCCCGCCGGAGCGACGCAATGGGCCGCTGTCAGCACCAGATCATGCGCCAGCACCGCACCTGAACAGGATGCGCCGCGGGTGGAGACGACAAGAGCTGTTTGCGCCGCGACCTTTGTCGAGGCTGGCTCGCCGCCCATGATGGCATAGGCCGGCTTGGCGAGGGCCAAGCCGGCAGACAGCGCCAGAGCGGCGGAAAGCAGGGTGCGCGCGAGCTTCATACCCATGCTTGTGCCGTCATGACGGTGGCCCGTCAATGCGATGTCTCAATGTGTTCTCGTTTTTTGGGCCGGCCCCGGAAACTCCGGCTGATCTGAAGCTGGCTACAGGGGAAGCCCGGCATTTGAGCGGTATCGCACCGGATGTCGCGAGCAGATTTTCACACATAAGGGGAGCCATTCTCATGGCAGAACTTCTCGTCGGCCCGGCCGCCGAGCCGCTGACGCGCGCCGAGGCCAAGGATTTTTTGCGTCTCGATCATGATGATGAAGATGTATTGGTGGATGCTCTCATCACCACCGCCCGAAGCTGGGTGGAAAGCCAGACCGGCCGGGCCCTGATGGTGCAGAGCTGGCGCTTCGTGCGGGATGCCTGGCCTTTGAGCCATCTCATCATCGCGCCGCTTGGGCCAGTGCGACGCATCATTTCGGCCTCGGTGCGCAGAGCGGATGGCACTGTGCTGGAGCTACCGGAAGGGGCGTTGCGACCGGGAGAAGGCGCGCTGATCCATGTGGATCTGGCGCAGGTGCCCCAGCCGGTTGGCAAGGGTGGCATCAGCATCAGCTATGAAGCCGGTTATGGCACGCAGGTGGCGGATATTCCGGCTGAGCTGGTGCAGGCGGTGCGCCTTCTGGTGGCGCATTTTCATGAGCATCGCGAAGGGGCGGGTGATGCTACACGCCTGCCGGAGGCGGTGCTGGCACTGCTGGCACCCTACCGTCTGGTGCGGTTGTGAGTGCGCAGATCATCCCGCTGGGCACATTGCGTCATCGTCTGACCCATCAGACCAGCGTGGATGTGCCAGATGGCGCGGGTGGCAATGCACGCCATTTCATCACCGTGGATCGCATCTGGGGACGGGTGGAGGCGGTTTCAGCTGATTTCGCAATTGCTGAAGAGCGCCCGAAGGCGCGGCATCTGGTGCGCATCACCGTGCGTGGACCCACCGCCATCACCCCCGGTGACAGGCTGCTCTGGGGGGCGCGGCTGTTCCATGTCGAGGCCGTGAGCAGTGCGGATGGCTGGGGGCGCTTCAGCCGCTGTCAATGCCGGGAGGAACAGACATGAAGGTGGATATTTCATCTCCGGCCGTGTCGGGTCTGGCGCAGCGCATCGCCGCGCGTGTCCTGCCTTCAGCCCGGCAGCAGGCCGGCGACAGGTTGGCACGGAAACTGGCGCGGGAGATCGCGGCGGAAACAGGTGTGGAGCCCCGGTTGCAGGGCTCCCCCGAACGCCTGGTCGTGCGAGTGGAGGATGACGCGGTGCTGGCCCGCATCCGCGGCAATGCGGAGACACCGGGCGATGCGGTGCTCGATCGTATCCGGCTGGATATTCAGCGACAGGCCGGAGGACGCGCATGACATTGCCTTTTACAAGTCCGGCGCTTGGTTTGCGGGCGGCCATTCATGCCGCCCTTTCGGCAGATGCAGCCCTGATGGCGCAATTGGGAGAGCCGCGCATCTTCGATGTGCCGCCGAAGGATGCGCCTTTTCCCTATGTGGCGCTGGGTGAGGCAGTGGTGAGTGACTGGTCCACCGCAACCGAGGCCGGCACGGAACAGGCGCTGACGCTGCATGTTTTCTCGCGCAGTGGCGGGCGGGCGGAGGCTTTCGCGCTCGCCGCGCTGGTGCAGCAGGCGCTGCATGATGCGCCGCTGGCCGTTGCGGGCCATCACCTGGCCAATCTGCGCGCCACCAGCGCTGAAGTGGTGCGCGAGAAGGATGGCCGCACCTTCCATGCGCTGGTGCGGTTCCGGGCCGTGACGGAGCCTGCGTGAGGGTTCAGACCATTCAAAAATGGAGAGTTGAATGAGCGCGCAGAAGGGCAGCGACCTGCTGCTGAAGATGGATTCCGGGGCGGGTATGGTGACGGTCGCGGGCCTGCGCTCGCGCACTTTGGCCTTCAATGCCCAGAGTGTGGATGTGACCCATGCGGATTCCGCCGGGCGCTGGCGTGAGTTGCTGGAGGGGGCAGGGGTGAGACGCGCCAGTATTTCCGGCTCCGGCGTATTCAAGGATGCGCAATCCGATGCGTTGGTGCGGCAGGCTTTTTTCGCCGGTGCACTGGTGGCGAGCGAAGTGGTGATCCCCGATTTTGGAGCGGTGAGTGGCCCGTTCCAGATCACCGCACTGGAAATCGCCGCAGATCATGATCGCGAGGTGACGTTCGACCTGACGCTGGAAAGCGCCGGGGCCCTCACCTTTGCCGCGCTGTGAGGGAGGGGCCCATGCCCAATGCCAGACGGGGTGAAATTGGCGCGGTTCTGGATGGCCGACCGCGCACTTTGGTGCTGACGCTTGGCGCGTTGGCTGAACTGGAAGAGGCCTTCGGCGTGCAGGATTTGATGGCGCTGGCCGAGCGTTTCGGGCAGGGCCGCCTTGCGGCGCGTGATGCCGTGCGCATTCTGCATGCCGGCCTGCGTGGAGCCGGGGAAAATGTGACGCTGGATGAGGTGGCGCAGATGCGCGCTGAGGGCGGGGCGGCTGGCTTTGCGCGCATCGTCTCCAGCCTGCTGACCGCAACCTTCGGGACTGAAGCGGAAGCGGGAGACCTTCCGGGCGCACCGCAGAGCTCTCCCATGCGCCCTTCCGGGCCGCAACAGGCATGAAACCTGCCCCGACTTTCCATGCCTCGCAAGAGGATACGCCTCCGCACCACGCGCCATGGGCTTTTCCATGGGCGGCGGCCATGGGGGCGGGGCTGGGCCTGTTGCGGCTGCCTCCAGAACAGTTCTGGCGCATGACGCCCCGTGAGCTGGCGCTGGCTCTTGAGGCAATTTCCGGTGCGGTTTCCGGCGAGGCGGGCCTGTCTCGCCATTTGAGCCGTCACATGACACGCGATGAACTGGGCGTGCTGATGGCGCGCTTTCCCGATGACATCAGGACACAGGAGCATGGGGCATGAGCGAAAGCGTGGATATTGCCATTGAGGTGGATACACGGCAGGCTCTCTCCGCACTGGATGAGGTGGAGGTCTCCACCCGAGGTATGGCGCGGGCCTTGTCCACGGCCTTCACCGGGCTGGTGGTGCAGGGCAGGGATTTTTCCAGCGTGTTGGAACAACTGGCCACGCGCCTCTCCAGCTTGGCGCTGACGGCGGCGCTGAAACCGCTGGAAAGCGGAATATCCTCCATGTTTTCCGGCCTTTCGGGCGGGCTGGCATTCGCTAAAGGTGGGGTGGTGGATGAAGGGCGTGTGCGCCCCTTCGCCAAGGGCGGCGTTGTCGCCGCGCCCAGCTATTTTCCGCTTGGGGGCGGTGGCGCGAGCTTTGGCCTGATGGGGGAGAAGGGCGCGGAAGCCATCATGCCGCTGGAGAGGGCCAGTGATGGCAGCCTCGGCGTGCGCATGGCCGGTGGTGGCGGGCCTTCCGTGACAGTGAATGTGAGCACGCCGGATTTTTCGGCCTTTCGCCGGTCGGATGCCTATCTCTCCGGGCTTGTGGCCCGTGCCGTGGCGCGGGCGCAGCGCAATGGCTGAGCAGGGGCATCAGGGCTGGCGGAGCTGCACGTCAGACTGATGAGGTTTTGTGCTTTTTCTTTTTGGAAAGCGCCTTCGGTTGCTTTGTTTTCTTGGATTTCTTTTCAGCTTTTATCTGGGTTTCGGCTGCTTTGTGCGCCTTTTCCTGTTTCAAGGCACAGGGCTGGGGCACAAGACTGGCGATCAGCTTCGCCTTGGCACTGGCGGCCTTGGGCCGTTCCGTAGGGGTGGATTCAGCCTTCAGCAAGGGAGCCATTTGTGCGGACACATCTGTTGTAGCTTGCTTTTTTCCACCTTTCTTTTCCGCTTTCCCGGCGGTGTGAGGCGCCTTCAGCTTCGCCCTGCTTTTAGATGCCTTGGTTATGCTCTTTTTGCCCTCTCAGTAAACAGGCAAGTAAATGCGTGTGTGGCGAGAGTGTCAAGCCGGTTTCATCTTTTATGCTTCTGGAAAGGGGTGCGAGATCTGATGTCTGCTTTTCATGATGTGTTATTCCCCCTCGATATTGCGTTGGGAGCGGCCGGAGGCCCGGAGCGGGTGACGCAGGTGGTAACGACAGCCACCGGGCGAGAGGAACGCAATACCCGCATGGCGGATTCCCGCCGGCGATGGGATGCCGGATATGGGGTGAAGACCCTGACGGCGCTTTCCGGTGTGGTGGCTTTCTTCGAGGAACGACGCGGGCGGCTGCATGGCTTTCGCTGGCGCGACAGGCTGGATCATGCCTCCGCTGCGCCTGGTGCCCCCATCACCGCGCAGGATCAGCGCATTGGTACGGGCGATGGCGTGCTGCGCCAGTTTACTCTTTCCAAGACCTATGGCGGGCTTCATGCACCTTACAGGCGGCCCATCACCTGCCCGGTTCCGGGTTCCGTGCGGGTGGCCGTGAACGGGGTGGAGCAGAGCGCGGGCACGGCTTTCACGGTGGAGATCACCACGGGTGTGATTACCTTCACGGCAGGCCATATCCCACCGGCTGATGCGGTGGTGAGCGCCGGGTTCATGTTCGATGTTCCGGTGCGTTTCGATACTGATTTTCTGGAAGTGAACCTGTCGGCCTTCGAGGCCGGTGAGATCCCGCGCATTCCGGTAATCGAAATCCATCCTTGAACCTTCAGGTTTTTCCGAGGTTTTCCCCATATGAGACAGATAGATGAGGCGCTGGCTGCGCATCTGGCCAGCGGCGTCACCACACTTTGCCATGGCTGGCGTATCACCCGTCGTGATGGCGTGCTGCTGGGTTTTACCGATCATGACCGTGACTTGATGCTGGAAGGGCTGGAGTTGAAGGCGGCTTCCGGTATTGCCGGTTCGGAACATGCGACAGCGCAGGGGCTGGCCGTGACGGGCGCGGAGCTTTCCGGTGCGCTGTCTCACGGGCTTCTCACGGTGGATGATCTGGCCGCTGGCCTTTATGATGGCGCAGCGGTGGAATTGTTCCTGCTCAACTGGGCGGAGCCTTCGGCCCATCTGCTGCTGCGCCGGGGCACGATCGGGGAGGTGCGCTGTGAGGAGGGCGCTTTCACCGCCGAGATCCGGGCTTCCAGCGATGCGCTGAACCAGACGCGCGGGCGTGTTTTCGCCGCGCATTGCGATGCGGACCTGGGAGACATGCGCTGTGGCGTGGAACTGGCGCACCCCGCCTTTCAGGCTGAAGGGGTCGTGAGCCGGGTGTCTGATGGGCTGCGGCTGAGTGTTTCCGGGGTTTCCGGCTTTGTCGGGGGCTTTTTCGCACGGGGGCGGGCGCAGTTTCTTTCTGGCGCGAATGCGGGCTTCGCCACCGAGGTGAAAAGCCACAGGGTTGAGGGTGAAGGCGCCATCATCACGCTATGGCAGGGTCCGCCGCAGGCCGTGGCGGAGGGTGACAGGCTGCAACTGCGTGCAGGCTGCGACAAGCGCTTTGCAACCTGTCGTGACCGCTTCTCCAATGCGCTCAACTTTCAGGGCTTTCCGCATATGCCGGGGAATGATTTCGTCATCTCTGTCGCGGTGCCGGGTGAGGGGGGATATGACGGGAGCCTGCTCTCATGAGCGCTTCACCATTTCCAGCGGTGAGCCGGGTGGAGATTTTGGCGGAGGCGCGCAGCTGGATTGGCACGCCCTACCGCCATCGCGCCTCGCTGAAGGGGCAGGGGGCGGATTGTCTGGGCCTTGTGCGTGGCGTGTGGCGGGCGCTGATCGGCCCGGAACCGGAGCCACTGGCGCCTTATGCACCGGATTGGGCCGAGGCCGGGCGCACTGAAACGCTGGCACAGACAGCCGCGCGCCATCTGGTGGCGATTTCCCCGGCAGCAGCGCAGCCCGCAGATGTGCTGCTGTTCCGCTTCCGCTCGCATCTGCCAGCCAAGCATATCGCCTTTCTCAGCGATAACGGACGCATCATCCATGCCTATGATGGGGTGAGCGTGTGCGAGGGGCATTTCACCCCCTGGTGGCGGAGACGCACGGCTTTCGCCTTCGCCTTTCCCGGTGTGACGGACTGAGCGCCGGCAGATGGAACCATTGTTTCTGGACATGAGGTGATGCCATGGCGACCTTGCTACTGGGCGCGGCAGGTGGGTTTGTGGGCGGGGCGCTGTTTGGCCCCATTGGTGCGGTAGCCGGCCGGGCGCTGGGCGCGCTGGGCGGTGCTGTGGTGGACCAGACTCTGTTCGGCGGCAACCGCGCCACCAGCACGCAGGGGCCACGCCTTTCCGACCTTGAGGTGATGGCTTCCACGGAAGGGGCGGGCATTCCCCGGCTCTATGGCCGCGCACGCCTGTCCGGGCAGGTGATCTGGGCCACGAAGCTGAAGGAGGTGGCGCAGACGGAAACCCAATCCGTCGGTGGCAAGGGTGGCAGCCTCATGCCCAGCGCCACCAACACCACCTACAGCTATTATGCCAGCTTTGCAGTGGCGTTGTGCGAGGGGCCGGTTTCGCGTATCGGGCGGATCTGGGCCGATGGCAAATTGTTGAATACGCGTCGTCACACGGTGCGCCTGCATACGGGTGCGCCCGATCAGGTGCCCGATCCGTGGATTGAAGCCAAACAGGGGGCGCAGGGTGCGCCAGCCTATCGTGGCATCGCCTATGTGGTGTTTGAAAATCTGGATCTCACCAGTTTCGGCAATCGCCTGCCGCAGATCACCATTGAGGTGAGCGCGCCGTGGGCCGGCTGGAACAGCAGATCCGCGCCGTGACGATGATTCCCGGTGCGACGGAGTTCGGTTATGCCACGGCCACCGTACGCCAAGCTTACGGTCCGGCCAGCTATGGCCCGGAGAACCGACATGTGAGCGAAGGCGCGAGCGATTTCAACCTGGCGCTGGACCAGTTGCTGGCCACCTGCCCGAACATGGAGCGGGTGTCGCTGGTGGTGTCCTGGTTTGGAGATGATCTGCGCGCCGGGGCCTGTAAGGTGCGCCCGCGCTGTGAGAAGCTGATGAAGGCGACCACGCCGGTGGAATGGTCTGTCGGTGGGCTCACGCGCTTGTTGGCATCTTCAGTTTCCACGCATGAAGAGCGCCCGGCTTATGGCGGCACGCCTTCGGATCTCAGTGTGCTTCAGGCCATCCGGCGCATGTCTGCGCGGGGGCTGAAGGTAACGCTGAACCCCTTTTTGATGATGGATGTGCCGGAGGGCAACAACCAGCCGGACCCGTGGAGCGATGCGCAGAACCAGCCAGCTTATCCCTGGCGCGGGCGCATTGTATGTGACCCGGCGCCGGGGCGCGCCGACAGTGCGGAGGGCACGGCAGAGTGCCGCGCGCAGATCGAGACCCTGTTCGGGCAGGCCGGGCCGGCAGATTTTACGCGGCTGGGCAATGTGGTGCTGTATCACGGGCCTGCCGAATGGAGCCTGCGTCGCATGGTGCTGCATTATGCACATCTGGCTGTGGCCGCAGGTGGTGCTGCTGGCGGGGTCGAGGCTTTTCTCATCGGTTCTGAAATGGCGGCGCTTACCCGCCTGCGTGATGAGGCTGGGCGCTTCCCCGCCGCCGAGGAGCTGGCCCGGCTGGCCGCAGATGTGAGGGCCATTCTCGGCCCGGATGTGCGCATCTCCTATGGGGCGGACTGGACAGAATATGGCGCGCAAAATCTGGGTGGGGGCGATGTGGCTTTTCCGCTGGATGTGTTGTGGGCCAGTGCTGCGGTGGATTTCATCGGCATTGATTATTACCCGCCTTTGACAGATTGGCGCGATGGGGCAACCCATCTGGATGCCGCCCTCTCACGCAGCATTCATGATCCGGCCTATCTGAAGGGTCGTCTCAGGGCGGGGGAGGCTTATGAATGGTATTATGCGGATGATGCCGCCCGTGCCGCGCAGCAGCGTCAGCCTATTACCGATGGGGCTTATGGCGAGCCCTGGATCTATCGGCAGAAGGATATCTGGAACTGGTGGGCGCAGGCGCACCACCCCCGCACGGATGGGGTGCGGCAGGATGTGGCAACCGGCTGGGTGCCGGGCTCCAAACCCATCCGGCTGATGGAGGCGGGATGCGCCGCCGTGGATAAGGGGCCCAACCGGCCAAGCGCCTTTCCCGACGCCAAATCCTCTGAAAATGCCCTGCCGCCTTTCTCCAGCGGCCAGCGCGACGACACCGTTCAGCGCCGTTGCAATGAGGCGATACTCGCGACCTTTGACCACGCCGCCGGAGCGGAGGATGCGGATAATCCGCCAGCTCCACTTTATGGCGGGCGCATGGTGGAGAAGGGCTGTGTCTATTTCTGGACCTGGGATGCGCGGCCCTATCCGCAATTTCCGCTGCTGGAGGATGTGTGGGGCGATGCGCCCAACTGGGCGACGGGCCACTGGCTGAATGGCCGGCTGGGGGCGGCTCCGCTGGATGGGCTGGTGGCGACATTGTGCGCTGATTTCGGGGCTGATGCGGTGGAGAGCCGCGCGCTTTTCGGGGCCATTGAAGGCTATGTGGTGCAACAGCCCATGACCGCCCGCGCCGCGCTGGAGCCCCTTGCCCGCGCATTTGGTTTTGAAGCCTCGGATGAGAATGGTCGGCTGGCCTTCAGGCCACGCGGGGCGGGGGCGGTGGTCGAGCTGGATGGTGGCATGCTGGTGCGCGAGCATGAGACCTCCCTGTTTGCCCTGACCCGCGCGCAGGAAAGCGAACTGCCGGTTGAGGTGCAGATCAGCTTTATTGATCCGCAGAATGATTATCGGCAGGCGTCCATATCCTCGCGCCGTCTGGTGGGGGGCAGTCATCATGTGGCGCAGGCCAGTCTGGCGGTGGTGGCCCCGGCCAATGTGATGGCGCGTGCCGCAGATATGTGGCTTCAGGATTTGTGGGCGGGGCGCGAGAGTTTCAGCTTCACCCTGCCGCCCTCCGCTGCCGCACTGATGCCGGGCGATGTGGTGCGCCTGTCGCTGGACGGGCGCGAGCATCTGCTTGAAATCACGCGGGTGGAGGAGGCAGAGGCGCGCATCATCACTGCACGCAGTATCGAGCCGGCGGTGTTTGAAGCGCCCCTTGCACTGCCGGAGACTGGCACGGTGAGTGTGCCGCCGGAATTGGGGCCGCCACAGGTGGCCATTCTGGATCTTCCGGCGCTGACGACGCAGGAGCCCTTGCCGATGCAGTATCTGGCGGCGGCGGTTTCGCCATGGCCGGGCACATTGGCGCTGTGGCGCTCCATGGATGGGGCGAGCTTCGAGGCTATCGCTCCCATCACGTCAGGCGCAGCTTTCGGCACCTTGCTGGAAGAGCTGAAACCGGGGCCGTTCTGGCGGTTCGATCATTTCAACAGCCCGCTGGTGCAGATGGATGCCTTGCCCCTGCAATCCGCCAGTCCCACCCAGGTTCTGGGTGGAGCGAATGTGCTGGTGCTGATGGCGGATGGCCGGCCGCCGGAGCTGATCCAATATAGCGAGGCGGATCTGGTGGATGGGCGGATGTGGCGGCTCAAGGGTCTGCTGCGTGGCTTTGCCGGGACTGAAGCTGTGGGAAGCACGCCATGGCCTGCGGGGACTCGTCTGGTCCGGCTGGACGCCACTTTGCTGCCCATCGCCAAGGGCATTGGCACGTTGGGACGACGCTATATCTACCGCATCGGCCCGGTGCGCGAAGACCATGGCGGGGAGAACGTGACAGAAATCTCCGCGCAGGTGGGAGATGCCGCCTTGCGCCCGCTTTCACCCGTGCATCTGCGGGTGCAGCGTAGGGCTCAGGGCGTGGAGGGCCGTTTCACCCGTCGCACCCGGCAGGATGGTGATGGATGGGAAACGCTGGAAGTGCCTCTGGGCGAAGCTGATGAGCGTTATCGCGTGGAGGTTCTGAAGGACGAGGAAACCGTTCGCAGTTTCGAGATCACCTCACCCGCCTTCACCTATGGCGCAGCGCAGGAACTGGCGGACTTTGGCGCGGAACAGCGCCACCTGACCTTCCGCATCGCCCAGTTGTCCCAGAGCGTGGGGCCGGGCGCGATGCTGACGCGCACCGTTGCGGTGTAACTCTTTTCTTCATCACGAGGTTTCGCGATGTTCGATCAATCGGCGCGGCTGGGCCTGCCTTATCTGGCGGCGTCCCAGGCGCAGAAGCACGTTACCCATAATGAGGCTCTGCGGCGGCTGGATGCGCTGGTGCATCTCTCACTGGAAAGCATCACAACACAGGCACCGCCGGGTGCACCGGCGGAGGGGCAATGCTGGTTCGTGCCGGAAGGCGCTGCCGGAGCTTTCGCCGGGCATGAGGGCCAACTGGCCTGCTGGGAAGCGGGGGTCTTTGATTTTCTGGATCTGCCGGACGGTGCGCAGGCCTTCATCCGCGATGAATGGCGCATCGCCATGTTTGCGAGAGGTGGCTGGGGCTCCCCCCTTGCCAGCACGCCCGGCCGGGCCGCGATCGAAGCGCGGGTGGTGGCGGAAGATGTGGTTCTTTCCGGTGCCTATACGGAAACACGGATGACCATTCCGGCACGCGCCATTGTGCTTGGCGTCTCCACTCGCACCCTGTCTCCGGTTACGGGGGCCAGTGCCTATGATTGCGGGGTGGCGGCGGAGGGCGGGAAATTTGGGAGCGCCTTGAGCATTCAGCATGGGGCTTCAAATGCGGGTGTCATTGGCCCCACGGCTTTTTATGCCCCCACCCCCATACGGCTGACAGCCCAAGGCGGAGCTTTCACGGGTGGACGGGTCCGGGTGGGGTTGCATTATCTGATGTGTCCGGTTGCGAGGGCCGATGATGAGGAAAACTGGTGGCTGGAGCCGGGCATGGCGCTGGATGGTGCCGCACCTGTGCTCGCCGCGGATTTTGTGCGTGAACGCTATGTGCAGGATGGCGCACCCTGTGCGGCGGATGCTCTTTTCACCCGTTCTGGCGGAAGCAAATGGGTGAGTGATGCGCATGGCGCTTGCACGCAGGTGCCGGCCAATGTGCTGGCTTTCGATTATTCATCCGGCCGGCGGCGCATGGTGCTGGAGGGGGCGGCGACAAACCTGTTCATTGACAGCGCAGCACCCACGGCCCCTGCAAGCCTGAATGTATCGGCGCAGGCCTATACATTGTCATTCATCGGCACGGGCCTTGTCACATTGAGTGGTGCGCATGCCGCCAGCCTGGCAGGAGGGGAAGGGAATGTGCGCTCATCACTGACCTTCACGCCTTCCGACGGCATGCTGACCCTGACAACCAGCGGGGATGTGCGCAAGGTGCAGCTTGAGGCGGGGTCTCTCGCCACCAGCTATATCGAGACAACGACCTCTCAGGCCACGCGCATCTCGGACATCTGCGCCCTGACGCCATCATTGCTTGGCAGGGCCGGCCCCGGAGCGGTTGCCTGGCGAGGTGATGTGCGGGCTGTGGCCGGCAGTCAGGTGATGATCGGCGGAGATACGGTTCACCAGCATGGTGCAGTACGCGCAAATGGTGCGGGCACCCGGCTGCTCGCCATTTTGCCAACGCAGATTTACGCCACAGCCGGCCCGGATTTGCCCGGATATGTCGGGGTCGTTTTGGCGTGGAATGGAGACGATGTGGCCTTTGGGCTGAATGGTATGGTGGCATCAAACGCCAGCTCTGCAACCGATGCTTTTGACTGGTCCACCCTGTATCTGGGCGGCTTCAATCTGACACGGCACGAAATTGATGAATTTCTGATCTGGCCTGTCAGGGGCAGCGATGCCGGGGTGAAGCAACAGGCGAGGGCATGGGCATGAAAACGATCTATCTGCGTTTTGCAGATCGCAATGCTGCTCTGGCGGGCCTGTATTCTGTGCTGGGGTATGCGCCGGATATGGAAAGCGGCGCGCTGCCCACCGTCGGCCGGTGGCAGAACAGCCGTTTCGATGTGGATGAGGTGGGCGAACTGCTCGCTGTGTCCGGCTGGCATATCAATATTCTGTGGTGGGGTGATGCCGCAGATGCGCCGGATTTCGGACCGGATGAAATTTCACCACAAACGCCCAGTCGGGTCTTCGCTCTCTGACGCGAGTTGATTGAATATTTTCCAGAATATGTGGCCCGGATGCGTCAGGCATTCGGGCTTTTCCTTTTTAAGGAGCCTGTCATGGCGCAATACAGCTTTGATCGTACTCGGAAGGATTATGCCCAGCGTTGGGATCATATGGCTATTCCTGCCTCTCGTCTGGCGCAGATTGATGCCATGGCGCGCAAAATCATCATGCACAAGGGCCGTTATCAGGCCGTGGCGCAGGACAGCGGCGTACCCTGGGCCTTTATAGGCGTGTTGCATGCCCGCGAGAGCAGCTGTGACTTTCGCGGTCTTCTGCATAATGGCGAGCGTATTCTGGGAACTGGCCACAAGACGCGTCTGGTGCCGAAGGGGCGGGGGCCTTTCACAAGCTGGGAAGAGGCAGCCCGTGATGCTCTGGCGCTCAAGGGGTTCAAGCCGGGGGCGGTGGTGTGGTCTTTGGCGCGCTGCTTGTATGAGGGAGAGCGTTTCAATGGCTTCGGCTATCGCATGCGTGGTGTGCCGAGCGCTTATCTGTGGAGCTTCTCGAACCAGTACAGCAAGGGCAAATATGTGGCGGATGGCAAATGGTCAGCTGCGGCGGTGGATCGTCAGATCGGCATTGCCCCACTGATGAGGCGATTGATGGTTCTGGACCCGTCCATTTCATTTGATGCGCCGAAGGCCATGGATATTGGGAATGTGATGGTGGCGGATGGCCTTTCTGCCGCGGAGATTCGTTCTGTCCAGCAGCGTTTGCGAGATCTGGGATATGCGGAAACCGGCATGGTGGATGGTATTTGGGGCCCGCGCAGCATGGCCGGTGTGGCGGCGTTTCAGGCAACCATGCAATTGCCTGTGACGGGCCGGCTGGATGCTCATACCGCCGCACGTCTTTCCACGGCTGGCCGGCGACCTGTCAGCGTGGAGCGGGCTGGGCTTTCGGCGCGTCAGCTTCGGCAGGCGGGAGATGAAGTGGCCAGGGCCACGGCCGGCGCCCGTATCGCAGCCATGGCTTTGGGTGTGCCTGCCGTGGTGATCGGGGTTCTGGATCAGATTCAGGATGCCTCCTCCCGCCTTTCCGGGTTTGCGCAATTGGGGGATATGCCAGGCTGGCTCATGGCGGTGGCCGTTCTGGCCGTGGCTGTCACGCTCTACCTTTTGGCCCGGAGCGGGGAGAATGCGCGGCTGGAGGCGGTGCGCACAGGGCGCGATGCGGGGCCGGCCTGAATGCAGCCGGTATGGTGCATAACTCCTACATCTAAAGTTCTATAAGCCGTGGCAAATCTGCACCAGCATCGCAAATGTGTGGCAATTGTGGCACTTTTTGCGGCCGGACACCGGAGAGGGAAGGGGCTGGCTGGTTGAAGCGCGAGGCGCATCGTATATGAGGACAGATAGCGGGAGGGGGGGGTCTCCTGAACCTGCAAACGTTCGTGCCGCCTGTGCGGTCAGGTCGAGAGTTCTGCTGTCATGTCGATGTCTGCAAAGCCATCTTTTCTGGCGCTTGTAACGCTGCTGAGTGGTGCGCTTTCCGGCTGCGCCACCAGCGGTGGGCCGGGTGGGGCCGGACAGATGCCCGCCATGCCCAGCACGGTTTCCGGCGGGTTTCTCTCCGGCGCTTTGGGCGAGGGGCTGGATGCCGCCGACAGGCAGCGTGGTTATGACGCAGAGCTTTCCGCGCTGGAAACTGGCGGCCCCGGCTATCCCATTGGCTGGAAGGGGGAGAGCGGCGCGCGGGGCACGGTGATTGCCGGCCCTGCCTATCGACGTCCGGGTTTCCAGAACTGTCGTGATTATTCCCACACCATTTATGTGAAGGGTCGTCCGCAGATTGCGCGCGGAGCCGCCTGCAAAACGGATGGGCACTGGCAGGCTGTCAGCTGAGTGATGCCAGCGAAAATGGCGTTCTGTCCCGGTTGAAATGTGTGGCCCGCATCGGCTGTGCACCAGTGCGGGCCGGTTTCTTTCAAGGGCAGGCTGTCAGTAGGACATGAACAGCGGCACCTTGCATTCCTTCAGCAGTTCCTGAGTCACGCCACCCAGCATCCACTGACGCATGATGGAGTGGTTGAAGGCACCCATGACAATCATGTCCGCATTGAAGAGCGATGCCTGGTCGCGCAGGGTGGCGGCAGCCCCGGCATCACCGGCGACAAGCCCCTTCACGGTCACATTCACTCCGTGACGGACAAGATGCGGGGCGATTTCCGCACCGGGCACGTTTGCGTCCAGTTCTTCCTGGGTGGTGACGGAGAGCAGCTCCACCATGGTGGCGGTCTTGAGAATGGGCATGGCATCATTCAGAGCCCGCGCGGCGCGCGAACTGCCATCCCATGCGATCAGCACACGCTCACAACGGAACTCCTCAACCCCAGCGGGGACCACAATCAAAGGCCGCCCGCTGTTGAAGACCAGAGCTTCGATCAGGCCGCGGTCGGCATTGATGGTTGCAGTTTCGGCATCCAGAATGGAAAGATCCTGCAACCGGGCCTGAGCCACGGCCGCATTGACGAGTTCCGTATAGGAGAGCTGTGGAGTTTCTACAGAGCAGCTCACGCCTGCGGCGGCGGCATCACCCTTGGCCTTTTCGGCCAGTTGCGCAGCAGCTTCGCGCAGGCGCTGATTATGCCCGGCCACCAGTTCACGCGCGACAGAACTGATAAAGGCACTGCCCATCACCACCTTGAGAGAGGCCGCCTGAATAGTGGCGTGCGCGCCAGCCTGATGCGCCAGAGAAAGGCCGTAGCTCAGTGCTGAGGAGGGTTCATCCATGCCTTCCTCTGTCATGCCCACCAGCACGCTCTTGATGTTCTGAAGCATGGTTCTTCCTTCTGGATGTTGCTGTCGCGAGCCACTGACAGGGCTTTCTCTCAGGCAAGAGAGGTCAATATGGCACGACAGCCAAATATCACAGGAATGGTGCTCCGTCTGCGCCTGCACCGCAAGATAAGGATGGGATGACGTAGCGTCGCGGTGGGCGCGGCAAGAACAGCTCAGCGTGAAGCAAGCTGGTGATAGTTGCCGCGATAATAAAGCAGGGGCAATTCATCGCCTTCGGCATGAAGATGCACCACGCGGCCCACGAAGATCACATGGTCGCCGCCATCATAATGGGCATAGGGCACGCATTCGAAACAGGCGTGCGTCGGCACCAGGCGGGGTGCGCCGGAGGGGCCATGCTCCCATGCCGTGCCAGAGAATTTGTCTATGCCATGCCGTGCGAAGCGATTGGAAATTTCGAGCTGATCCTCAAGCAGGATATTGACGGAATAAGCATCCACCTCCTGCAATCTCTGCAAGGAATGCAGCGTGCGGGCCATGCAGAAGGAAATCAGCGGAGGCTCCAGCGAGACGGAAGAGAAGGAATTCACCGTGACGCCCATCAGCCCTTCTTCATCATGCGCCATCACAATGGCGATGCCGGTGGCGAAACGGCCCATGGCATTGCGCAGTTCGCGCGGGTCGAAACGGGCATCGAGATCGAGACTGGTCATGACGGACGGGTTCCGCTTCCTGCTGAATCATTCGTGACCTGATATTATACAAATGCGCGGCAGAAGCAGCAGCGGAAGTGCCCCGGTAGGGGTGCGCGCCAGAATGTGACTGAAAACCTGTCTCGATTTTCTCTCATGCATGGCAGATATGGAACTTCTGCGCTGGTGGCGCTTCCCCATCCGCCCGGTTCGGTCTAAAGGCTTCGCCCCATGGCCTATGCTGTAAAAGAAATGTTCCGAACCCTTCAGGGGGAAGGCGCCCATGCCGGGCGTGCGGCGGTGTTTTGCCGTTTTGCCGGCTGCAATCTGTGGTCCGGTCGCGAAGAGGACCGCGCTGCTGCTGCCTGCACCTTCTGCGATACGGATTTCGTGGGCATGGACGGTATGGGCGGCGGACGTTTCGCGACTGCGGATGCGCTGGCGGATGCGCTGGTGCAGGTCTGGGGCCCGCACATTGCGCGGCGCTTTGTGGTGTTCACTGGCGGAGAGCCGTTGTTGCAGCTGGATGAAGCGCTGGTGAAAGCCGCGCATGATCGGGGTTTCGAGATTGCGGTGGAGACCAATGGCACCATCGCTGCGCCCCCCGGAATTGACTGGCTGACTGTGAGCCCGAAGGGCAACGTGCCTTTGGTGCAGCGCAGCGGGCAGGAGCTGAAGCTGGTGTTTCCCCAGCCGGAGCACGACCCGGAAGATTTCGCGGGCCTCGATTTCTCACACTTTTTCCTTCAGCCGATGGACGGGCCGGATCGTCTGGGCAATACAGAGGCCGTGGTGGCCTATTGCCTTGAGCATCCGCGCTGGCGGCTGTCTCTCCAGACTCACAAAGTGATCGGTATTCCATGACCCAGCAGCACACGCATACGGTGCGGATTACGCAGGGCTTCACCTTCGAGGCCGCCCATTTTCTTCCCCATGTGCCGGAAACGCATCGGTGCCGCCGAATGCATGGCCATTCTTACCGGGTGGAGCTGACCCTGGAAGGGCCGGTGGACCCGGTGACCGGTTTCGTGGTGGATTTCTTCGATCTGGAAGCGGCCTTCGCACCGCTGTTGCAGCGGCTGGATCACCACTGCCTGAATGAGGTGGAAGGGCTGGAAAATCCGACCGCAGAACTCATCGCGATCTGGATCTGGGATCGGGTCAAGCCGGCCATGCCCATGCTGGCAGTTGTGAAGGTCTATGAAACCGCGATGTCTTTTGCCGAATATAGCGGCGGCTGAGACTGTGCGGCTGAGCACCCCGGCGGGAGCGGGTCTCCCCCGGAGTGCGGCTGGTTTTACATCTGGTGTGTCAATGTTGTGTCCCTCCGGTGCAGTTCATGCTCGGAGAGGGTATCGGCCGCAGCCTGAAGGGCGGGCAGAATATCTTCCATGCGTTCCGCTGTCAGAATATGGACAGGTGGGCGCGGGCGGATGAACCCCGTGGCGCGCATATGCGCGATCAGCTCCAGAAACGGGTCCCAGAAGCCGGCAATATTGGCGAGAAGAACCGGCTTGCTGTGCTGGCCAAGCTGCGCCCAGGTGAGCTGTTCTACCAGTTCTTCCAGCGTGCCAATGCCGCCGGGCAGGGCCACAAAGGCATCTGCCCGTTCAAACATGAGCCTTTTGCGCTCATGCATGTCTGCCACCACGATCATTTCGGCATCATGGGTGAAGCGGACTTCGCGGGTTTGCAGAAATTCGGGAATGATGCCGGTGACAGCGCCGCCGGCCAGAACGGTGGCCGTGGCCACTTCTCCCATCAGGCCAATGCCACCGCCGCCATAAACAAGACGAATGTCATTTGCAGCCAGAATGCGGCCAAACCGGCGGGCTTCATCCGCAAAGAGCGGGTCTTTCCCCGGCGCGGAGCCACAATACACACAGATGTTTTCAATCTTTGCCATAGGGGTCTTGTACCATCATTTTTCACCCTGCACCGCTGCTGATGCGGGGAGAAGCCCTGTCACGCTGGGCCTGTTGCACGACGGGAATATGGCAGGGATCGCACTTGCCCTGTTCTACAGGTGCTTGTGAAGGCCGTGTCTTGAAGATGTATCATTCATCGTTTATCGTCGATAAACGATGAATGAGTCTTCCATCTGTTCTTCTGCAAATGATACGCCTGTCGCGGAATGCGATCTGCTGGCCGAACGGTTGCGCGCGCTCGCTCATCCGGTGCGTCTGCGGGTTCTGGTGCGGCTTGCCCGGCAGGAGTGCTGCCCCTGCAAGGATATTGTGCGTGATCTGCCTTTGGCGCAGTCCACCGTTTCCCAACATCTCAAGGTGTTGGTGGAAGCGGGCCTGCTGTATTGCGCCCCGGAGGGGCAGCGCATGCACTATCACATAGATCGCGAGGTCGTTGCGGCCTTGCGTCAGGAAATGGATGCCCTGTTCGGTACCCTTCTGGCGGTGCCGGAACAGGGCGAGCCATAGAATGAGTTCGGGTTTTCATGTCCTCCACATCTTCTTCTCCGGCCTCTGCATCTGCAGGCAAGGCTGCATCCGTTCCCGCCAGTGGAGCTTCCAGCCCGCCATCTGAGCCTGGCATGGGGGCAACTCTTGTCGCGCTGTGGCCCTATCTGTGGCCGCAGGACAGGGCGGATCTGCGCGTGCGCGTAGTCATCACCATGCTGCTGTTGTTCGCCTCGAAAGGGGCGACCATGGTGGTGCCCTTTGTTTTCAAATGGGCGACCGACGCACTGGCCGGTGCGCCAGACGCCATGTCTCGGCTTGATGCCAACTGGGGCTATATCGTCGCCATTCCGGTGCTGCTCACTCTGGCCTATGGTGGCGCGCGCATTCTGATGGCGGCGGTAACGCAGCTGCGGGATGGCATCTTCGCCAAGGTGGCCTTGCATGCTGTGCGCAAGCTGGCGATGCAGACCTTCCGCCATATGCATATGCTGTCTCTGCGGTTTCATCTGGAGCGCAAGACAGGCGGGCTGACGCGCGTTCTGGAGCGGGCCCGCAATGGCATTGAAACCATTGTGCGCATGTTGCTGCTGCAACTGGCCCCCACCATTGTGGAGCTGGCCCTGGTGTTGGCCGTGCTGTTCTTCGCCTTTGACTGGCGCTATGTGGCTGTAGTGGTGCTGACAGTGGCGGCCTATGGGCTCTTCACCTTCAAGATGAGCGAATATCGCCTTTCGGTTCGTCGCGAGATGAATGAGAGCGATACGGACGCCAACACCAAGGCGGTGGACAGCCTGCTGAACTTCGAGACAGTGAAGTATTTCAATGCCGATCGCTGGGAAAATGAGCGCTATGACCGCTCCATGGCCCGCTATGAAAAGGCGACGGTGACAACCTTCACCTCTCTGGCCTGGCTGAATGCGGGGCAGGCGATCATCTATGCCATCGGCCTCACGGCCATCATGGTGATGTGCGTGTTCGATATCCGCGCCGGGCGGCAGACGGTGGGCTCCTTCGTCATGGTGAATGCCATGATGATCCAGCTCTATGTGCCGCTGAACTTTCTTGGCTTCATCTATCGTGAGATCAAGCAGGCCATGCTTGATATCGAGACCATGTTCGGCATTCTCTCGAAGAAGCCGGAGATCATGGATGCGCCGGATGCAAGGGAACTGGTGGTTTCCGGTGGTGCGGTGCGCTTCGAGAATGTGCGCTTTTCCTATGATGCCAATGGGCGGGAAATTCTGAAGGGTGTATCGTTCGAGGTGCCGGCAGGCCATACGCTGGCCATTGTCGGGGCTTCGGGGGCGGGCAAATCCACCCTCTCGCGGCTGCTGTTCCGCTTTTATGAAACCAGCGCCGGGCGCATCACCATTGATGGGCAGGATATTCGGGACGTGACGCAGGAATCCCTGCGGGCGGTGATCGGCATGGTTCCGCAAGATACGGTGCTGTTCAACGATACGATCGCCTACAATATCCGCTATGGCCGGCAGGATGCCGCGCCGGATGAGGTGGAAGAAGCGGCGCGTCTGGCGCAGATTGATGCCTTCATTCGCTCCACGCCGGAAGGGTATCAGACCCAGGTGGGTGAGCGCGGTCTCAAGCTCTCTGGCGGTGAGAAGCAGCGTGTGGCCATTGCCCGGACCATTCTGAAGGCGCCACCCATTCTGGTTCTGGATGAAGCCACCTCTGCACTGGATAGCCACACCGAGCGCGAGATTCAGGGCGCGCTGGACCGGGTGAGCGCCGGACGCACCACGCTGGTGATTGCACATCGTCTTTCCACGGTTGTGAATGCAGATGAGATTCTCGTGCTCTCCGCCGGGCAGGTGGCAGAACGCGGCACGCATCTGGAGCTTCTTGCACGCGGTGGCCTGTATGCCGAGCTGTGGAACCGCCAGCGCGCCGCCGCAGAGGAAGAAGAGGCGGAGGCCGCAGTGGAAGCGCGGCTTGAGCCAGAAGCCCATGCCTCTGCCCAGAAGCTTGCTGTTCAGGCGGCCGGGTGAGCTTCTGATTGTTGATCGGGATGAAAAGAGCGCGGAACGGGGCACACCGTTCCGCGCTCTTTTTCTATTTGCCCTTCACTCGGTGAGCCGGCCTCAATCCAGAAGGCGGGCCTTGAGGCGGGTGATGTTCTGCCCGCTCATGCCAGCAGCCAGAAGATAGGCTTCAGCGGAACCATATTGCTGGCTCATTTGCTCCAGTGCGGTGGTTAACAGTTCCGAATTGCAAGCCATGAAGGGGCGCAGAAGGGCGGGGTCTGCCCCGCGTTTGGTGGCTTCGGCCTCCAGCTCCGCCAGCAGGGGCGTGATGGCGTGTTCTGTCAGGGCATAATCGGAAATGATGATTTCCGGCTCCACTCCGACCAGAGAGAGCAGAAGAGCAGCGACAAGGCCGGTACGATCCTTGCCGGCGGTGCAGTGGAACAACACTGTGCCTGCGGGTGCTGTAGCAATATCCGTCAGCACCTGGGTGAAGACCTCGGCCCTCTGGTGGAGAGCTTGCAGATACAGTTCCTGCAACAGATCGCCTGATGGCTGAGCCTGTGGCGCCAGCCCGCTGAACAGCGAAACATGGCGATAGATCACAGGCGGCCGATCCATTGCCTCCCCCATCTGCGCGAAGGGGTTGGGCGCATTTGCCACTTCCTTGTGCCCGCGCAGATCAATGACCATGCGAACCCCTTCATCCAGAAGCTTCTGGATACCTTCCTCGCCAATGCGATGCGGGCTGTCCGAGCGTAGAAAGCGACGCCAGGCCGTGGGCTGCGTTTCAGCCGCATACCCTCCCAGATCCCGCAGATTGAAGATGCCGGGCAGGGCGAGAAAACGCTCATAAGAGGGGGAGGAGGTCATGAGATCCGTGGGCTGAGAGGGAGGCAAGGGCTCAGTCTTTCCCGACATAACGCCGCTGGAGGTGAGCCTTGAAGATATTGGCGTCCAGCGTTTTTCCGGTCGCGGCGTGCAACAGTTCGCCGGTTTCCAGCAGGCAACCCTTGCTATGTACATGCGTGCGCAGCCAAGCCAGGAGAGGGGTGAAATCCCCGCCTGCAATACCCGGAAGAATCTTTTCATCCGCGCGGCAAGCGGCATCAAAAAGCTGCGCTGCCGTCATGGCGCCCAGTGTGTAGGTGGGGAAATAGCCCCAGCCGCCGCTCGGCCAGTGAATATCCTGAAGGCAGCCCAGCCGGTCATTTGGAGGGGTGATACCCAGCAGGGCCTGCATCTGCTGGTTCCACACCTCCGGCAGATCAGCCAGTTTCATATCCCCGGCAATCAGGGCCTTCTCCAGCCGGTAACGCAGAATGACATGGGCCGGATAGGTCACTTCATCAGCATCCACCCGAATGAAGCCGGGTGAAACGCGGGTGTAGAGCCGCGCAAGTGAATCCGCTTCCCATGCCGGCCCGCTCCCGCCAAAAGCCGCTTGCATGTGGGGCGCTGCAAAAGTGAGGAATTGCGGGCTGCGACAAGCCTGCATCTCCATGAGCAGGGATTGGCTCTCATGCACGCTCATGGAGCGGGCCTGCCCAACGGGCTGATCCATATAGGCGGCCGGACGGCCCTGTTCATAAAGGGCGTGGCCGGTTTCATGCACCACCCCTAGAAAGGCGCTGGAAAAATCCGCCTCATCATAGCGGGTGGTGATGCGCACATCATTATCTGCCCCGCCGCAGAAGGGGTGGGTGGAGATATCCAGCCGCCCACGCTCAAAATCGAAACCTGCGATCTTCATCATGTCCAGCCCCAGCGCGCGTTGCGCCTCGACCGGGAAGGGGCCCTGCGGTTCTTCCGTGTGCGGCCACCGGGCCTGCACCTCCATCACTTCAGCCAGAAAGCCGGGCAGGAAGGCGGCGAGATCATCAAAAAGAGCATCAATCTCGGCAGAGCGACCGCCCGGCTCATAATCATTCAGCAGTGCGTCATAGGCTGACAGGCCGAGTTTCTCGCCCTTGGCTGCACCGATTTCGCGCTGAAGTTTCAGCACGTCCTCAAGATGGGGCAGGAGGGCGGCGAAGTCCGAATCCTCGCGCGCCTGCCTCCATGCCATCTCACAGGCGGCATTGGCCTTGCTGGAGGCTTCGACCAGTTCTGAGGGCAGGGCTGTTTCCACGGTCCAGATGCGGCGAATCTCCCGCAGGTTGGCGCGCTCCCATTCCCCAAGGTTTGAATCCAGCTCGGCTTCGGCCAGCCATTCCCCGATGCGGGAATCCGTGATCTGCCCGTGATGCAGCACGCGGAGCAGCGCCAGGCTTTCGGCGCGGGTGGCGGCGGCCCCCTTCGGCATGATGGTATCATTATCCCAGTGCAGGATGCCGATGGCGTTTGAGAGAGCGGATGCGCGGCTGAAATGGGCGCGCAGCGTGGCATAGGCAGATGCGGACATTGGGTCACTTCCTGAACGCAGACGGGGCGGCCCCGCAGACATGCTGCCGGAAGGTAGCCTTGGCGTCGCGGGAGGGGAAGCGCTGGCGGAACTTTCCGTTCTGAAGTCCGTTTTGGTGTTGCAAACAAAAAAGACCCGACGCGGGTCAGGCGCCGGGCATGGAGGTCATCTTGAGAAAAGAGCAGCGCCGCCGTAGCGGCGCTGACAGGGCAGTTTCAGGCTGCCTGGCCTTCACGGGTGAGGGAAAGCACGGATTCAAAACCCTCAAACTCAGGCCCGCCAATATAATTGACGCTGTTGGCCGCAGCCCCTGCATTCTTGTGTGCGAGACGGAAGGCGTCAGACTTGGTCCAAGCCTCGAAGTCCGCCTTTGTCGCCCACACGGTGTGGGAGATGTAGAGGGTGTAATCTTCCTTCACGGGACCCTTGCAGAGGTCGAAAGCGACGAAGCCGGCCACATCGGCAATATAGCTGTCGCGCTCGCGCCAGATCCGCTCGAATTCGGCTTCCGAACCGTGCTTCACCTTGAAGCGGTTGGTGGCAATGAACATGGGTCTTGCTCCGTTTGAGGTCTGGCGTCCTCAGGCGAACGCCGGTTGGGTGGGGTGCTTGTAGCCCTCAGCTCACTTGTAGATGGGGGCCGGGGTGGCGTTCGCAATTACATCGCCGCCCAGAACAACACGCAGGCCCGCCTTGAAGGTGATGCCGGCGCTCGGCAAAAACTGCTGATACTGAGTGTATTGTTCGTTCAGCAGGTTCTCCAGCGCGAAGGTGGCTGTCACCCATTCCGTGGCCTGATAGTTCACATAGGCATTGACCAGATTGAAGCTGGGCGTGGGCTCCAGCGCGGTATCGGAGGGCAGGTCCTCAAGGGTCTTGGCGGCCACCCACTGCCAGCGTATGGCTGCGGTCAGGCGGTCATTGAACAGGCGCGTGCCCAGGGTGGTGGCCACGGTGTTCGGCATCACCGAGGTGAGCGGCGCGTTGGTTTCCTTGTTTTCGCCAGAAGAGACGGTGGCATTGAACCCGACAAACCAGGGGCCGGTGTCATACATGCCTTCAAACTCGAAGCCTTCGAGCTTGGCCTCAGCCACATTCTGATACTGGTAGCAGACCATCCAGCCGGCGGAGGCGCAGCTGGGGTTGGCGGCTGTGAAATAATCAACCTCGATATAATCATCGACATCATTGCGGTAGAAGTTGGCTTTCGCGCGAAGTTTGTCGCCGGAGATGAAGAGATCATCATATTTCAGGTTGACACCGATCTCCGCATTCTTGCCGACTTCAGCCCGAAGGCTGGGGTTGGGCAGGAAGCCGAAGGTGAAATACTGGCTCACTCGCGGATGTTCACCGCTGACGAGAGATTCCGTCACGGCCGGGGCGCGATAGCCTTCCGCATAGGTGGCGTAAACAGTGATCCACTCCAGCGGCGTGACAGCGACGGTGATCTTGGGGGAAACCCGGTCACCGCTGGTGCCATCCACCGTGGCGCTGGTGAGATCATAGCCATCCCAGCGCACGGCGGCCACGGTTTGCAGCCAGCTTGTCCAGTCCGCCTTCCACTGGGCGAAAGCGCCGCCAACCCAGCGTTCACCCGAAGGGTTGTAGCCATTGCCGAAGCCATAATTGTCTTCGTTCGTCACATCATCATGGAAATAGTCGCCACCGATGGTGAAGGTGTTCTTCACCGTGCCGATATCCACATATGAGCTGTTGTGAACATCAAAACCCAGCGTGTCGATCTTGAAGCTGCGCGGGTCGCCAACGCAACCTGTGGTGTTGCTACAGGTGCCGGCGACCTTGATCTGATCCTGATTCACCTGGTTCCAGTAGAAGTTGGAACGCAGATCCACCCAGTCATTCTCGGGGGTGTAATTATAGGCCACAGACGCCGTGCGGTTGGTAACGGTGCTATCATACTGGGTGGCCGTGGTGGGAATCTCACCGTTCACCAACGCCGTATTATAGGTGGTGTAGGAGCTGTCAAAGTTCAGGAACTCGAACTTCAGCTCATGGAACTCCCACGGCCGCACGGTCAGCTTGGCGAGACCTGTCCAGGTTTCATAATTGGTGTTCGGCACCACATGGCCATCACCGTCTTCATAATTGGACTGGGCGCGTGTTGTGCCGCCAATGAAGAAGTCGATATTCTCATTAATGCGCGCCGCACCGAAGATGGAGCCGAAGCCCATGGGGCCGTTGGAGCCGAATTCGCCATTGCCTTCAACCGCCCATTGCTGGCCGGGTTGCAACAGGTCACTGGCATCCTTGGTGCGGAAATTCACCACGCCGCCAATGGCGCCCGAGCCATAGATGTTGGCGACCGGGCCGCGAATAACCTCTACATTGGAGAGCAGGGCCGGCTCAAGAAAAAATGAGCCCGCTCCATCATTATGGCCAAGCTGGGTGAAGTTCTGGCGTGCACCATCAATCACCACGGCCACGCGGCCGAAATCCTGCAAGCCACGAATATTTATGGAAGACTGAGTTGAGTTTCCATTCTGAAGTACAGTCGTGCCGGGCATGCCGAAAAACACGTCCTGTACGGTCGTGGGCGTGTAATCCTGCAATTCCTGCCGGTTGACGATGCTCACGCCGGCCAGAGTATCAACAGCGCGTTCGGCGCTGGAGCGGGAGGCCACGACGGTCAGCGTATCAAGCGCAATGTCGTCAGTCTTGCTGCTGGCGGTTTCCTGTGCAGGTGCGCTCTGGGCCAGCGCTGTGCCGCCTGAGGCCATGATGAGCGCGCCGGCCGCGACGCCACGCAACAGGCAAGCCTGGAATCGAGAGGAAAAGGGCAAAAGGGACGGCCGTCGAGCCATAGATCATCTCCAAATCTATAAGGCTGGCTACCGTCCGCGGGGCGGGCGTGGCGTGCCGCAAGGCATGGTGTGTTCTGCCTGCGGTTTTTTGACTATCGGCGCGTCTCCTTATAGTCAAGTAATCGTCATATATTTGCCATGAAGGTTAGAGTCATTCAAAGCTGATTGAATTTATTGGATATGGGTTTTCGTATATAGGTATGTCGCATATACCGGATTTGTAATCCTGTTCCGGCGATCAGGCTGGAGATATTCTAATATGGAGCTGTTTTAAAGTGCTCAAAAGCGTGCTCCTTGCTCTCTCCCTCTCTTGCGCGCCTGTTCTGTCTGGCGCGGCCCTTGCGGCCAGCGCGGCTGCGGAAGGCGGAGATGCCTCGTTACAGCAGCCACACCCCCATGCCTCCTCGGCCATCGCAGCGCCTTACAAGGTGACGGATGCGGAAGGCCGCGTGGTCGAGGTGCGCGACACATCGCGCATTGTCTCCATTGGCGGTGCCGTCACCGAAATTCTTTACGCCATGGGGTTGGCGGACAAGGTGATCGCTGTGGATCAGACCAGCACTTATCCGGTTGAGGTGAAGGCCCTGCCGATTGTGGGTTATTCCCGCACGCTTTCACCGGAGGGCGTGCTCTCGGTCGGGCCCAGCCTGATTCTGGCGATGGAAGGCGCGGGGCCGCGCTCCACGCTGGATGTGCTGGAAAATGCCTCTGTCCCGGTGGTCATCATTCCCGCTGCGCATGATGCCGCCGGCGTGGTGCGCAAGATCAGGGCCATCGCCGAAGCCGTGGGCGAACCGGAAAAAGGGCGGAAGCTGGCCGATGCCGTGCAACAGGATTTTGATGTTGTGGCGAAGGCTCTGGCCAGCGTGAAGCAGCATCCGCGCGCGGTCTTCGTGCTGTCGGCCTCGGGCGGTGCGGCTGTGGTGGGGGGGGCGGATACCAGCGCCGACGCCATGTTCCGTCTGGCGGGTATCACCAATGCCATGGCCTCCATCAAGGGCTACAAGCCTGCACAGGATGAGGCGGCGATGACCTCCGAGCCTGAAGCCATTGTGGTGATGCGCGATGGCGGGCAGGTACTGGACGCCGATACGCTTTTTTCCCTGCCTACCTTCATGGGCACGCCGGCGGCGCAGAACCGCAAGTTGCTGACGTTTCCGGGCTCCTACCTTCTCGGTTTTGGTCCGCGCGCGCCCCATGCCGTGCGTGATCTGGCAGTGGCGCTGCATCCGAATGTGGAAATCCCGGAACTGCCGGAGCGGCCCTGGAATGTGGAGCCGGCCCAATGAGTGCGGAGCCGGGGTCTTCATCCCTGCCGCTGACGGAAGCAACGGCGGCACGCCCGGTGATGGCCGGGCTGGTGCTGTTTGGCGTTCTGGCTCTGCTGGCCTTCATTGGAGGACTGGCGATCGGGCCGTTTTCCATTTCTCCGAGCCGTATTCTGGCTGTGATGTGGGAGGCCTGGAGCGGTGTGGAAACCCATACCAGCGCCATGTTGCGGGAACGCATTGTGGTGATGGATGTGCGCTTTCCGCGTGCTGTTCTGGGTATTCTCGTGGGGGCGGGCACGGCGGTAGCCGGGGCCATCATGCAGGGTGTGTTCCGTAATCCGCTGGCGGATCCAGGCCTGATCGGCGTTGCGCCCGGTGCGGGCCTTGCTGCTGTGGCGTGGATGGTTCTTGGCTCTTCCCTACTGGTTCATCTACCGGATTTCTTCCAGATTATGGGGTTGCCGCTCGCAGCCTTTTTCGGCGGGCTGGTGACGACATTGCTCATCAGCCGGCTGGCCACGAAGGACGGACGCACATCTGTGGCGACCTTGCTGTTTTCCGGCCTGGCGCTGGGAGCGCTGGCGGCGGCGGGCACTGGCGTTCTGGTGTTTATAGCTACAGAGCAGCAAACTCGTGAACTGCTGTTCTGGACCATGGGCAGCCTGGGTGGCGCTACATGGGTGAAGGTGATGATGGCAGCCCCCTTTATTGTCGCGCTGTTTGTGCTCTCGCCCTTTCTGGCGCGCGGGCTGGATGCCATGGCGCTGGGGGAGGCCGAGGCCTTCCATGTTGGTATTCCGGTGGAACGGTTGAAACGGATCGCGATTATCGGCGTGGCCGCCGGCGTTGGTGCCGCTGTTGCTGCGGCAGGCGTTGTGGGCTTTGTGGGCCTAATGGTGCCGCATCTGGCGCGCCTGGTGCTGGGGCCTTCCCATCGTGCCTTGTTGCCGGCTTCCGCTTTGCTGGGGGCGGCGGTGCTTCTGGGGGCAGATATTGTCGCGCGCATGATCGCCGCGCCGGCTGAAATGCCACTGGGGATCGTCACCGCGCTTGTGGGCGCGCCTTTCTTCCTGTGGCTGCTGCTGCGCCGCCGTGCCTTCGTGGGGTGAGCATGTACGAAGGAAAAGATGTTCGTGTTGTCGTGAATGGTCGCACCCTTCTGGATGGGGTGGATCTTCAGGTCGAGGCCGGAAAGGTCACGGTGCTGGTGGGGCCGAACGGGGCGGGCAAATCCACCTTGATGAAAGCACTGTCAGGCGAGCAGCGTATCGTTGGCGGGCATGTGCGGCTTGATGGCCGGAGCATTGACGCGCTCTCACCGCTGGAAATGGCGCGTCGCAGGGCCGTGTTGCCGCAATCGGTGGAGGTGGCTTTCGCTTTCACCGTGACTGAGGTGGTCAGTGTGGGCCTGATGAGCGCCGGTGTGCGGGAGCAGGGGCGGGTGGCGCGTTTGCTCGCTGCTGTGGATCTGCCCGGTTTCGCGGGGCGCCGCTATGACAGTCTCTCTGGTGGTGAGCGCCAGCGCGTGCAGTTGGCGCGTGTTCTGGCCCAGCTTGAGTGCGGCCATGCCGACAAGGCCAGCTACCTGTTTCTGGATGAACCGACGGCGAGCCTCGACCTGGCGCATCAGCTTGTGGTGTTGCGACTGGCGCGGGCGCATGCCGACAATGGCGGGGGCGTACTGGCGGTGCTGCATGACCTGAACCTCGCGGCCATGGTGGCTGATCGGATCGTGGTGCTGGCCGGTGGGCGCATCGTCGCCAATGGCCCGGTGGATGAGGTGATCTGCGATCAGGTGATCGAGGAGGCCTTTGGGGTGCGTGTGCGTGTGGGCGTGCCGCCCGCCGGGCCGTATGTTCTGCCGCAGAATATCCGCTCACCTGCCCATGGTGGCGCAGCGGCCTGAGGTATGTTCAAAATTGAGACAGATCAGGCGCGGCTCTGGAAACGGGGCCGCGCCTTTTTGCGTTTTGAGGAGGGTCAGGCCAGTTCCTGCGCGGCCTCCAGCACAGCCTCGGCATGGCCGGCGACCTTCACCTTGGGCCAGATGCGGGCAATTTTGCCGTCGCGGTCGATCAGGAAGGTGGCGCGGGTAATGCCCATGAACTTGCGGCCATACATGTTCTTTTCCCCCCACACGCCATAGGCTTCGAGCATTTCGTGGGTTTCGTCCGAACCGAGGGGAAAGGTCAGCTCATTCTTGTCGCGAAATTTGTCCTGCGCTTTTACCGGATCTGCGGAAATGCCGAGAATCTGTGTATCAGCCTCAGCAAAGGCCGCCTTCAGGCCGTTGAAGGCGATCGCCTCCTGCGTACAGCCGGGGGTGCTGGCCTTGGGGTAAAAATAGAGGGCAAGTTTGCGGCCGGCATAATCTGCGAGAGAGACTTCCCCACCGCCATCCCGCGGGAGGTGAAAGGCGGGTGCTTGTGCGCCAATCTCCAGAATATTCGACATTCGCCTTCCTTTCGACGTGTTCAGCGCTTTAGGGCTTGCGTGCAAGCATTTGCTTTAATCATGCCGCCAGCTTGCACCGTGATAAAAGCATGTTGTGGATGATGGTATCACGCGCGGGGGGCGCCACTCCATCTTTACGGCATGGAGGCAGGCTGGGCAGTGTGCAAGGTGGGCGAATCGAGACGGAATCTCATTCCGTAAAGGCTGTTTTGCGCGCCTGAAAATGAGCGCGATGTTGCGGGAGGATCGGACCGGGATGCAGGAGGGGAAGCCGTCGCCCAAACGGAAGCGCCGCCTGCCGCGTCCGATACCCGTGCGTCGTCTGATGGGTGCGCTGGTGCCGCATGGGCGAACAGCGCGAATCTTTCTGGGCATCTGTCTGGGGTTGATCGGCCTTGGCGGGCTTGCGGCTCTGATTCTTTATGGTCTTGTCGCCACAGGCGCAGTTACGGCCAATATTGCAACGCCCTATATCGAGCAGGCCTTGGCCGCGCGTCTGGGGGCCGGGCACAAGGTGTTCATCGGTTCCACTACGCTGGAGGCTGCTGAAAAGGGCCTCACGACCGTTGTGGTGCATGATATCCGCATCACCGGGCCGGATGGAGAATTGATGGCCACGGCCCCGAGCGCGGCTGTGGAACTGGATGGCTCGCTGCTTTCCCCCATGCCCAAGGCGCGGCGGGTGGACCTGATTGGTGCGGAAATGACGGTGCGCATCAGCGCTTCCGGGCGCCTGGCCGTGAGTACGGGTGCTGGCGCGAAGGCGCTTTCACCGTTGGGCGCAGGTCGTTCGGTTTCTGTCGGGGCGGATAATGCCGCGCCTGCTGCACGACCCGGTGCACAGCCATCTCAGGGGGCGGCGGTCGATCTGGCGGCCAGCATTGGTGCGGCAGATCCGCTGCACCTGGTTGCTCTGGCGCATTGGGCCAATGAGCTGGACAAGGCGGGTTTCGACGGTAATGCGCTGGCGGATGTGGGCCTGCGCAATGGCACGCTGGTTGTGGAAAATGAAAGTTCGGGCCGGCGCATTGTCTTTCAGAATATCAGCATCCTGCTTGCGCGCTCTCAAAAGGGCGGTGCACAGCTAACCTTTACCTCTGAGGGACCCCATGGCGTCGCCACCGCCGTGGCGCAGATCGGCCCGTTGCGGCAGCGTGAGCGGGACATCAATTTCACGGTACGGAATGTCTCGACGCGGGATTTGGTGCAGGCTTTCACCAAGGATCACCGGCGTTTTTACATGGATACGCCGCTGAACGCGGATTTTTCGGCGCGTCTGGCTGCCAGTGGTGAGCTTTTGGCGGCTGAAGCCATGGTGAATCTGGGCACGGGCGAAATGGGCAATGGCGAAGTGCCGCAAGAGCGCTTTGCGATTGATTATGCCCGTATCGGCGCACGGCTGGACCCGGCAGACCGCCGCATTGTGCTGGGCCCGGTGATGGCGGTGAAGAATGAGAATACCGTAGCCCTGCATGGCCAGATTGATATTCCACGGCAGGTCCGCGACCTGTGGCCCTTTTCTCTTGCCCCCACCAAAATTGTGCTTCAGGGCGATGAGATGGATGAGCCGCCACTGGTGATCGACAAGGTGGTGGTGAGGGGCCAGTACAATCCGCAGAATATGCAATTGCAGGTGGAGCAGGGCTTTCTTGGTAGCGCTGCCGGTAGTTTCGGCTTTACGGCCCTTCTCAATTTTGGCGCGGCAGAACCTTATCTCCAGCTGGACGGGGCGGCTTCGCCCATGCCGGTTTCTACGGTCAAGCGTTTCTGGCCCGTGAATATTGCGCCAGCCGCGCGGCAATTCGCTGTTGAGAATGTTTCAGGTGGCACAGCCAGCGGTATCACCATTGCCGTCAATCTGCCGCTCAAGCTGATTGGACAGAAGGACGTACCTCTGCCGCAAGAGGCTGTGCGCTTTACCATCAATGGCGAAGGGGTGAGCCTGCGCCCGGTGAAGGGCCTGCCGCCGGTGAAGGATTCGCGCCTCGCTATTGTCGTGACAGGACGCACCGTGCGCATCGACCTGCCGGAAGGCACGATGGTGACGCCGGATGATCGCAAGATCGCCGTGCGTGATGGCGTGATGTTCCTGCCGGATTATTTCCCGCGGGAGCCCGCCTCGCAGATCAGTGTTCATTTTGATGGGCCGGCGGATGCCGCAGTGGAAGTGCTGGGTATGGAGCCGCTGAAGGGTCCGGCCGGGCAGGCTTTCAACCCGGCGACGACGCGGGGGCGTTTTTCCGCCCTGTTGCAGCTCAATATGGTGTTTCACAAAGTGCCACGTCCGGAGGATCTTGATTATTCCCTGGAAGCCACGCTGACGGATTTTGGCGTGGACAAGGTCTTCAAGGATCAGCGGATCGAAGGGGCAACGGTGAAGGCCTTCGCCTCGCCCGCCGGCATTGTGCTGCGGGGTGACGGGCGGCTGGCCGGCGCTCCCATGGCTTTTGAATATGAGAAAAAGAAGGAAGAGGTGGATTCCGATATCCGCCTGAGCGCCAAGCTGAATGATGCCGCCCGCAAGAAGCTGGGCGTGGCGCTGCCGGGCCTTTCCGGCACGGTGGGGGTAAGCCTTATGGGCACCACCAATAACAAGGATACAAAGGCTCGCATTGAGCTGGATCTGACTGCAGCCCGCCTTTCGGATCTTATCCCCGGTCTCAGCAAGCGGGCGGGAAAGCCCCTGAAGGCCAGTTTCTCGGTGGATGATGCCGGAGCCGTGGTGCGGCTGAAAGATCTGATTATGCAGGGCTCGGGCACCTTGCTGAAGGGCGGGCTGCAAATTTCCGATCAAGGGGATCTGCTTTCTGCCCAGTTCCCTGTGTTTCAGCTTTCAGATGGCGACAAGGCGGCGTTGAAGGTTGATAAAAGTGGTCATGTTCTGAAAATCAGTATCACCGGGGATGTGATGGATGCCCGTGGTGTCATGAACAGCCTCATGGGGGCGCCGGGCAACAATTCTGCATCACAGGGCAAGATGCCTGATGTGGATGTGAGCGTGAAGATTGGTGCGCTGACAGGTAATCATGGCGAGGTGCTGCGGCAGTTCAACCTTGGGGTTGCACGGCGCGGTGTGGCTGTCACGGATTTCCGGCTGGATGCCAAGGCCGGGCGTGACAGCAGCGTGCGCGGCCAGATGCGGACATTGCAGGACAAGCGCAAGGTGTTGCAGGTTTCTACCTCTGATGCCGGGGCGATCATGCGCTTTCTTGATCTGTACGCGAAGGTGCAGGGCGGCGAGGCAGTGCTGATGGTGGACCCGCCCCGCAGTGATGACAAGCCGCAGGGCGGGGTCATTCACCTGCGTGATTTTGCAATCACCAATGAGCCTGCCTTGCAGCAGCTTTCTTCAGCGGTGCGCGATTCTTCTGGCCGGGTGGTGGGCGATTCCGCCCCCTTTGAGAAAGCGGAGGCGAGCTTTGTGCGCTCTCCCGGCAAAATGACCATCAGCGATGGGGCTATATGGGGTCCTTCTGTTGGGGCGACTTTTGATGGCACGTTGAATTTCGCCACGGACCATATCGCCATGCGCGGCACATTTGTGCCCGCCTATGCGCTCAACAACATGTTCTCCAAGCTGCCGGTGCTGGGCCTGTTTCTGGGGGGTGGGCCGAATGAGGGGCTGGTGGGCGTGACTTTCGAAGTGGTGGGCGACATGAGTGATGGGCCCACCTTGCGTATCAACCCCATTTCCGCCGTGGCACCGGGCTTCCTGCGCAAGCTGTTCGAGTTCCGGGATTCCTCGAATGAGGTGACGCCCTGAGGGGGTACTCGGGGCGAGACTGAGGCTATTTTCCCCGCAGTCGCTTCAGTATTCCGGCAAGCCCGTGGCGATGGGGCCGTGGGCTGATGATCTGGAATTGCGACAGCACGCGCGTCCACTCGTCATCATGTCCTTCCCAGCGCCATCCGCCGGGCATGTTGGGGTCAATGGAAAAAGCTGAAATCTCGCTACGCGGTGGCGGGGGGATGCCATCTGAGGCGATCATGGCGATGTGAAAGCGATGTCCTCTGTGGCGGCCCAATGCGGCCACGAGTTGCTCGCTTTGTTCTTCATCCAGAAAATGCGCGATGACATAGAGAGTTGGCGTGTTTCTGCTGCGGATTTGCGCACGGAACTTCTCGGCCAGATAATCATGACGCTGACGCGCCTCGGGGTAAACGGCCGCAAGCCTTTCGGGCGTGAGTTCGTATATTGGTTCGCCAAACTCATGCGGATGCAGGGTCAATAACTCCCTGTGGCGGGCGCAACCTTCCGGGGCGATTTCGAGATCTTCGAAATGAAACAGGCCCTGAAAATCCCGTGCAAAATATTCCAGCATTGCCGCAGGTGGCGTCGTTTGCCAGTCAAACAACTGCGTACCGGGGGTGGTGATTTTCTCCGCTTTCAGGTGCCTAGAAATCTGGTGGCGCGTCACACAAAAATGGCCGAGGCTGATGACCCGCTCGAAATGGGCAGGCTTGGCATACCTGCTGAAAAACATGGCCTGTATCCGTAAAAACAATCACATTTTACAACCATATATATGTGATGTGTTTTTATGCTCAACATAAAATTGCATGGACATCTCTCGTTCAGGCAATAAAAAGCCGGCCTTTTGGGCCGGCTTATCCGTATCTGTATGGGCTTGCAGCTTCAGAGAGGCTTCACAAGCACATGCTTTTTCTTGCCGAGCGAGAGCTTGATGACGCCTTCAGCCGTCGCATCCTTCAGGGAAAGCTGGGCCTTCTCATCCGTTACGGCGGTATCATTCACCTTGAGCCCGCCCCCCTTGATCTGGCGGCGCGCCTCGCTGGTGGAGGCCACAAGGCCGGCGCGCACAAAGGCATTGGCGACGCCGAGCCCGGCTTCCAGCTCTGCTGAGGGAACCTCGATGGTGGGCAGGTTCACGGCCAGCGCACCTTCGGCGAAGGTGGTGCGTGCGGTTTCACGGGCCTGCTCGGCGGCTGCCCGGCCATGCAGAATAGCCGTCGCCTCGGTGGCGAGCACCTCCTTCGCAGCATTGATTTCCTGCCCCTCAAGGGCGGCGAGGCGGGCGATTTCATCCAGAGGCAGTTCGGTGAACAGCTTGAGGAAACGCTCGACATCCGCATCGCCGGTATTGCGGAAATACTGCCAGTATTCGTAGGGGCTCAGCAGTTCTGCATCCAGCCACATCGCGCCGCCGGCGGTCTTGCCCATCTTCGCGCCGGAAGATGTGGTGAGCAGCGGCGTGGTGAGGCCGAACAGTTCCAGCCCATGCATGCGCCGGCCCAGCTCCAGCCCGTTAATGATGTTACCCCACTGGTCGGAGCCACCCATTTGCAACAGGCAGCCATGGCGCTTGTTCAGCTCCACAAAGTCATATGCCTGGAGGATCATGTAGTTGAATTCGAGGAAGGTGAGCGGTTGCTCCCGATCCAGCCGCAGCTTTACGGAATCAAAGGTGAGCATGCGGTTGATGGTGAAATGCGGGCCCACTTCACGCAGCAGGGGAATATATTTCAGCTCATCCAGCCATTCGGCATTGTTCACCATCTTCGCGCCGGCGTCGAAATCCAGGAATTTCTCAAACACCTTGCGGATGGAGGCGATATTGGCGTTGATCTGCTCATCCGTGAGCATCTTGCGCGCTTCATCCTTGCCGGAAGGATCGCCGATCTTGGTGGTGCCGCCACCCATCAGCGCGATGGGGTTATGGCCGGTGCGCTGAAGCGTGCGCAGCATCATGATGGACAGCAGATGCCCAGCATGGAGGCTGGAGGCCGTCGCATCAAAGCCAATATAGGCGGTGATGGGGCCTTCCGCAGCCTTGGCGTCGAGCGCTTCAAGGTTCGAGCACTGGTGAATGTAGCCGCGCTCTTGAAGAGTGCGCATGAATTCGGAGCGGAAGGCGGGCGCGTTCATCGATCTCTGTTCAGCTGTTCATTCTGTTGGTTGTTTTCAAACCGGAAAGATGGCTGGTGTAACAGTTCCTGTTCTGAATTGCATCAGCCAGAAAGTGGAACAGGCATATGCGCGTCGTGGGGCTCATGAGTGGCACCTCCATGGATGGGGTGGATGCGGCGCTGATTGATACGGATGGGCGGGATGTGTTCTGGCTTGGCCCAGCCATCACCCGGCCTTATGATGCCAGCATTCGCACGCTTCTGGTGGCCGCCATGGACGATGCGCGTGGCTTGAATGTGCGCACAGACAGGCCGGGCGCTCTGGCTGAGGCGGAAAGACGCATCACGGATCTCCACGCCGAAGCGGTGGAAGTGCTGTTGGCGTCTGTGCGGCTTTCACCTGCTGATATTGATCTGGTTGGCTTTCACGGCCAAACCGTTCTGCACCGGCCTGAAACCCGGTTGACCGTGCAGATCGGCGAAGCACAGCGCCTTGCCTCACGGCTGGGTGTGCCTGTCGTGGCGGATTTCCGGGCGGCGGATGTGGCGGCAGGCGGG
Source organism: Haloleucobacter albus (assembly GCF_052492075.1). NCBI lineage: Bacteria > Pseudomonadati > Pseudomonadota > Alphaproteobacteria > Hyphomicrobiales > Xanthobacteraceae > Haloleucobacter > Haloleucobacter albus. Next base: position 182,731 of record NZ_JBQWAS010000026.1, read on the forward strand.
CAGGGCGCGCCTCTGGTGCCGGTGTTTCACGCCGCGCTGGCAAGAAAACTGGGCGGGCCATGGCCGCTGGCGGTGCTGAATGTGGGGGGCGTGGCGAATGTTACCATCATCAGTCCCAATGCACCGCCCATCGCCTGTGATACCGGGCCGGGTAACGCGCTGCTGGATGATTTCATGATGGCACGCACGGGCCGTGCTTTTGATGCGGATGGCGCGACTGCCGCGCGCGGCCATGTGCATGAGGAGATTGTGGCGCGCCTGCTGGCGCATCCCTTCTTTCTTCAGCCTTCGCCCAAATCTCTGGACCGAAACGCTTTCCGGCTGTTTGCCGAAGAGCATGGCGGCCTTGAGGCTCTCTCGCTCGAAGATGGCGCGGCGACACTGACAGCGCTGACAGCGGCCACGGTCGCCAGTGTGTTACCGCATGTGCCGCAAGCGCCCCGACGCTGGATCATCGCCGGGGGCGGGGCGAGCAACCCCACGCTCTGCGCCATGCTGAGCCAGCGGCTGGGGATGTGCGTGGAGCCTGCGGATGCTGTGGGCTGGTCTGCTGATGCGTTGGAGGCGCATGCCTTTGGCTTTCTGGCGGCGCGCTCCAGATGTGGCTTGCCGCTCACCTTTCCCACGACGACAGGTATATCCTCTCCGGTATCCGGTGGGCGCATCTTCTATCCCTGAGGTTGTGGCAGGGAGAGAAGGCTGAGCAGAACGCCCGATTTATTCCATGAAAAAGGGCCGGAGAAGCTCCGGCCCTTGAGGCATCTCTGACCTGGACGGTTGATGCGTCAGTCCTCGCTCTCCACCTTGCGGGAGCCGGGCAGGCGCTTGTCCAGATAGGAGCCGACAATCTCCATCAACTCTTCGGTCTGGCCATCGAAGAAGTGGTTGGCACCATCCACCACCTGCTGTTCGATGACGATACCCTTCTGGGTCTTCAGTTTTTCCACCAGCGTGGCGACGGCGCTCGTGGGTACAACAGCATCCTTGCTGCCATGCACGAACAGGCCGGAAGACGGGCAGGGTGCAAGGAAGGAGAAGTCGTACAGATTGGCCGGCGCGGCGACAGAGAGGAAGCCTTCCACCTCGGGCCGGCGCATCAGCAACTGCATGCCGATCCACGCGCCGAAGGAGAAGCCGGCGATCCAGCAGGCGCGGGCATCCGGGTTGACGGATTGCGCCCAGTCAAGTGCGGCGGCGGCATCCGCCAGTTCACCTTGCCCATGGTCGAACGAGCCCTGTGAGCGGCCGACACCACGGAAGTTGAAACGAAGCACAGAGAAGCCGCGGTTCACGAACTGGTAGTATAGATTATACACCACCGGATTGTTCATCGTGCCGCCAAACTGCGGATGCGGATGAAGAATGATGGCGATGGGGGCATTGCGGGTCTTGGCGGGCTGGTAGCGGCCTTCAAGGCGCCCCTTTTCCCCCGGAAAGATGACTTCAGGCATATGTTTCCGCAACCTCTGGGTAGCAGTGCCGTGGGCAACGTGGCGAACTGGAACATCCCGCAACAGGCCGTGTGGGCAAGCCAGATGAGGCATCATTCAGGGCAGGGCTATACGGCCTCAGGCCAGGATAGCCCTGTGCTGTTGGGGTGATGCCTTGACACCGGGGCAGGTGCAACCTATCGCTCACGATCATTGCAGATTTTCTATCCGGCCCACATATGGCTCTTTAGGGTGGAGCCACGCGGCATGATAGAAATGGACGGAATTTTGCATATGCCTTATATTTTAGGCAATTGCAAGGGTGGCGTTATTAAGCCATGCGCCGAGCGGCAGATTATCCGGCTTTCGCCGTCGGGCATTGGCTGTTGCGCTGCGGATTGACGCGCACAGAATTGAACACGAGCGGAAGATGAGCGCAGAGGGTATGGCACGCAAGGCAGGACGTCGGGTGTATCTCGACCATAACGCCACGGCCCCGCTGCGCCCGCAGGCGCGCCAGGCGGCTCTGTCCTGTCTGGAGGGGCCGGGCAACGCATCCTCCGTCCATGCGGAGGGACGTGCAGCGCGCGCCATTCTGGAGAGGGCGCGCACTCATGTCGCCCATCTTGCGGGGGCGGAAAGCCGCTGTGTGGTGTTCACCTCCGGGGCAACGGAAGCGCTGGCGCTAGGGCTGCACCCCTCTCCTGAAATGGATGGGCAATTTGCGCAGTGTGATATTCTTCTGGCCAGCGCCGTGGAACATCCCGCTGTGCTGCGTGGCCATCGCTTCGCGGAGATGGAAACGCTGGCTGTGGATTCGCGTGGCCGGCTGGATCTGGATGCACTGGAAAGCGCCTTGAAGCGCCATGCCGCAGCGGGCCGCAGGGCCATGGTGGCGGTGATGGCGGCCAATAATGAAACCGGCGTGCTTCAGCCTGTTGCGGAGGCTGCGCGCCTGAGCCGGGCGCATGATGCGCTTGTTTTGTGTGATGCCGTGCAGGCCGCAGGGCGCATGAAGCTGGATATGTCGGTGCTGGATGTAGACTTTCTGAGTCTTTCCGCGCACAAGATCGGCGGCTTGCAGGGTGCGGGTGCATTGGTGCTGGCGCGCGCGGGGCATCGCCCACTTGCGATGCTGGCCGGTGGCGGGCAGGAGCGCGGCCGGCGCGCTGGCACTGAAAACGTGCCGGCTTGTGCGGCCTTCGGCGCTGCTGCTGCAACAGCGCTGGCGGATCTGGAAACGGAAGCGCTGCGCCTTTCCGCCCTGCGGGACAGGTTGGAGCGTGAAATCGTTGACTCGCTGCCCGGTGTACGGGTTATGGGTGCAGGGGCCGAAAGGCTGCCCAACACCACCCTTCTGACCTTTGAGGATGTGCGGGCCGAAACGCTGGTGATTGCGCTGGATCTGGCGGGTATCAGCATCAGTTCCGGCTCTGCCTGTTCCTCCGGCAAGGTGGGTGCATCCCATGTGCTGGCGGCCATGCAGGTTCCGGCGGAATGGGCAGGCGGGGCAATACGCCTCTCGCTGGGTTGGTCCAGTTGTGAGGATGATGTGGATCTGGCGGTAGAAGCCTTCAGGAAGGTTGTGCCGCGAGTGAGAGGTCGCTCCATACGGGCGGCGTGAGACTTGACCCGCGGGCCTTGACCCCGCGCGGGAGAGGAGAAGACAAGATGCGAGCCGTTCGGGAGATCGCCATCGCAAAGGGCGATATGTGCCGGCACAAGGACCAGATTTCCGCCATGCCGTTGCGGGCCGCAGGGTGCCATGCCCTGTGGGCTTCCACCTTCCAGACGCGGGAGCTGTAGGCATGAGCGAGGTTCATATGACGGATGCGGACCCTCACAAGCAGGGTGTGCCCCCCAAGGCTGGCGAAGAGATGCAGGCCGAGGTTTCCAGTGCGGCGGTTGCTGGTGAAGAGCTTTCCCAGCTCACGGATGCCATCGTGGATGCGCTGAAGAGCGTTTATGACCCGGAAATTCCGGTTGATATCTATGAGCTGGGGCTGATCTACAAGGTCGATATTGCCGATGATCGGATGGTGACGGTGGAAATGACCCTGACCACGCCCAATTGTCCGGCAGCGGCCCAGTTGCCCAGCATGGTGGAAAGCGCCGTGGCGGCAGTGCCGGGGGTTTCCGGTGCGCGGGTTGAAATCACTTTTGATCCGCCTTGGGATCAAAGCCGCATGTCGGAAGAGGCGCGGTTGACCCTGAATCTGTGGTGAACTGGTCGGTTGTCTGGTTCAGAATGTAAAGCGCCGGGTGGCCCATATCAGGGCGACCCGGCGCTTTTTATTTTTAATATGCAAGGGTAGGGCGCTTCAGTTTCTCGCCCCACCATGGTGCTCGCCCGGCTTTGTCCTTGCGGGCTCCGCCAAGCCGTGCTGTGAGCGGCTTCATGCCTTGGGAAAGGGCAGGCCCTCTGCGGTGAGCTTTTCCAGAATATCCACCGGCTGGGGGCGGCTGAACAAATAGCCCTGCCCCAGATCGCAGCCATGGGTGCTGAGGAAGCGATACTGCTCTTCAGTCTCGATCCCTTCCGCCACAACCTCCAGCCCCAGCGCACGCGCCACGGCGATGATGGCATCTGCAATCTCGCTGTCTGCGACAGAGCGGGGCAGATCGTGCACGAAGCTATGGTCGATCTTCAGCTTGGTGATGGGGAAGCGTTTGAGATAGCCAAGCGAGGAGTATCCGGTGCCGAAATCATCCAGCGCCAGCCTGACACCCATGGCGTGCAGGCTTTCGCATTTCTTTTCGGCTTCGGCGCGGCTGTCAAACAGAACGCTTTCCGTAATCTCGATTTCCAGCCGTTGTGGGGGCAGGCCGGCATTTTCCAGAACCTTTTCCACCCACTGGCAGAGATTGTCACGGTTGAACTGGCGTGGAGACAGGTTGACGGCGACATAATCGCAGACCTTCCCATCCTTCAGCCATTGGGCCATCTGGCGGCAGGCTTCTTCCATCACCCAATCGCCGAGAGGCACGATCAGGCCGGTTTCTTCGGCCAGAGGAATGAAGTGTCCGGGCATGACAAGGCCCTGATTGGGTTTTTGCCAGCGCACCAGCGCTTCCACGCCACGCACTTTGCCGTTCGCCAGCTCCACAAGGGGCTGGTAATGCAGGACGAATTCATTGCGGATCAGCGCACGGCGCAGATCGCTTTCCAGCTCCACACGGGTCTTGGCTTCCTGCGTGAGGCCCTGCGTATAATAGCTGTAGGTGCCGCGCCCATTGGCCTTGGCCTCGGAGAGGGCGGAATTGGCATGCTGGATCAGATGCTGGGCTGTTGCGGCATCATCAGGATAAATGCTGATGCCGATGCTGGCGCCGACATAAACTTCCTGACTATCGCCCAGAATATAGGGTTGGGCGAGCGTGGAAATGATCTGCTGGGCAACGATTCCGGCTTCGTCTGGAGACTTCATGGCTTCCAAGATGACAAGGAATTCATCCGCGCCATACCGGCCCAGAACTGCGTTGGAGTTCAGAATATTGCGCATCCGGTCTGCCGAGGTGCGCAACACTTGATCGCCGGCGAGGTGGCCAAAGCTTTCATTGATGGTTTTGAAGCGATCAAGATCCACACATAGCACGGCGCACTGGGCTTCGTTCCGGTTCACGGCATGGTCAAGAAGCGAGGCCAGTAGTGTGCGGTTCGGCAGATCCGTGAGCGGATCAAAATGGGCCATATGATCCAGCGCCAGCTCGGAGCGCTTGATTTCGGTGATGTCATGGAAGGCGCCGACAAAGTTTTGCGGCGCGCCATTTTCATCATAGGCGGTGCTGATGGAAAGATGCTCCAGAATGACGACGCCATCCTTGCGCCGATTCCAGATTTCGCCTTCCCAGCTCCCCTTCTTGTGCAGATGCCTCCACATATCGGCATAGAAGTGGCGATCATGTCGGCCGGAGTGCATCAGGCGCATGCTGCGGCCAATGACATCCGCTTCATCATAGCCGGTGATGCGTGTGAAGGATGGATTGACGGTGGAAATCCTGCCTTCAAGATCTGTGACGACGATACCCTCGCGGGAGTTGCTGAACACGGCTGCGGCCAGACGAAGACGCCGTTCTGTCTGCTTGCGTTCCGTAATATCGGCCAGAAGGCCGACAAGCCGGCGCAAACGGCCATTTTCATCCCGGTTGCCAAACCCGCGGATGCGCACTTCGCGATACTCCGTCTCACCCTTGAGCATGCGCAACTCGCATTCGAACAGCGAGCTGTTTTGAGCCTGCAATCGCCGCCAGGCATCACGGAAGACGGGTTTGTCCTCCGGGTGAATCAGGCGTGACCAGATGTCGAACAGGTTGAGGGGCATGTCTTCCGGCAGATCCAGAAGCAAGCGGCATCGCGGTGAAAGATAAAGGCCGAGGGTTTTGCGATCCCAGTCCCATACGCCTTCTTCCGTGCCTGCAACGGCCAGCTCGAACCTTTCGCGACTTTCGCGAAGCTCTTCCTCCTGGGCGCGTCGGGCGGAAATATCCTGAAAGACAATGATGAAATAATCAGGTGCGCCATTCTCGTCGCGTGCGAGAGAGGTCGTGCAGGCCAGCCAGATGGGAGACCCATCCTTGCGGATATAGCGTTCCTCAAGGATGCTGTAGGGCAGGTGTCCATCCAGAACCTTCTGGCGCGCGGCTTTGACATGGACTGCGGCTTCTGGCGAGAGATAGCGCACGCATACATCGCCCTGTATCTCTTCACGCTTGTAACCCATCATGTTGCAGAGGGTCTGGTTCACGCGCAGCAGAACGTGATCCATGCTGACATGGGCGATACCCACAGCGGCTTGTTCGAAAGTCGCGCGGAAACGCGCCTCGGAACGCCGCAGGGCGTTGGCCTGCGCCAGCATGCGCTGGCTGGCGCGACTTTGCTGGCTTTGCCGTATTGCGACACCGACAGCCAGAACCAGCAGAAAGGCCAGCCCCGCAATGGCGACAGATAGCGCCATGACCATGCGCGTGGTCTGCAACACTTCATTCTTGTCGACCTTGGCAATCAGCTTGCCCGGAATGCCGGGAATATCCTGCTGTACAGCCAGCACCGACCGCCCTTTATGGTCATAACCCAGGGCGGGCATGAGAGAGATGTCTTCAGGGGCATCGGCCGGCGCGGCAAAATCATACACCCCATGCTCCACATGGGTGGAAAGGGGCTTGAGGGAGGGATCACGCTGGGGGGTTGAGATGATCCAGCGATCATTATCTTCCTGCCGCATGACGAACAGATCTGCCGTGCGGGAGGTGCGCATGGCACGGGCAAGAGAGGTATACAGCGTGTCGTTCAGCGCAGCTTCCGTGAGAAGCGCTGCATGCAGGGGCGCATGATCGTCTTTCTGGATCAGGAGCGGCATGACAAGGGCGGTGAGATACTGCCCATTATGCGCCCGCCACGCCGGCACCATCACCGGACGTCCGGTCTTGATGGCTTTCTTGATGAATTGCGGCAGATTGCGCGGATTTTCCGCCTGCAACATCACGCCCGTGATGCGCCGGGCCTGATCGTCAAAAAGCTGGAGATCCGCAAAATCGAATGTGCGTTGGAAATGGGAAAGACGTGTGCGAATGGCCTCACGCGCATTTTCCTCCCCTGTCTGCTCCCATTCCACAAGGCTTTTTTGCAGATTGGGGTCAGAAGCAACAGCCTTTGTCGAGAGAATGCGCTGGCGCACGCGGTCTGTGATGGCCTGGGCCTGGAATTCCGCCAAAGCGCTGAGCACACGCTGATTATCGAGCAGAATGCTCGTTGAGGCAGAGATATAGGCATAGGCCACAATGGCAATAATACCGCACCCCAGCAGCACGATGGCAGCAAGCGGCAGGGCGCTTGAGCGCAGGGGGGATTTATGCCGGAGCGAGAGCTTGGACAAAAGCTGAGACATGAAGTCCGCGTCGAGGAGTCGGTGCATCAGGGCAATAAAAGATAACACCCCTAGGGGGTAGTATTGGTTCCGGCAGAGCCGGAGGAATTATGCAGGGCTGTTCTCAAATGTGCTCCCGAGAATATTCGGCCGCCTTAGAATCGTGAAGTAAGCCAGAGCTGATAGCAGGCTTGCAGTTTATAGCAATGCGGAGCATCCTCAATACGAAAATTTGTTTGCTGACAACAAGTTCTCCTCATGTCAGCCATGCGGCAATCTGTGGTGTGCCGGGTGGTGGGGCTGCTGCTTTCGGAAGGGGATGTGGCGGCTATGATTGAAACGTTTCAATGAAACGCGGTTCCGTTCGTCCGGGCTTGCCGAAATGCGATGGATCACCCATTTGAAGACGATGATGGAAGTGGCCTTCCGCCACGTTCTGGAGGGTTCTGATGAGCGAGATCACCGTATCCGGTTCGCAAAAGCGTACGCCCCCGCCCATATTGCGCATTACGGATGCTGCCGCCGAGAGGTTGAAGGCGCTGCTCTCGGAGCAGGATGATGATGAACTGCTGGTTCGCCTCGGGGTGGAAAAGAGCGGATGCGCCGGCATGGCTTACACCATGGATTACACCGACGAAATCAGCCCTTATGATACAGTGGTGGATGACAAGGGCGTGCGCGTGGTGATTGACGCCAAGGCGCTGATGTTTCTGCTGGGCACGGAAATGGATTTCAAGACCGATAAGATGTCGGCGCAGTTCGTGTTCAATAATCCCAATCAGGTCTCGGCCTGTGGGTGCGGTGAATCCGTCTCCATCACGCCGGTGGATCCGGCATCCTGCCCGCGCAACGCCTGATGGATGAGATGCGGGGACGTGCAGGCGGCGGAGCCGGTGTGTCTCAGGCTGCCCGCTCGTGTGTTTCTGGTCGCAAATAGTGAAAAACTGCCACAGAAATGCGGCTGCCTGTTGGTGTCTTGCGGTGAGTGCGGCTAGAAGAAACAACAGGCGGACGTGGCGGAACTGGTAGACGCAAGGGACTTAAAATCCCTCACCTCCGGGTATACGGGTTCGACCCCCGTCGTCCGCACCACATGCTGATCTGGGCTTTAGAAAATGGGGTGCCTGCCTGAAATTTCAGGCAGGCACATGTTCCGCGCGGCCTATAAAGGGCGATCAGCGGTTTTGCGCTTTTGCCACATGGTCCCGCAGTTCATGCAGGGAAGAAAACCGCACCACGCCATCTGGAAGATCAGCCTGGATGGAGCCATCCGAATACAGCGTATAAGCCATACCACCCACAATGCCGGATTTCAGAATGCGGGGTTCTGCTTCGGCGTTTTCTTCGCTGTCGCTCTCTGCGCTATTGACAGAGAGGCGAACGGGAGGGGGCTCCATGGTGCGGGAAGGGCGCAATTGAGGTTCTGGAGAGCGTTCGGCATCGCTTTCAGCCGTTGACGGGCTGGGGGCTTCCATTTCAGCTGCGGATGCAGGCTCTTTCGCCGCGTCATTTTCGCTTTCGGTCGTCCTGGTGGCTCTGGCGCGCAAATAGGGCGGCAGACGGGAGGAGGCCTGCGGGGCGTCGTTCTCCTGCTCGGCCTCTTCCTGTGTGCGGGAGGCTTCGAACTGAACGGGCTTGTCCTCGACGGAGGCAGCGGGTTCCGGGGCCATCTGGGGAGCAGGAGCGATGAACCGGGGCTCATCCTCGGAGCCACTGTCTGAAAGCTCGAATTGCCGCTTTGATACCAGATCTTCCAGCCGCTGGTTCAGCCGCTCAAGCTGGCGCAGCACCAGCCCCATGGCGATGATGATGAAGCCGCCAGAGGCCGCCACTGCGCCTGTGGTGACCAGCGCATTGCCAAATGTCGTGACGAAGATGGAGATGCCGATAGCAACCACGGCAAGCCCCGCCACGGCTATCAACAGGCCCAGAAGGACAAGGAACCACCACATCTCGTTACTCCGTTGCATGTTCCGGCATCTGGCCGTTTGAACCACGAACGCCGCTGACCCACAAATCGGCATCAGCATGGTTGTTTGGCGGCGGACTCCGCCCTATCTAGATCTTAGCTCGGACGCGAGACCGCTCCGCGGTATCGGCCGGGCGCATCACGTCCCGAGGGCTCCTCAGTTCAGCAACCTTGCCCCGGGCACGACGCCAGATCGCTGAGCGGAGACGTTTCATGTCTTTTACCCTGCCTGACCTGCCTTACGCTTACGATGCTCTCGCCCCCTATATGTCGCGCGAGACCCTCGAATACCATCACGACAAGCATCATCTTGCTTATGTCAATAATGGCAACAATCTCCTAAAGGGAACTGAATTTGAAGGAAAATCCCTTGAAGAGGTTGTGAAGGGCTCTTTCGGCAAGAATGCGGGCCTCTTCAACAATGCGGGCCAGCACTATAACCATCTGCACTTCTGGTCGTGGATGAAGCCCAATGGCGGCGGCGCCATTCCCGGTGAGCTGGAAAAGAAGATCATTGAAGATTTCGGCTCTGTCGAGAAGTTCAAGGAAGATTTCATCAATGCCGGCGTCACTCAGTTCGGCTCTGGCTGGGCCTGGCTTTCGCTGAAGGATGGCAAGCTCGAAATCTCCAAGTCTTCCAATGCCGAGAACCCGCTGGTTCACGGTGCCACTCCGATCCTCGGCGTGGATGTGTGGGAGCACTCCTACTACATTGATTACCGCAATCGCCGCCCTGATTACATGAAGGCGTTTGTCGAGAATCTCGTGAACTGGGATTACGTGGCCGAGCTGTACAGCAAGGCTGTGTGATCGGCCATTTCGGCCACACCGATCAGCCCCGCCCTTTCCGGGCGGGGTTTTTCTTTGTCTGTGGGCGAAAAGTCAGATCCAGCGCAGGCGGCGGAAGGCCCAGAGGAAGAAAAGGCCGAGCAGAACCAGAATCACGCTGACAATCCAGAAGCCTTCACCGTCATCATTGCCGGGAATGCCGCCCACATTCATGCCGAACATGCCGGAAATGAGAGTGAGGGGGGCGAACACCACTGTCACCACGGCCAGAACCAGCATGGACTGGTTCATTTGTTCGGCCCGCCGGTCCACCATCTGATCGCGGATCACGGCGGCGCGTTCGCGCACGCTATCCAGTTCTTCTGCAAAGCGGGTCACGCGGTCGGCCGCATCGCGCAGGCGGTTCCTGTCCTTTGGGCCGAGCCAGTCATCATCTTCGAGCGAGAACTGGTTCAGCGCCTCACGCTGGGGCGCAATATGACGGCGCAGCTTGATGGCCACACGGCGCAGAACGGCAATCTGTGGCAGAAGTTCGGAACTTTCCGCCTTCAGAACATCATCCTCCAGCTCATCGGCATGATCAATGAGATTGGTGACGACCACATCCATGCGGTCCACCAGTCGCATGGCCAGTTCGGCGACAAATTCGCCCTGAGTGCGGGGGCAGCGCCCTCTTTCCAGACTGTCTTCATAATCGGCGATTGCCGAAAGCGCCTCATGCTGCACCGAGATGACACGCTGCGGATCAACCCACAGATGCATGGTGATGAGCTCTTCCGGCAAGGCATTGCGGGGCAGGTTGACGCCGCGCAGGGAGAGCAGAGCGCCATCAGCAAAGAAGACGCAGCGAGGGCGGGCTTCCGGCTCCTGCATGGCTTCAACTGCGGAAGGATCAATGCCGCTTTCCCGCCTCAGCCAATATTGCGGCATATGCTCGATATGGCGGAAATGCAGCCAGCGAAAGCCATCTTCGGGAACAGGGCGGTTGTGAATATCCGCCCAGCCTATGCGCTTGCCTGTGCCTTTGCCGTCAAATTCCCAGGCAGTGAGAAGGCCCTCCATCTCCATCCCGGTCACGATGTTTGCCACAGGCTGTCTCCCCTGCCTCAGTTCGGCACACCATTGATGATGAACAGGGCATTGAGGAACTGATCCGGCGGAAATTCGCCGAAGGTACGGGCAAGAATGCCGTGAACCCGCTCAGAGCGGTAGAGGTTGGCCAGCGTGCCGTCAACCAGCGTGCGGAACTGGGTATCGCCGCGCGGCAGGGCCAGTGCGTAGGTCTCGAAGGTGAAATACTGGTCGGCCAGCGCCAGTTGATCGGAATAGGGGCTGTTGGTGAGCAGGAAATTGAGAATGCCGCGATCTGCGAAATAAGCGTCCAGCTTGCCTTCGGACAGCATGCGCAGGCCCTCAGGATGGCTGTTGACCGGCGTGACATCGGCTTGCAGGTGCATTTCCTGCAACGTCGTGCGCAGGGTATTTGCTGTCGTGGTGTTTTTCAGCACCCCCACCTTGCGCCCCTGAAGATCTTCTAGGCTTTGCACGGGCTTGTCACGGGTCACCACGCTGGCGCCATCCAGAAAGGTCGGCAGGGAAAAATCGACCATGGTGCGGCGGGACATGGTCATGGAGGTGGGCTCGCACAGAATATCGACCTTGCCGTCACGCACGGCCTTCAGCCGGTCTTCTGCGGAAACCTCGATATATTGCACATCCATTTGCGGCATTTTCAGCGTGCTCTGGACATTGCGCGCCACCTCGCGGCAGATATCGACCATATAGCCGGAGACTTTGCCATCCTTGTCGACATAGGAATAGGGTGGGGCGGCGTGGCGGTGGCCGATGCGGAATGTTCCGGTTTCCTTCACGCGTTGTAATGTGGGCATGCGCTCTGTTGCGGGCTTGGCGCTCTGGGCCGCAGTGCCCTGCGCCAGAGCGGGCGATGAGGCCAGAAAGGCGGCTGAAAGCGCGCAGAAGCCGGCCAGGGCAGGGCCAAGCAGAAGGGTTGCCGCCGTGCGCTTGCCTCGCAATTTGGCCCGCAGGCCAGTGGGGAGCGCAGAACCGATCTTCGGCAGCATCGTCATCATGGGTGCTTCCTTCATCACAGGGCTGGCAGATGCCGCGCAATCCGATTCCACGGCCCCTTTGGGGGCGCATGCTGCCATTGCGAGGGGAAATTGGCCACAGGCAAGCTGTAGGTTCTGTGGCGGAAGTGCTGGAAAAGCCCGCAAAAAACGGGGCGCGCTTGCAGCTTGAGCCTCGCAGGGAGGATTGAAAGCGGCGCATACATGTTGCGCCGCCCCTATGCTCAACGCTCGACGAAGGCTTTTTCAATCACGAAATGGCCCGGTTCATTCTGGCTGCCTTCCTTGAAGCCGCGCTGCTCGAGAATCTGCACCATATCCTTCAGCATTTCCGGGCTGCCACACAGCATGAAGCGGTCTTCTTCCGGGGAAATGACGGGCAGGCCGATATTCGAAAACAGCTTGCCGGATGTGATGAGATCTGTAATGCGGCCCTGATTGCGGAACGGCTCGCGGGTCACTGTGGGGTAATATATCAGCTTCTGCTTCACCTCATCGCCGATATATTCGTTCTCCGGCAATTCACGGGTGAAGAAATCTTCATAGGCCAGTTCTCCCACCGTGCGGGTGCCATGCACGAGAATGATCTTCTCGAAACGCTCATAAGCATCCGGGTCTTTCGTCACGGAGAGGAAGGGGGCAAGGCCGGTGCCGGTGGAGAGCAGGTACAGCCGCTTGCCCGGCAGCAGGCTATCCTGCACCAGTGTGCCGGTGGGCTTGCGACCGACCAGAATCTTGTCGCCCACCTTCAGATGTTGCAGGCGGGAGGTGAGGGGGCCATTTTGTACCTTGATGGAGAAGAACTGGAGATCTTCCTCATAATTGGCGCTGGCCATGGAGTAGGCGCGCAGCAAAGGCTTTCCCTCCACCATTAGGCCAATCATGGTGAACTGGCCATTCAGAAAGCGGCAGCCCTGATCGCGCGTGGTGGTGAAGGAAAACAGATTCTCTGTCCAGTGATGGACGCTTTTGACGGTTTCTTCGTTGAAGTTCTTGCTCATCTCACTGTCCGCTGGCGCGCGGAGCGCTCTGGATTGCGCTCTTATTTCGCATAAAATTTATGTTTAATTATTAATTTCACTTTATACGATGTTCATCGCAAACAGAAGGGCGCCCGGCCGCGCCAGCGGTTATTTGATGCAAAATGAGCCGGAAAAGCGCTCAGGGCGTATTGGCAGGGGGCTGAAGGGTGGCCACCACTTCGCGCACGCGCTGTTGCCAGGGGGCCGCACGCAGCCCGAAATGCCGCTCAAACAAATCACTCGCCAGTTCGGAATTGGCCGGGCGGTGGGCCGGAGTGGGGTAATCTGCTGTGGTGATGGGGGCCACTTCCGGCTTGCGGCCGGTATAGGGGGCTGCGGCTTCGATGATGGCGCTGGCGAAGCCGTGCCAGGTGGTGGCACCTGTGCCGGCGAAATGATAGGTGCCCCAGCGGGCATCTCCGCGCACGGCGGAATGGGCCGCAGCCAGCAGCGCCATGGCGATATCCGCGGTGGCGGTGGGGCAGCCGCGCTGATCGGCCACCACGGTCAGCCGGTCCCGCTCTGCGGCCAGACGCAGCATGGTTTTCAGGAAATTGTTGCCGTGCTGACCATAGACCCAGGCCGTGCGCAGGATGATATGGCGTTCCATCGCCGCCCGTACGGCTGCTTCGCCCGCCGCCTTGGTGCGTCCGTAAACGCCCAGGGGGGCGATGGGGTCGCTCTCCACATAGGCCGAAGGCTTGGTGCCATCGAATACATAATCTGTCGAGATATGCAGCAGGGGAATGCGCGCATGGGCGCAACGCTCGGCAATCAGCCCCGGTGCAATGGCATTGATGCGCGCTGCCCGCTCCGGCTCACTCTCGGCCTTGTCCACGGCGGTGTAGGCAGCGGCGTTGATGAGAACATCCGGCTGGCTGGTTTCAATGGCGCGGGCCACGGCGGCGGGGTCTGTAATATCCAGCGCGGCATGGTCCAGTGCCGTGAGCTTGTGGCCCTGCGTGCGTGCCAGAGCCGAAATCTCGCGCCCGACCTGTCCGCCTGCGCCGAAAAGAAGAATGTGCATGGCCTCAGCTTCCGCAATGAATGTTGTCTTCCTTTACCCGAGACCATGGTGCGGATGAAACCGGATTCACTGGCGGAAGGCCGGAAAGAAATGACGCCGGCTTGCTGCTTCCATTCCTGCCCGTGGGGCAAGCTGTCAGTGCGGCTGATCCATGCCGGCTTTCGGACGCGCTGGGCGCGGCAGTATGCGCAGCACAATGGCCGGGCTGGGACGGTTGGAAAGCCGGGCGAGTGGAACTGGCTCCGGCCCCCCGGCCAGAACCAGCCGGGTGGAGCCCAGAATTTGTGCTGCCATGTGCCGGATGAACTTGAGATGCAGATTTGCGCCGGCTGAGGGAAGAAGCGCGGAATGAGGGGCTTCGTCCGGTGGCTTTAGCCAGCGTTCCGGTAGAAAGCGGGAATGGGCTGCGCCCGCAGGGCCTGCCTGCACCAACAGGCGCGGGCAAATGACCACGAACGCATCCGCAGGCAGGCTGTGCGGCCCGAGCGTGACCGGGCTTCGCGTCTGCCATGCCAGAAGGGTGGGGGCGGGATGAAGACGCAGGGTTTCCTGCGTTAGAGCCTCCAGCGTTGTCGCTGCATCATGGTTCTCAAAACGGCGATCCGGTGCGCCATCCAGTGCGGGCTCCGCGCCCACAGCCTGTGCCGCGCCTTCCTGCATCATCTGGTCGCGCGCCAGTTCATAGGCCAGCCAGCACAGGGGCGCGCCGATGCCGTCCATTCCACCCACAAGCGCACTGGTCAGCAGATCCACGGCGCGTTCTGCCGGCAGCGTTGTTTGGGCCAGAAGATGCGGCAAGGGGGCGGTGGCCGTAGCCGGGTCTTGCAGGGCAGGGAGGAAACGGGCGGCCACCATCTGCCGCATCTGCTGTGCAAGTGGAGTGAGCCTCATGGCCTGCACAAGTCGCATCCGTCCGGTATCACCCGGCCGGGCCAGAAGCAGCGGCAGGGGATTGGCCTGCTGCAAATAACGCGCGGCCAGAGCCGCAAAGCGCAGTCCTTCTTGAGGGGTGAAGCGGGTATCAAGCAGCCCGGTGCTGATGAGATCCAGTGCCAGACGAAACAGATCGGCCCCCACCGGCGTGGGTTTGCCTTTGCGCGCCAGCCACCCCTTGAGAGTATGCTCTGTCAACCTTTGGGTGGTGGCGAGAATCCGGGCTTCATCCATCTCTGCGAAGGTCCGGCTCAGCAATGGATCTGCCGGCTGTGCCGGATTCAGCGTGCCGGGTTCAGCGCCAGCCTGTGAAGTGAGGGGAGCGAGCAGCGCATTCAGTTCCGCCGCCGGGGAAAGGTCTGCGCCGGGGTTGACCATCAGGGATTGGGCCTGCATCGCCCCATGCACCAGAAGCAGGGGGCGGAAGGGCAGGGCGTAGAGGGTGAACCCCTCATCCTTCCGCGCCTCTTCACCATGTCGGGGCACCTGGAAGGGCGCCAGTATTGCCGGCAACTCACCCGATAATAGGGCCGCCAGACGCACGCCGCCCGGTAGAGGACCGAGCAGACTGGCCAGCCTGTGCATGTAAAAACGGGTCAGGGGGCGCATGGCGCCGCTCCTTCAGGCTGTGATGGGTGGGGTGGGGCTTGGCTCAGCCTGTAATGACGGGACGATCTTCACTGCCGCCCCATTCTGTCCAGGAGCCATCATAAAGCGCTTCCGGCGTGTGGCCGATGCTCTCCAGAGCCAGCCACAGAATGGCCGCCGTGACCCCCGAGCCGCAGGAGGTGATGACGGGATGCGTCAGATCCACCCCGGCAGCTTCCATCAGTGCCCGCACCTGCTCCGGCGGAACGAGCGTGTCCTTCTCGATGAAGCAGGAGGAGGGCAGGTTCAGAGCGCCGGGCATGTGGCCGGCGCGCACGCCGATGCGCGGTTCCGGCTCATCACCTCGAAAGCGCGCGGCAGGGCGGGCATCCAGAAGTTGCGCATCCGCCGTTTCCAGCGCCTGTGCCACACGATTTGCATCCGCGACCTGGGCGGCATTGAAACGGGGAGTGAGTTGCGCCGGAGCGTGCCGCGCCGTGCCTGTTTCGACCGGGCGGCCTTCTTCCAGCCAGCGCGGCAGGCCACCTTCCAGAATGACGACGTTCTCAAGGCCGAACAGGCGCAATGTCCACCACACGCGGGCCACGGCGAGCAGGCCCACCGTGTCATACACCACGATTGTCTTGCTATCGCCAATGCCCAGCGCCCCGGCCTCCTGCGCGAAGGCTTCCGGCGTGGGCAGCATGTGG
This sequence comes from Haloleucobacter albus, assembly GCF_052492075.1. Taxonomy (NCBI): domain Bacteria; kingdom Pseudomonadati; phylum Pseudomonadota; class Alphaproteobacteria; order Hyphomicrobiales; family Xanthobacteraceae; genus Haloleucobacter; species Haloleucobacter albus. The sequence continues at coordinate 199,150 of NZ_JBQWAS010000026.1, forward strand.
GGCAGATCGCTGGTGAGATCGGCGATGGCGTCAATATCGAAATGCACCGCTCCGGGAATGTGCTGCTGCTCAAACTCCTGCGGGCCCAGCCGGCCGGTGGCGGGCATGTGCCATGAGCCATCCACCACCACGAGATCGGCATCGCCCAGATGCTCGGCGAGCCATGCGGTGGAAACGAAGAGATTCGTGCGAGACATCACAATGTCCTGAAAGGAGCCGGGGGAGAGAGTGAGGCGCAGGGCCTCACACCAGCACGTTGGGCAGATCCACCTTGCGTTCCAGCCAGCCGGGAACAGGCAGGTTCTGGCTGCGCAGGAAGGCCGGATTATACAGCTTGGATTGATAGCGGGTGCCATAATCCGCCAGAATGGTGACGATGGTGTGCCCCGGCCCCAGCTTCTTCGCCAGCCGAATGGCCCCAGCCACATTCACGCCGGAAGAGGTGCCCACGCACAGCCCCTCATGCTCCAGCAGATCAAAGATGACAGACACGGATTCCGTATCGGGAATCTGAAATGCCATATCAATCGGCGCATCTTCCAGATTGGCGGTGATACGCCCCTGCCCGATACCTTCGGTGATGGAAGAGCCTTCGGATTTCAGTTCGCCGCTGGTGTAATAGCTGTAGAGGGCTGCGCCGGGTGGGTCGGCAAGGGCGATCTGGATATCCGGGTTGCGGGCCTTCAGCGCCATGGCGATACCCGCAAGCGTGCCGCCAGTGCCCACGGCGCAGACGAAACCATCCACCTTGCCGCCGGTCTGCTCCCAGATTTCGGGGCCGGTGGTGTCGATATGGGCCTGCCGGTTGGCGACATTGTCAAACTGGTTGGCCCAGATGGCCCCGTTTGGTTCGCTCTGTGCCAGAGCTTCGGCCAGACGACCGGAGACTCTCACATAATTGTTGGGGTTGGAGTAGGGCGCGGCGGGCACTTCCACCAGCGTGGCGCCGGCCAGCTTCAGCATATCCTTCTTTTCCTGAGACTGGGTCTCGGGAATGACGATGACAGTGCGGAAGCCGAAGGGGGCCGCGACCAGCGCCAGCCCGATTCCGGTATTGCCAGCGGTGCCTTCCACAATGACCCCGCCGGGCTTGAGCTGCCCACGAGCCATGGCATCCTTTATGATGCCCAGCGCGGCACGATCCTTCACCGACTGGCCGGGGTTCATGAATTCCGCCTTGCCGAGAATTTCGCATCCGGTTTCCTCGGAGGCGCGCTTCAGGCGGATGAGCGGCGTGTTGCCGATGGAGTCTACAAGGCCGTTTCGGATCATGCTGGGGCTCGCCTCTGCGCAGGAAGGTGCAGAGGCTAGCCGAGGTATCATGTTGAGATCAATACATAATGTCTGTTTGTTTCATCAACATTTGCGTTGATCCGCGTGGCTCCTGGCCTCAATCGGATTTTTTCTTCTTTTTGGAAGAGGGGGCAGAAGTGGTCGCCCGAGTCGCGGCTTGCAGGCTGGCCTGATGAGCCTGGGCCATCAGTTCCATCCAATATTCAAAGGGGTTGAAGGGCTTCTGCGTTTGCGAGCCCGGATACCCCGGAACCGGCAGGCTTCGCGCGAGCATCTGGTTATAATAATCCTGTAGCAGGGCGCTGGGATTGGGCATGGCCTCCTTTGGAGAAGGCGCATTCGGAACCGGCGGCGCAACCGGATGAACCGGCTGGGCCGGTGTATGTGCGGAGGGGGAAACGCCTCCCTGCGCAGACGGCGCAACGGGCCCCGCGCCATGCTGCTCCGAAGCCGATTGTATCGCGGCGTTTTGCGCTGCGGCGACCTGTTCCATGGCTGCACTGGCGGCTGCCGAGGCCCCCTTTGCCATGGCCGCGCCAGCTTGCGTCATGGTGTTGGTCATGGCGCTTACCACATCTTGCCATGTGGGGGCCTGTGCCGGCTGCTGGGGCGGATAAAAAGCAGGCATGGCCGCCATGGGTGTCACAGGCTTGGGGGTGGCTGCCTGAAGTGGGTTGAACATGCTCTGCGTGAAAATATCGAGCCAGGGATTGCCGCTTGTTGATGGGAGGCTGCCTGCGAGGTTGACGCCTGCCAGATTGCCTGTGCCCTGAGGCATGGCGCTGTAGAAAGAGGCGCCAGGCCATGCTGCCATGCCAGCGGGCGCACCCATGGCAGGGGCCTGATAAGGCGCAGCTCTGGCCATGGAGGTCGTGAAGGCCATATAGGCATCTGCCCAGGGATTGCCGGAAGAAATCGGCGTCGGCCGGTTATGGCCTTCTCCGATGGGCATGCGACTAAGCAGGGCAGCCAACATTTGCTGCATGCTTCCAGAAGCGGCGAGGGATTTGGCGAGCCCCCCCACCAACATGCTGGCCATGGTGGGCATGGCCTGCCGCACCACTGCAATATTCAGCCCGGTGGAGGCGGCCACCTGGTTCGCCACAGCCTGACTGACCTCTGAAGAACCAAAGACGGCGTTAAGCGCTTCCATGCCGGCAACGCTCATGGGCGGGGCTTCAGGCGTCTGGCCTGTAGCGGAAGCACCAGGAAAACCGGCGGGCAGGAGGCTGGGAGATGTTTGCGCCGCAGGGCCGGAGCGCATTTGAGGTAGGCCGCCTTGCGGGCCTGTGCCCGACGCCGGGGGAAGGGCATTGTAAAAAGCGGCGTAGGGGCCGGTGAACATGAGGTTCACCAGAGAGGCCATGGATTCGGGCGATTGGGTTATCTGCCGCAGGGCGGTGTTGAAGGCGGGAGCCATGGCTTCTGTGGCCGCTTGCGCCTGCTGAGCCGAGAGGCCGCACATTTGGGCGAAATTCTCCATGCCCTTGCCGCCCTGCGCCGCGCGCATCATTTCCACAAACTGGTCCATCTGCACCTCCCCCTGTGCCTGCCGTCGCGTCATTTCCCGCCGGTCACCAGCTCTTTCGGGCATTTGCTCCCGGCCTGTTCCGCGCGGCGCTACCAGAAAGGCAGACCATGCCCACCCCGGCGCTTGCAGTCATTGTGCCGTTCATAGCGGTTTTTTCATATGGCGAAACAAGCGCGCATACGAAAAATGATGCCGAGATCTGTCAGCCAGCCTGTTTTGTGTCATCTGTTTATATCCAGATGGGGCTGTTTGATCCGAATTTTAAGAGTTGCGGGGCAAATTCAGCAGGGAAATGGAGGGCGAATGCCTTCCGTTGCAGGCAAGTGGGCCGAGCCATCTTGTGGGCCCAGCCCTGTTTCACATGTCATCGGAGCGCGGTGGCGGGGACGCTCAGCGCAGGGTTTCATATCCGGTCTTGAAACCATTCAGGCTCAGCGGCACGCCAATGCCTTCTTCCGGGGTCTGGAAGATGATGAAGGTGGCCTGCTTTCCATTGGTGAGACGCTCGATCAGGTTGTCGTCCATCACCACTTCGGCCACGCAGCCATTGGGCAGGCACCGCACGAAACCGGCGCGGCCAACATCCTGATCGTCAATCTTCAGGCCAAGACCTGCCGGCAGCAGCACGCCCAGCGGGGCCAGCACGCGCAGCAGGCGGCTTTTCTGATCCGCCGTCTTCAGCACGATGACGGTGAGGCCGACATTAGGGCGATCTTCCGCCAGCACGGATTGCAGCAGAACGCATTGTTCACTCTGCGCACCGGGGGGCGTATCGCAGCGGATCTGCCAGTCGCCATGCACGGATTTCACCGTACCTTGTGCAGCGGCAGGCCCGGCGGCTGCCGCCATGCCGCACAGCGTGGCAGCCGCCAGCAGCAGGGCACGGGCCATGCGCATGGGCTGGGCGCCACCCGGCAGGCTGTCGGCAGCCCGCCGCGGGGCAGCCTTCTTGAGCTCAGCCTGGGCAGGCGTGACCTCGGACGGATGGTGACCACGGAACGACACGACCATCAATCAGGACTCCGGAAGCGAAACAGAAGGGCCCTTCAGCGGGCAGGGCTCCCTTCGCTGTAGCGCAGTTTCTCAACAATTGCCTTAATGCTCAGGCTATCCTGTCAAGAATACGGCGTTTTCACAAACTTCCGCCAGCATGGCACGAAGAGCCTCGCTTGTGGCTGCTGGCGGAAGACGCGGGCGGAAAGTTCAGCGTGTATAGAACAGGCGGGGGCGCTCGGCTTCCCGGAAATAGCCGTAGAGGCCGGCGGTGGCGGCGATCTGCATCAATATGCCGGGCAGCAATGTGGCAATATCGCTGATGCCCGCGCCATTTGCAGACATGAGATTGCGAATGCCGATCTGGCAGAGAATGGAAATCACCACCCACAGCCCCAGAAGCGCCGGTATGGCCAGCAGGGACTGACGCAGGCGGGCCACTGTGAGCACAACCGTGCTCAGCCCCCATACAAACAGGAAAACTTGTGGAATGAGCCCCAGACGCAATACCTGCGCGGAAAGGGTCACGCCCGCGAAAATCTCCTTTACCGCCCAGATCAGGCCGGAAAAGCCATTGGCCATAATGAGCGTGAACAGGCCCGCAATCGGCAAGGCGGTAATGCCACAGGCGCACCAGAAGATCACCGCCAGTACACCGCCCAGCTTGCTCTGACGGGGGGCGTTTCTGCCCGTGGATGTCTCATTCGGGCCCTTGGTGGAGGATTTCGTGTTTTTCCGGCCCGTATTCCGGCTTTTGCTACGTGGCCCGCTTGCGGGAACGGATTGCCCCGGCGCTGCGGGAGAATCGGGATCGGTCATGTCGTGTCTCTATCGGGCAGATAATCAGGCGCGGTTCAGTGCTGGAGCATGGCGGCGGGTGAGGCGAAACGATCATGCCAGCTGGGCTGAGCTGCTTCATAAGGCAGGCGGCGCGCCGCGAACACCCCGCGGGCCACGGCTCGGGCCAGTACGGTGGAGGCCGCCGCCCCCATGCGCGCCAGATCCGGCAGAGGCTTTTCGAGCGGCTTGCGGCCTGTCGCGAGGGTGAACACGCAATCCCCATCTAGCGGAGTGTGGATGGGGAAAAGCGAGAGCGCCAGCCCATCCTGCGCCATAATGGCCAGCCGCCGCGCCTGCGCGCAGCTCAGTACTGCATCACAGGCGACCACGGCGATGGTGGTCGCAAAACGGGTCACCTCACCTTTCAGGTCCGGCTGAAGGGCTTCTTCGGCGATTCTGGAGGGAAGGCCGAGATCGCCGAACTCGCCATTGCGCTCATAAGGCGCGGCGCGGAAATGCGGGCCTTCGCCAAACAGCGGGCTGCCCACGGCGTTTACGGCCACAATGGCCCCGACGATATGGCCGGAGGGCAGGGTGAGTGAGGCAGAGCCTATTCCCCCCTTCACCGTTGCGGTGGTGGCTCCGGTCCCCGCGCCCACGCTGCCGAGGGCGAATTCCTCTCCCGCTGCCGCCAGCGCCCGTGCGCCAAGCAGGCGGTAGGGCGGTTCCGGCCCCCAGTTCTTGTCGCCACCATTGAGAAGATCAAACAGAACCGCGCCGGGCACGATGGGCACGCGTGCATCGCCTATGGCAAAGCCGCGCCCGGCCGCCGCCAGCGCCGCCATCACACCGGAAGCCGCATCCAGCCCGAACGCCGAGCCCCCGGAAAGAGTGATGGCATCCACGGTATCCACGGTCGAGGCCGGGTCAAGCGCATCGGTCTCTCGTGTGCCGGGTCCGCCGCCGCGCACATCCACGGCGGCCACGGCCGGCTCTTCGCACAGCACCACCGTGACGCCCGTGCCCATGACTGCATCCGTGGCGTGGCCAACCCGGATGCCCGGCACATCGGTGATGAGATTGCGCATGAAGCCTCTCCTGTCCCACTCCTTTTATGGGGCAAAGGGGGGAGCGTCCAGACCGGAACCACAGGGCCAGCGCGACGATCTGCACCCGTCCGGGTCCAGTCGGGGCCTTGCATCGTCCGGGCTGCCGGCCCATGAAGGAGGCGTTGTGGCGGGTGGCCGGCCCGCTCCTTTCCTGAGATGTATGGGTTTCAGTACAGGCCATGGCCGACATTACCTTTCCAGCCGCCTTTTTCGCCGGCCTTGTCAGTTTTCTTTCACCTTGCGTTCTGCCTCTGGTGCCGCCCTATCTGTGCTATCTCGGCGGCAGCACGCTGGATGATCTGGCCGGGCGCGAGCCGGTGCGAGAGGTGGGGCGGCGCGCCATTTCCGGCGCCATGCTGTTCGTGCTGGGCTTCACCGTGGTGTTTGTGGCGCTGGGGGCCGGCGCTTCGGCTATTGGTGATCTGCTGCGCGCGCATATGGAGGTGCTCTCCATCATTGCCGGGCTGGCCATCATCGTGATGGGGCTGAATTTTCTCGGCGTGTTCCGCATCGCGCTGCTTCAGCGCACGGCACGGGCCGATATGCGCCAGCCGCAGGGTGTGGGGGGCGCTTTCATCATGGGGCTGGCCTTCGCCTTTGGCTGGACCCCATGCCTTGGCCCGGTGCTGGGCGCGATTCTCGCTGTTGCTGGTTCCGAGGCGACGGTTGCACGCGGGGCGGTACTGCTGGCCGTCTATTCGCTGGGGCTGGGTGTGCCCTTCATTCTGGCGGCGGTGGCGGTGCGGCCCTTCCTGCACGCGCTTTCCCATATGCGCCGGGCCCTGCCGGTGATTGAAAAGGTGATGGGCGTGCTGCTGGTGCTGACAGGCATCGCCTTCATGTCAGGCTGGATCGCCAATGCCAGTTTCTGGCTGTTGGAAACCTTCCCCATCCTGTCCACCATCGGCTGAGTTTCCAACTAAATGCGGGGTGAAGGCCCAAGGCGGCTTTCGCCCGGCGTTGCTTATGTTTAGTTTGGCCGCTTATTTCTGTGGCCCCAAACCCGAGGGCGAGGACCAGTGCGTTACGTTTCCACTCGCGGCGAAGCTCCCATCCTGTCCTTTTCCGATGCGCTGCTGGCGGGCCTTGCCCGTGATGGCGGCCTGTATGTGCCGGAAAGCTGGCCCACCCTTTCTGCGGATGAAATCGCCGCGCTGGCGGGCAAGCCTTATGCAGATGTGGCCCGAGCCGTCATCTCCCCCTTCGTGGCCGGGTCGATCGAGCCGCGCGCGCTGGATCTGATGATTGCCGATGCCTATGCGCAGTTTCGCCATCCGGCGGTGGCGCCGCTGGTGCAGGTGGCCCCCAACCGTTTTGTGCTGGAGCTGTTCCACGGCCCGACGCTCGCCTTCAAGGATGTGGCGATGCAGCTTCTGGCCCGGCTGATGGACCATGTGCTGGCCGCCCGCAACGCCCGCGCCACCATTGTAGGCGCGACCTCCGGCGATACCGGCAGCGCGGCCATCGAGGCGTTCAAGGGCTCGGATGCGGTGGATGTGTTCATCCTCTATCCGCATGGGCGCGTCTCCGAAGTGCAGCGCCGGCAGATGACGACGGTGGCTTCCCCGAATGTGCACGCCATTGCGGTGGAAGGCACGTTCGATGATTGCCAGGCCATGGTGAAGGCCATGTTCAACGCCCACGCCTTCCGCGACGAGATGGCGCTGGCGGGCGTGAACTCCATCAACTGGGCCCGTATCGTGGCGCAGGTGGTCTATTATTTCTATGCCGCTACCGCACTGGGTGCGCCCCACCGTGAGGTGTCCTTCGTGGTGCCTACCGGCAATTTCGGCGATATTCTCGCCGGCTGGGTGGCCAAGAAGATGGGCCTGCCGGTGAAGGATCTGGCCATCGCCACCAATGTGAACGACATTCTCGCCCGTACGCTGGAAAGCGGACGCTATGAGGTGCGCGGGGTGCAGCCCTCCTCGTCGCCGTCCATGGATATTCAGGTTTCGTCCAATTTCGAACGTCTGCTGTTCGAGGCGCTGGACCGTGATGCAGGGGCCGTGCGCAACCTGATGGCTTCGCTCGCCCAGTCCGGTACCTTCAGCCTGCCGCAGGCCGCGTGGGCCGCCATTGCCGCGGATTTCTCCGCCGGGCGCGCAGATGAGCCGGAAACCCGCGCCACCATTTCAAGCATGTGGAAGAAAGCCGGTTATCTGGCGGACCCGCACACCGCCGTGGCGCTGGATGTAGCCGACAAGGTGGACCATGCCGCAGGTATTCCGCAGGTGGTGCTTTCCACCGCACACCCGGCCAAATTCCCGGATGCGGTGGAAGCGGCCACGGGCCTTCGCCCGCCGCTGCCGCCCCATATGGCCGATCTGATGAAGCGCGAGGAGCGCGTGAGCGTTCTGCCGCACGATATCAATGCGGTTCAGGATTTCATTCGCAGCCGGGCGCGTATCGCCCGTCGCGGCACGGCCTGAACCGGCGACAGGAACAGAATGAGCGTCAAGCTTTCCACGCTGGATAACGGCATTACCGTCGTCACCGATTCCATGCCGCATCTCGGCACTGCTTCGCTGGGTATCTGGTCCGGCGCGGGCGCGCGCGATGAAATGGAGAATGAGCACGGCATCTCCCATATGCTGGAGCATATGGCCTTCAAGGGTACGCGCCGTCGCTCTGCCCGCCGTATCGCGGAAGAGATCGAGCAGGTGGGGGGCGATATCAACGCCGCCACCTCTGTGGAGCAGACCTCCTACAATGTGCGGGTGCTGGGGGAGGATGTCCCCCTCGGCCTCGATATTCTGTGCGACATTCTCACCGAACCGGCCTTCGCCCCGGAAGAGCTGGCGCGGGAAAAGAATGTGATCGTGCAGGAGATCGGCTCCGTGCTGGATACGCCGGATGACCTGGTGTTCGATCTGTTTCAGGAGCGGGCCTATCCGGGTCAGGCAGTAGGGCGCACCATTTTGGGGACGCCGCAGACCGTACGCGGTTTCGGGCGCGATCATCTGGCGGCTTATATGGGCCGCACCTATCGCGGGCCGGATATGGTGGTGGCTGCCGCGGGTGCGGTGGAGCATGAGCGCATCGTGGATGAGGTGTGTGCCCGGCTGGCCGGCATTTCAGCCGAAGCCAAGCCGGATCTGCCACAGGCGCGCTATGCCGGTGGCGTTCATCTGGCCGCGCGTGATCTGGAGCAGGTGCATGTGTTGATCGGCCTTGAGGGCTGCGCCTACAAGGATGATGATATTCACGCCGTGCAGGTGCTGGCCAATGTGCTGGGTGGGGGCATGTCTTCCCGCTTGTTTCAGGATGTGCGGGAAGAGCGCGGCCTGTGCTATTCCATCTATGCCTTTCACTGGGCCTTTGCCGATACCGGGGTGTTTGGTGTCTATGCCGGTACCGATGAGGGCGATGTGGGTGAGTTGACATCTGCCGTCGCCGACCAGCTTCTGGCTGTGGCGGACGATGTGAGCGATGTGGAAATTGCCCGCGCCCGCGCCCAGATGAAGGTGGGGCTTCTGGCCGCGCTGGAAAGCTCCGGTGCGCGGGCCGAACAGCTGGCCCGGCAGGTGCTGGGCTTTGGTCGCATCATCCCGGTGGAAGAGATCGTCGCGCAGGTGGATGCAGTGGATGTTGCCTCTGTTCGTCGTGTGGCCCGCGCCATTCTGGCTGGTGGAAAGCCGACACTTGCGGCTCTCGGGCCAAAAGCCGGGCTTGATCCGGCTGTTCGTGTGGTAGACTGTTTGCAGGCGAAATAATATCTTCGGGCTGAAATAATCTTGGGGCTCAGGCGCGCTGGTGATGTGGGTATTGCGTTCACTTTTCGCGCCCAAACCTTCTCTGTTTATTGAAGGGGTGGGGATCTATCTTCGCCCCCCCCAGCCGCAGGATTGCGCACCATGGTGCGCACTGCGCGAGGCCAGCCGCGCCTTCCTTTCGCCATGGGAGCCAGTCTGGCCAGCGGATGATCTCAATCCATCGGCCTTTCGCTCGCGGCTGCGTCGCTATGCGCGGGATATTGCGCGTGATGATGCCTACCCCTTTCTGCTGTTCCGGCAGAAGGATGATGCCTTGCTGGGCGGGCTCACGCTTTCCAATGTGCGACGCGGCGCCTGTCAGACCGCCAGCCTGGGTTACTGGATGGGCGCGCCTTATGCCGGGCAGGGTTATATGACAGCGGCGGTAAGGGCATTGGCGCCGGTGGCGCATCAGGCCTTGCGGCTGCATCGTATTGAGGCGGCCTGCATGCCCACCAACCGGGCCTCCATCCGGGTGCTGACGGAATGCGGCTTCGTGAATGAGGGTTATTCACGCCAGTATTTGCGTATTAATGGCCGGTGGGAGGATCATCTCTTGTTCGCACGCCTGCGACAGGATGCGCTGGCCCCGAATCCGGTGCGCCTGAAACTGGTGGAGCGCTCCTGAAGCGAAGGCCGCTCAGTGCACTGTTGCAGGTGGCGCGGAAAGGGGGGGCGCAGTCGGCAGGGTATCCGCTGCCGGTTGCACGGCGGGGCGGACCCGGCTTTGCTCCCGCAATGTCTTGAAGGCTTCTAGCAGAGGTTGGGCTGCGCCGGAACGCTCAATCAGGCTCAGCGGGTCCGCCATCACGCGCGGTGATGTCCAGGAGCCCTGCACCATGAAGGGCAGTTCAATATCTTCATCCTCCGCCAGCTGCCCGCTTTTTTCGGGCACAAGGGCGGCAATGCCCTTCAGATTGAGCATGCGGCTGCTGATGCCGATGAGCCCGGCCATGTTGAGGCGCACCTCTTGGCCGCGCAGCTCCATATGGCTCAGCGTGGCGACGCCATGGGAGATGCTGGCCTGGGCATCCAGATCAATATATGAGGTGCGTCCGCCTTGTGGGCCGGCGCTGGCCGAGAGGGGGCGGGTTTCGATGCGCCGCAACATGCGGGCCACATCAAAGCCGCGCAGATAACCGCCATTGCTGGTGAGGCTCAGTGTGCCTGAAAGGTCGTGCGCAATATTGCGTACGCTCAGGCCCGAGCCGCGAATGGAGAAGGAGAGGGTGCCCGGACCTTCAAACTGGCGCAGCCCGGCCATTTCGCCCAAGCCCTGCTCCAGTGCGATGGAGGTGCATTCGGCCTCCATCCGCACGCTGGCACCGCGCTGGTTTTGGCGCGCATCATCCCACTGGGTGGAAATGGTGGCTGTTCCCCGCAGGGTTCCGCCCCATCCCGTAGCCTGACCAATGGCCAGAACCAGTTCGCCATCCGAAAGCACGGCGCTGCCGGCCACGGTGGTGAAGGGGGCCGCGCCGATGCTGATTTGGCCGGCGGAAAAGCGCAGATCGAGATCAAAGGCGTTCAGAATGGTCAGATTGAGGGGAGCCGGGCTCCACTCCCTGCCGCCATTCACGGTGAGATGCAGCGCATCATAAGGATGAAGGTTCAGTTCCTCGGAGGCGAATGTGCCCTGAATGCGGGGGCGATTCTGGCTCAGATCAACCAGAAACCCGCCTTCCATCCGGTTGCCATCCAGGCTGACACGTGCGCCGGTGAGGGCGATCTCACCCTTTTTCATCTTCAGTTGGCCCGCCAGGCTGAAGGGGCCAAGACCATTATGGAAGGGCGTTTGCGCCCCCATCCATTCCACCATCTTGCGCAGGGAATCGACATCCACCGTGATGTCTCCGCCAGCGGAAAGAGAACTGTCAAAACCGGCTTGCCCGCGGAAGCGCAGAATGCCGCCCTTCGTCGCGACGCGCAGGCGGGTGTCACTGGATTGCCCGGCCAGAAAGGCGGACACGTCATCAATGGTGAGGCTGCTGTCCACCACGCCATCATGCCAGCTGAAGCGGGTTGTGAGCGCCACGCCTTTGCCTGTCGCCCGGTCCACCCGTCCATCAAGATGCCGGATGAGAGGGCGGATGTTTCCGGTGCGTGAACGGAGCGCCACGGTGCCATCCACAATCCGCAGGCCGGGCGCATGGGCGAGGAAGGAGGGGATGATGTCCACCATATCCTGCCCGGTCTCGATCAGCAGGGTGGGGTTTTCAAGGGTGATATCGGCGACTTCAATGCGACCGAAAAGCAGACGCCACGGGTCCAGCCGGCTGACAACCTGTCGTGCGCTGATGGTCTGCTGGTCCGTAAGGGCAATATGGACGCCCTTCACCACCACGCGGGGGGTGGGCAGCATTTGCAGCTGGGGTTCGTTGGCGATTTCAACCTGGAAATGATCGTTTCCGGCCAGGGCCTTCTGGGCTGCAAGCCGCATCTGTCCGCCAGATACCATCAGCGGCACCAGAGCTATGGCGCACAGAAGCAGCAGCGCCCCCAGCCCGCACAGAACCAGAGCTGCCCGCATGAACTGGCGCAGGCCGGGCCTTTTGGCGCCGGTCAGCATGTCGTCAGATCTCAGCATCAGTTCCCAAGCGATTGGATCATGGTCACATCCGGTGGGGCAGTTTGCCCGGTCTGCCTGTCTGGCAGGGTGCTGGCCGGCTTATGGAGCGCAGCATGAGATGCAGATGAGCGCCCTGAATGTTCCGGTTCAGATATTCCAGCATCCTTCCCGTCTGTGTCTCTTTCAAGGCCGTGCTCTTGTGGCACGTCGCAACGGGTTAAAAGAAAGAGCCCGGCGCATGGCCAGGCTCTTCATTTTACAAGCCCCGAGGGAGGGGAATCAATCGTCCAGCTCGCCAATATGGTGCTGGGCATAGAGCTGGAGGCCCAGCTTGGCGATCAGATCCAGCTGGGTTTCGAGGAAATCGATATGGCTTTCCTCATCAGCCATCAGCTCTTCGAAGAGGTCGCGGCTGGGGTAGTCCTTCACGGACTGGCAATAGGCGGCACCTTCCTGATAGAGAGCGCGGGAATCCAGCTCGGCGGCCAGATCAGCCTCGAGAATTTCCTTCACATCCTGGCCGATCCGCAGCGGGTCCAGCACCTGCATGTTGGGAAAGCCTTCGAGGAAGAGGATGCGGTCGGTGAACTTGTCCGCATGCACCATTTCCTCGATGGATTCGGCGCGCCACTTCTTCGCGAGAGCCTTGTAGCCCCAGTTATCGAGCATGCGATAGTGGAGCCAGTACTGGTTGATGGCGGTGAGTTCCGCGCGAAGGCCCCGGTTGAGATACTCGATAACCTTCGGGTCGCCCTTCATGTCCTGCTCCTCGATGCCACGGGGGGCATTTGTCATCATGGAATTGGTTCCACGCTTAGACCAATTCCACACCCGGCGCAACGCGAGAGCCATTCGCAACAGCTCCTGCGCATGTCTCTCGCATTTTCTGTTTTCAGGATTGGTTCATTCCGCAGCGATCAAGGTCGCTCCGCCAGCGGCCGGGCAATCCTGCGGGCAGCTCTGGCAACTTGACTGCGCCTGCACGTCATTCATGATGTTACGGATGGTTCGTGCGCAGCGACCGCACTGGGGGGCACACCCAAGACCGCGATAGACATCGCTGGTGTTGCGGGCGCCGGCGCCTGCTGAAACCACCTCCCGAACCTGCTGGTCCGAGAAGACGTTACACGAACATACGATCATGGCGGGTCCAGTATCCTGAACTGAAGCTACTGTCGTCTTCGTGTTGATTAGGCAGCAATGCAGATGAAGCGTCAACTGCATATGCGACTGGTTTGCATAATTAGGAACGAGTCTAAAATATGTGCTGCGCCGCATTCAGTGCAAAAAGCCCCGCGGGCGGGGCTTTTCCGTGTAGGGCTTGAGCAGGTGTGAAATCAGCGTGGCAGTTCCAGAATGGTGCACATGCCGGTTTGTAGGCCCCGCCGGATTGTCAGGCGTGCGCCGATGTTTTGCGCCTCTGCTTGCAGGCGGGCATAGCGCAGGGGGCGGCCAGCCTTGCTGAAGCGGTCTTCGTGGCCGGTCGTGTTTTGCGCGCTGGCAGACTGAGGGGCCGTTGCCGCCGCAAGGGTGACTTCGTCCAGCGGCTCACCTTCATCCGCGATTGCCAGACGCACAGGGGCGTCGTCCAGCTCCATATCGAAGGCAAGTGACACCAGAACAGCGCTGTGCGCGGGGCTGGCGTCCAGAGCCTCTTCCAGCAGCAGGCGCATCAGCCGGGCCAGATGGGCCGGGCGGGTACGAATGGCGGGGGCGTCTTCAATATCCGTGCGCAGGGTGATGCGCCGCCGGCAGGCCGAGGCTGCAACATGCGCCAAAGCCTCTTCCAGAACCAGAATCGGCATGCAAAGTTCCAGCGGCGCATCATCTTGTGGCGCACTCAGCGCTTTAAGGTCGATGAGGCATTGATGCACCTGTTGCAGGGCGGGTTTCATGCCGGCCGGGAGCTGGTCACTGTCTGCATCCTGCCCGAGAAGAATGGAGAAGGCGGGTTCCAGGCTTTCCTTCAGGCGGCACGCCAGGTGATGAAGCGAGGCTTCTTCCCGCAGATGATCTTGAGGCTGTTCCGGCTCATATGCCGGTTGCGCCGCTGATGTCTTATCGGCTTCTTCAGCGGAGAAGCCCTCAGGTCCCAGAACAAGGCACAGCAACTCTTCAGCCTCGCCGGACAATTCGGCATCCAGGGCAGTTATGACGGCGAGGGTGCTGATCTGCTGGCCGCCACGGCGCTGCACCTGCAATGTGCGCGTTTGAGGCGGCTGTTGCCGTGCGTCGGAGATGGCGTCGAGCCAGCGAATGCCATCTTCGCGGACATCCATTGGCAAGGCGAGCGTGAAGGGCTGGTCTGCAAGGTCTGCCGCGGGATAATCCAGCAGGTTCGCGGCGGCGCTGTTGGCGAAGCGGATCAGGCAATCGCGGTTCAGCAGCACAATGGGCCAGGGCACCATGTCGAGTGTCTGGTTGCGGTGCACCGGAGCAGGCTGGCTTGTGGCTGCTGCATTTTCAATGGCCTCGCCAGATCCCAGAGGCAGATGTGCCACGGAAACAAGCGGGGAAGCCGCGCTTTGCCCCTTCTGCCGCATCAGCAGAATCTGGGTCTGGGGTGCGATGAAGGGGGCTTCCAGAAGGCGGGTTTCAACGGTGAGCGCCATGCCATCGCGAGTGACCAGATGGCTCAGGCCGGAAGCGGTATCGGGCGTGAGAAGCTGATGGGTGCCGCCGGCGTTCTGGAAAGCGTCCAGATCATCCCAACCCGTCCAGTCAAAGAAGGTGCTGTTGGCATGAATGGGGGCGCCATCGCGTTCCAGCAGAACGGCCAGAGGCAGGGCATCCATCAGATCCAGTGTGCTGAGGTTCAGATGCTCTGCTGAAAGAGGCTGTGCTTCGGAAGGCTCGGCCTCATCCGCGCTTGTGATGGGAGCGCCTTCTTCCTCTGCGGATGGGGGGGCAGTGTCTGCGCCCTGGGACATGACAGCATGCAGGGTGCGCCCGATATCGCGAAAGGTCTCACTCTCGCTGGGAGAGAGCGCGCCGTCGAAAGGCTCTATCGCGGCAGCGCTTTCCATGCCGGAGGAAGACGGGCGCGATTTTGCCGGCTCCAGGCTTCTGATCCATGAGCTGGTGCTGGTTTCGGCCCAGGTGCGCAATATGCCGAACCCGCGCGTGGCGACACGCCGACGGGCAATATCGAAAAGGGGCACGCCGCCCAGTTCCAGATCCAGCACAAGAGGGCCGTGCGTGGTAACGCGTACGCCAATGAAGCTGCCCTGGCCCGCCAGTGCTTTTGTAATATCCTGTGCGGATACGATGCGCCCGGCAGCCTCCAGCTCGGCGAAAGTTGCCCCCTGCCAGTGCATGGCGTCTTTGCCCAGCGCCCGCATTAGCGTGGAAGACAGGCCGGATAGCCGGTTTTGAGCATCCGCCGCGAAGGTGAAACGGACGGGAGGGTTATCCTGCACGCTATCGTCCGTGGTCTTCACATTTTCTGCGGGAATCTGGGGGAGGGGGGCTTCGTTTTGTACGGGCGCAGCACTTTCCAGCGGGGCGGTGCCGGTGGATTGTGAATCTGCAAACAGCATGGCCGGCCCCTCCGGCATTGTGATGAGCGTGCAATGAAAGAGGTGCGAGTCGGCGGCCTCGGGCAGTTGCAGCCGCACCAGAGCCAGAGGTGCCCGGCGGTTGGCCACAAGGCTGCGGGCCAGATCAAGAATTTGATTCGGAGCCTGTTCGCCTTCGGCCAGTCCCAACGCGATGCTGGCTGTGGTGGCGTGCGCAATGACGCCATCCTCGATTCGCAGCAGGAAGGACGGCAGATCCGCCCGCGATAGCGGGGCAAGGCGAGGGTCCGCACCGATGTGCGTCTGGTCCTTCGTCTCCGTCATCATCTCCTGTCCCGTCCATATGCGGCTGTAGCAGGGGTTGCCACAGAGGGCTCCGCAAGGGCCGGCATGTGTGCGGCCCGGATTCGATCACCAGATGAAACTGAAGGAAAATGGTTAACACGGACGCAATCGAGGAATTTTTCGCTTTTCATATTGCGAATGACTGTGCCGGGGATACTACAATCAAAGCGTCACGGCCCATCGGGGAGAGCTGTGACCAGCCCGAGGAGTAGCGGAAATGACGAACAAGTTCGTTCCTGATCTGGAGCTGCCCGCCGAAGTTCGCGCCATTGCAGAGAAAAATGTGGCGCAGGCCCGTCAGGCTTTTGAATCGCTGTTTCAAAGCACGCGTGAGGCCGTTGGCGAGACGGATGAGCACTTTGATGAAGTGCGCGCCAGCGTGCAGGGCCTGCGCACCAAGGCGCTGGGTATGATGCAGGCCAATATGGAAGCCAGCTTCGAGTTCATGCAGAAGATGGTGGCCGCCAAGAGCCCGCAGGAAATGATGTCGCTTCAGGCCGGTTTTCTCTCCCGGCAGATGCAGAGTGCGGCGGAACAGGCCCAGGCGCTTGGCGTGGATGCCAAGGGGCTGGGTGAGGCGACGATGCGTTCTCTGGATGAACACACCCGCACTCTGGCCGAGCGCGTGAAGACGCTGAGCGCTGCCGCAGCCCAGAATGCGCAGAACGCCGCGCAGGATATGAAAACCGTGGGTGAGAGCATGGTCTCCGCTGCCAAATCCAGCGCCGAGCAGGCGGCTGCGAAAATGCAGCAAGGCATGAAGCCGGGCCAGAACTGAGCCTCGCCGGCTCTTCTGGCTCTCCGGCAAAGCCGGCCTTTTCACAAGGTCAGGCTTTGCCCGTGTCGCATTCCGGCGCTCTCCATCTTCCGCCCAGGGTGTGCATGACCTTTGGTGAGGGGGGTGTTTCTCCGTGCTTTCACATTCATGTGATAGTCTGGGGGCAGTAGAGTGCAATGTTATTTGGTGCGTATCATCGAGGATCACATGAACGACTCTTTCATCAAGACGTATCAGGACCAGCTCGAGGCTGCCAAAAAGGCGTTTGCGACCAATGGCGTTCCTGCCGTGGAAGTGCCCCCGGCGCTGCGTGACATGGCCGAGAAGAGCCTGGCTGCATACCGCGAGAATTATGAGAAGATGAAAGCCAATGCCGCGCAGGTGAATTCTGCGCTGGAGAACAGCTATGAAAACGCCGGCAAGGGCGTGGCGGAATATAATGCCCGCCTGCTGGCCGCGTATGAAGCCAATATCAACTCCACGTTCGATTTCCTGAACTCCGTCGTCAATGCCAAGACGATGGCGGATCTCGTGGAGCTTTCCACTGGCCATGCGCGTCGCCAGTTTGAAACCGTGAGCGGGCAGGTGAAGGATCTGTCCGCTCTGGCGCAGAAGGTGGCGGCCGATACATCCGAGCCGATCAAGAGCACGGTTGAGAAGACCGTCCAGCAGCCCAAGGGCTGAACTGGCGCGCAGGGCTGAAAGGTCGGTACTGGGTGTTGCCTCGATGAGGCCGGCTTTTCTGCTCGAATTTCGGTTAAAAGGCGCTTCCGTCCGCGAAGCGCCTTTTACATCTCTGGCGTCTGGCAGGGCGCGCAGTCTGGCTGCGTGCAACATCCCGCGTCATGCCTTCGGGTTGACGTGGCGGCGTGACCTTGCCATGACAAGCTGTCTCTTCGCCGCGAGTGTCCGTGTATGCGTGCCCATGGTTCTGTTTCGCCCGTGCTGATTGTCGGCCCTTCCTGGGTGGGTGACATGGTGATGGCGGCAAGCCTTGTTGAAGTGCTGCGCATGCGCGAGCCGGGCCGCCCCATTGATATGATGGCACCTTCGGCGGCTCTGCCCGTCGCGCGGATGATTCCCGGCGTGCGTCGCACCATTCCGCTGGGGCTGGCCCATGGCGAACTGGGGCTGCTGGCGCGCTGGAAGGCTGGCCGGGCTCTGCGGGCGGAAGGTTATGGCAAGGCCATTATTCTGCCGCGCGCCTTCAAGGCCGCCATTCCGCCTCTGGCTGCCGGCATACCTGAGCGGGTTGGCTATCAGGGTGAGTTGCGCAGCCCGCTGCTGACGGATGCCCGGCCTGATACCAACCGCAAAACCGCACGCACCATTGAGCGTTTCGTGGCTCTCGGCCTGCCCAAGGGGGTGAAGGCGGTGAGCCCGCGCCCGCATCTCATCATGCCGGATGGGGCGCTGGATCAGGCTTTGGCGAAGTTTCCGCTGGAGGGCGCGGGGCCGGTCATGGCCTTGTGCCCAGGCGCGGAATATGGCCCGGCAAAGCGCTGGCCTGCTGAAAAATTCGCGCAGCTTGCCCGTCTGGCGGTGCTGCATGGCTATCGCGTGCGCATCTTTGGTTCCCCCAAGGATGCCGAGGCGGCGCAGATCATCGCGGAACAAAGTGGCGTGCCGGTGGATAATCTCGTCGGTCGCACCAGCCTGATTGATGCTGCGGCGCTGCTCTCCATCGCGGATGTCGTTATTTCCAACGATTCCGGCCTTATGCATATTGCAGGGGCTTTCGACAGGCGGCTGGTGGTGATTTATGGTGCCTCCTCGGAGCTGATGACCCCGCCAGCCTCGCCGCAGGCCCGCATCGTCTCGCGGGAGTTGGACTGTCGCCCCTGCCACAAGCGCGAATGCCCGCTGGGCACACTGGCTTGCCTTGAGAATATTTCCGCGGAGGAAGTGTTCAAGGTGGCCGAACAGAGCGGCCAATGAAACTTCTTCTCGTGAAGCTGTCCTCGCTGGGTGATGTGGTTCACACCTTCCCGGCGCTGACTGATGCGCGCACCATGATCCCGGATCTGGACGTGGACTGGGCGGTGGAAGAGGCGTTTGCGCCGGTAGCGGCGCTGCACCCGGCGGTACGTCGCACCATTTCCGTCCCCATGCGCCGCTTGCGCAAACGCCCCCTCGCGGCATGGCGCAGTGGAGAGGCGGGGGCGGTGCGGGCTGCGCTGGTGCAGGAAAAATACGACATCATCATTGATGCGCAGGGCCTGCTGAAAAGCGCCTTCGTGGCCCGGCTGGCGCGCGGCGCCCGGCATGGGTTTGATAAGGCCAGTGCGCGTGAAGGGCTTGCGAGCCATTTCTATCAGGGCCGCCACCATGTGCCCGAGGTGGAGCACATGGCCACCCGTATTCGCAAGCTGTTTGCCCTTGCGCTGGGCTATTCCATTGAAAACCTCCCCGAAGACAGCGGCCTGCGCGTGCCCGCACCGGAAGCAGGGGCCCCACCTTATCTCGTCTATCTTCACGGCACCACATGGCCCACCAAGACATGGAACCTTGAAGGCTGGCAGGCGCTGGCGCGGCTGGCGCAGGCGGCGGGTTGGCAGGTGAAAATGTTTGCACATGGTGCGGCGGAGGAAGCCCGCGCCCGCAAGGTGGCGGAAAGCTGCACGGCGGTGCAGCTCTTGCCGCCGCAATCCCTGGAAACCATTGCGCCTGTTTTGGGCGCGGCGGCCGGGGTGGTGAGCGTGGATACCGGCCTTGGCCATCTGGCCGCCGCCTATGGGGTGCCAACGCTGGGTCTTTACGGGCCAACGGACCCGCGCCTGACAGGCATGTTCGGCCCTCATGTGCGGGAGCTGGCGGCGGCGCGCAACTGTGCACCGTGCGAGAAAACCTCCTGCCGGATCATGCCGGGCTTTCAGGAAGGCCCGCCCTGCATGGCCGATCATGATGCGCGCATGGTGTGGGCGACGCTTCAATCTCTGCGTGCCGGGCCAGCGTGATTCTGCGGCTGTGATGGTGGTCGCCATGTCTTCCTCAGTGCCTCCGTCTGGCGGTTGAGGGGGCGATGATGCCCGGTGAGGCGTTCCAGCCTTCTGAAATGCTTCTGCAAATGGCGGCTGTGCATGGACAAGAGGGCGCAAGCCATGGCACATCAAAACCCATGTGATGCATGCACAAGGGTAGACAGGCAGATGACAGGCGCGGCGGCCATGGGCCGGGATATTCTTCTCGTCACCGGCGGCGCCGGCTTCATCGGGTCCAATATTGCGCGCGCGGCGGCTGAGGATGGCTACCGCGTTGTGGTGGCGGACTGGCTGGAAACCGGCCCCAAATGGCGCAATATCGCGGATATTCCGCTGCATGATGTGATCCGCCCAGAGGCGATCAACGCCTTTGTGGAGCGTGAGGGCGGGCGGCTGGCCGGCATCGTGCATATGGGTGCCATCTCCGCCACGACGGAGCGGGATGGCGACAAGATTGTTACCCGCAATATCCGCGCCACGCTGGATTTGTGGGAGCTGTGCACTCGCAAGGGGCTGCCCTTCATCTATGCCTCTTCCGCCGCCACCTATGGCGATGGCTCGGAAGGCTTTACGGATGATGAGTCGCTGCCGGGCCTTGGCCTTCTGGCACCGCTGAACCCCTATGGCTGGAGCAAGCTGTTCGTGGACCGGCGTATCATGGCGGATGTGGAGAGCGGGGCGGCACACCCTCCGCAGTTTGCGGGCCTGCGCTTTTTCAATGTGTATGGGCCGGGCGAGGATCATAAGGGCGACATGCGCTCTGTGGTGCACAAGATCTATCCGGCGGCCGAAGCGGGCGAGAAGGTCACGCTCTTCAAATCCCATCATCCCGATTATGAAGATGGCGGTCAGTTGCGTGATTTCATCCATGTATCGGATTGCGTGGAAGTGGTGCGCTGGCTGCTGGAGAACCCTTCCGTCTCCGGCATTTTCAATGTGGGCACCGGCAAGGCGCGTTCCTTTGCGGATCTGGCAACAGCGGTGTTCACCGCGTTGGGGCAGGAGCCGCGCATTCATTATGTGGATATGCCGGCCCATCTCCAGAAAGCCTATCAGTATTTCACCGAGGCGGATGTGACCAAGCTGCGCGCTGCTGGCTACAAACGCCCCTTCATGTCGCTGGAGGAAGGGGTGGCCGCTTATGTGAGCGAGCATCTCAAGGCCACTGGCGGCGTGGTCTCCTGAGTGCGGGAAATGTCCGATATGGATCGTGAAGGCGCGCAACGCATTGTCGTGATCGGCGATGTGATGGTGGATCAGTATATTACAGGTTCGGTCTCCCGCATTTCACCAGAAGCGCCGGTGCCCGTTCTGGTGCATGGGGCGGAGCGCATCGTGCCCGGCGGTGCGGCCAATGTGGCTGCCAATGCTGCGGCTCTGGGGGCGAAAGTCACGCTGGTGGGCCTTGTGGGGCAGGATGCACAGGCTGAAAATCTGGCCGCCGCGCTGGACCAGTGGCCGGGTGTCGATCTCTCGCTGATGGTGCGCGATTCCGCCCGTCCCACCATCACCAAGACGCGGGTGATGAGCGGTCGTCAGCAGATCGTGCGGATTGATGCGGAAAATGGCGCGCCGCTTTCACCACAGGCAGAGGCGGCGCTGGTGAACGCTGTGCAGCAGGCTGTTTCGGGGGCGAAGGTTGTCGTGCTTTCCGATTATGCCAAGGGCGTGCTGTCGGATCATGTGATCGCAGCCGCCATTGCCGCTGGCCGGGCGGCTGGTGTGCCCATCATTGTGGACCCGAAGCGGCGCACCTTTGAAGCTTATCGCGGGGCCAGCCTTGTCACGCCGAACCGGCTGGAACTGGTGGCGGCCACCGGTCTGCCGGATAACAGCGATGAGCAGACCGCCACAGCCGCCGCCGCTGCTGCCGCCCAGTTCGGCGGGGATGTGCTGGTGACGCGCTCCGAGAAGGGCATGACCCTGTGGCGTCATGGCGGGCGGGTGCTGCATGTGCCCACGCAGGCGCGTGAGGTGTTTGATGTTTCCGGTGCGGGTGATACCGCACTCGCTGCGCTGGCTGTAACGCTGGCAACCGGCGAAACGATGGAAACCGCCGTGCATATGGCCAATGCCGCCGCTGCCGTGGTGGTGGGCAAGCTTGGTACAGCGGTGGTGACGCGCGCGGAACTGACCGCCGCGCTGGAAGCCACCCTGCCGGAAGGGCCGGAACAGGGCGCGCTGGTGGAGCATGAGCGCGCCGCTCGCATCGTGGCGGACTGGCAATCCGCAGGCGCGCGCGTGGTCTTCACCAATGGCTGTTTCGATCTGCTGCATCCCGGCCATATCCGCTTGCTGGAAGCTGCCGCACGCGAGGGCGACAAGCTGGTGGTGGCGCTCAATACGGATGCATCCGTCCGGCGCCTGAAGGGGGCCAGCCGGCCGGTGCAGGATGAAGCCGCCCGTGCCCGTGTGATGGGCGCGCTGCGCTGTGTGGATCTGGTCGTCCTGTTCGATGAGGATACGCCGCTGGAGGTGATCCAGACCCTGAAGCCCGATGTGCTGGTGAAGGGCGCGGATTATCGGGAAGATCAGGTGGTGGGCGGAGATTTCGTGAAATCCCATGGAGGCCGGGTGGCGCTGGTGCCGCTGGTTGAGGGGCGCTCCACCTCTGCGCTGGTGGCCAAGGCGCGCAGCTGAAGTTAGTGAGTTTGTGTGGGTAGAGATCGAGATGAGGTGGCAGAGTGTTTCTGAACCCGCATGGTCTACCCCTGTTGCCAAAGGTGGGCGCTGCTTGAAAACCCTCACTTGCAAGCACCCTTGCACCCTTCCGCCTGACGCCTTCAGGGTTTGCACCGGAAGAGATCTCGGCTGCGATCTGTGATGGTGCTCTTGTGGTCGATGGCGGCTTCACGCTCCCGGCTTATGGGACGGTTGTTTTTGGAAGCGTCTCTGTCTCCCGGCCGGCTCCCGATGGAAACGGTGGATGGGCCGGATGGAAATGCCTCCGACGTTTTCGGCAATTTGTGATGCGGTAGTCTTGTGGATGACCGGGCAAGAACCCTCCTCATCACAGGGCGTTGTGAGGCAATGAGGGGGCTCTTCGCCGCGCGGGAATATGCCAGTTTCGTCATGGGCGGGGACTTCGGCGGGGACTTCAGCCCCCGCTTTTTCTGGGGCCGGGGCTCTGGAATATTTTGCCGACGCGTGGGCCGCCCGCAAATACACACCTCCCATGGATGGCGCGAGTTGCCGCCCGGCTGGCCATGCCCTTCTGGAGCAGGTTGGCACCTGTATGCAACAGGGCTTTCCGCCCTTGCGCTGAGGCCTCACCCAGCCCGAGGCCACTTTAGCTCGCGCAATAGGCAATCACCTGCTTCACAAAATCCTCGCAGGCTGTGAGCTGGCTTTCATCCACATATTCATCAGCCTGATGGGCCTGGGCGATAGAGCCGGGGCCACAGACGATGGTCGGGATTTGCGCCATTTCGACAAACAGCCCGGCCTCGGTGCCATAGGCCACACGGGCATGATCGTTGCGGCCGGCCCAGCGCTTCGCCAGCGTGGTGATGGGAGCGTCCGGCGCGGTAGAAAGACCGGGAAAGGCTGCCTTTTCCTCGAAATGGAACCCGGCCTCAGGGGCGCGGGCCTTCATGGCCGGTTCCAGCTCCTCGCGGGCATGAGAGATGATCTCTTGCATCAGCGCCTCAATGTCGTCTTCCGGCAAGGCGCGCACTTCCCAGTCCATTACGGCACGCTCGGGCACGATATTCAGCGCCGTTCCGCCATGCAGCGTGCCCACATGGGTGGTGGTGTGGGGAATGTCATATAACGCATCGCGGGCACCTTCACGCGCCATGCGCTGGCCCACGGCGATGATGCGCGTGGCCAAAAGCGCGGCATATTCCACCGCATTCACCAGCTCCGGCGCACGGGAGGAATGGCCGCCACGCCCGTGCACCACGGTTTGCATGGAGCGCTTGGCCTTGTGGCCCACAACCACCTGCATCATGCTCGGCTCGCCCACAATGCAGCCTTCCGCACGGTAGCCCGCCGCCACCATGTGCCGCAGAAGGGGGCGTACGCCCAGACAGCCCACTTCTTCATCATAGGAGAAGGCAAGATGGATGGGCTTTTTCAGCGCTGCGGCCTGCATGTGAGGCACCATGCCAAGGCAGACGGCCAGAAAGCCCTTCATATCGCAACTGCCGCGCCCATAAAGCCGGCCCTCACGCGCGGTGAGGGTGAATGGCGGGGAGGTCCAGTCCTGCCCATCCACGGGCACCACATCGGTGTGGCCGGAAAGCACAATTCCGGCGGGCTCGCGCGGGCCGATGGTGGCGATCAGCGAGGCCTTGCCTTCAGCCTCATTCTCCACCCGCTCACAGGGAATGTTCCGGGTGTTCAGAAACTCTTCCACCGCCGCGATCAGCGCGAGGTTGGAATTGCGGCTTGTCGTATCGAAACCGACAAGTCGGGAAAGCCAGTCCAGCGTGAGGGCATCCGCCATGGAGGTTCTCCGGCGAGAGGAGGGGGCAGGCGCTGGCCGGAAGTGAAAGCTACACCCGCCGGCCAGCCATTATGGCATGTGCCTCAGGCACAGGAACAGCCTTCAGCCTCAGGGCGTGAAGGTGAACTGGCCGACTTCGCACACATTGATCTTGCGCTGGACGACTGTATCGCCATCAGCAAACCGGGCCTTGAAGTCATAGACGCAATGGCCGGTGCCGTCGTCAATATCGGCTTCGAGGGTTTCTCCATTCCGCAGAACATCGCCGCCCAGCATGTCTTCTTCCCAGCTCTCCTCATTCACATTGGAGGCGTAGAAGGCCGTCATCGTGTAGCCGGTCTTGTTGACAATATCGACCTTGCGATCGAGAGCCAGAGCAGGGGTTGCAAACAGGCCGGCAGTGACGAACGCCGCGGCAAGGATATGCTGTGTTTTCATTTGGTGTCCTTGAAAAAGGCTGGATATTACCCCTCTGCTCTTTTAACGAGCATTTTAAGGAAGGCAATATATGTAGCCCTTTCAGGGTGTTATATGCCTAAGGCAACAAAGTGGCGGTAACCGGAAAAGGTGTTGAATATGGTGGATGCAGCCGGGCTGGTACTTGTTCTGGGTGGTGCGCGCTCTGGTAAAAGCCGCCATGCGGAAGGGCTGGTGCAGGCGCAGCCCGGCCCTTGGGCCTATATCGCCACGGCTGAAGCGCTGGATGAGGAAATGCACGCGCGCATCGCACATCACCGCGCCAGCCGGGGGGAGGGCTGGCAGACGCATGATGCTCCGCTGCTGCTGGCCGACAAGCTGAAAACTCTGCCTCCCCGGCAGCCGGTTCTGGTGGATTGCCTTACATTATGGCTCACCAATCACCTGCTGGCCAATCATGACCTGGAGGCTGAAAGCGCGGAACTGGAACTGGCGCTGGCCGCGCGAGAGGGGCTCACCATCTGTGTGGCCAATGAGGTAGGGCTGGGTATTGTACCTGAAAATGCGCTGGCGCGACGGTTTCGTGATGCCGCGGGGCGGCTCAACCAGCGCCTGGCCGCGCGGGCTGCGCAGGTGGATTTCGTGGTGGCCGGCCTTCCCATGCGGGTGAAGGGGTAGGCTTCAGCCTGCAAACAGCAGCCAGCCCAACCCGGCCACCAGCAGAACCAGAGCCAGCATCAGCAGATCGGCCCGGCGATAGAGCCGCAGGGCCGCACGGATGTCCGCAGCTGTCGCCTCGCGGCGGCCATTTCCCATAAAGGCGTCTTCGGTGGGAACCCCATCATAGATCTTCGGGCCATTGAGCTGAAGATGAAGCGCGCCGGCCATGGCCGCCTCCGGCCAGCCGGCATTGGGAGAGCGATGGGCGTGCGCATCCCGGCCAATGGCCAGCCAGGCGAGATAGGCCGAACCACCCCCGCCCAGAGCCGCCGCCGCCACGATCAGCAGCCCGGCAAGGCGTGATGCCGGCAGGTTCACCAGATCATCCGTGCGTGCCGCTGCCCAACCAAAAGCGCCGTAGCGGGCATTGAGATGGCCGATCATGCTGTCAGCCGTATTGATGGCCTTGTAGGCGGCCGCCCCCGGCAGGCCCAGCATGCACATCCAGAAGGTGGGAGCGACCACGCCATCGGAGAAGTTTTCAGCAAGAGTCTCGATGGAGGCGCGGGCAATGCCGGCTTCATCCAGTTGTCGGGGGTCCCGCCCCACAATCTGGCTCACCGCTGTGCGGGCGGCTTCCAGATCGCGGTTTTCCAGCGCCGTGGCGACCTGCGCTACATGCCAGTGCAATGAGCGCTGGGCAATAAGGCTGCTGGCGCCAATGCCCGCAAGCACCATGCCGAAGGGCACCGTAGCCAGAACTGATTCCAGCAGCAGGGCCGGCAGGGCCGCCACCGCCACCAGAACCAGCAGGCAGACTACACCGCGAAAGCGGCGTGTGGTTTCGGGCAGTTCCTGAAGGTTCCACAGCCGATCCAGTCGGGAAATCAGCGCACCAATCCATGTGACCGGGTGGCCAATGCGCCGGAACACAGCATCGGGATAGCCAAAGGCGGCTTCCACCAGCAGCGCGATGGCCGTGACGCCAAAGCCCATTCTCTTGCCTCTTTTCTTGCCTCATTGGGATGAGCCGCAGGCCGCGACCGGATAATCGGCTCTCTCATATCGTATTTTGCTGGTTGCATGGGTATTGCACCGCGAAATCGTCATGCAAGGGCATTAGGTTTGCCAGCCATGGGCCGTAAAATCATGGCCATGCGATCTGGACGATGGTGCATCTGTATTTTCGCATTTTGCGGTGGGGCCAATATGCGCCACAGTTGAAATGCTGCGGTGCGGCAGCATGCCAGAGTGAATGAGGAGCAGGCGGAGACGCCTGCGGGAAAGCGGATGAGTGCACAGCCATTACCCGTTCTTGAAGCCGAAGGGCACACAGCGCCCCGCGTGCCGGAAAATGTGCGCGTTTACGCCATTGGCGACATTCATGGCCGGCTGGATCTGCTGCGCGCCCTGCAACAGCAGATCGACGCGGACAGGGACGCCCACCCGGACCGGCAGCATGTGGAAATCTATCTGGGTGATTATGTGGATCGCGGGGCGGATTCGGCCGGTGTGCTGGAGGCGCTGATCGCCCGCCAGAGCAGCCATGGGGCCATTTGCCTTTCCGGCAACCATGAAGAGATGCTGCTTCAGGGGCTGGAGGACAAGACCTCCTTTGAATATTGGCTGCGCGTGGGCGGCTATGAGGCGGTGCTGTCTTATCTGGATACGGTGCCGGCCAGCGATGACCCCACCTTGTGGGAGCAATGGCGCGCGGCCCTGCCGGCCACTCATCTCACCTTTCTGCGCAATCTGGGCCTTTATGACGTGCGGGGAGATTATCTCTTCGTCCATGCGGGCCTGCGCCCCGGCGTGCCGCTGGCGCAGCAGAAGCGGGAAGACATGCTGTGGATTCGCCGCCTGTTTCTGGATAGCCCCCTGCCGCACGGGCATTTTGTGGTGCATGGCCACCAGCCGGTGCCGGAGGTGGAGGTGCGGCCCAACCGTATGGATATCGATACCCGCGCCTATGACAGCGGCCGGTTGAGCTGCGTTGTGCTGGAAGGGGCGGAGCGCTTTATGCTCTCGACTTGAGGGGCGTTGAGGGCAATGCTTGGCGCGTTGGCGCATTCATGCTTCATTCGCCCGGAGTGATAGCGGAGCGGGTGCATGTTCATCGGGTTCTTTGAGGCGTTGAAGGCGGCGGGTATTCCGGTTTCCGTGCGCGAATATCTCACCCTCATGGAGGCGATGGATCGTGATCTCGCCAACCGGCAGGTGGAAACCTTCTACTATCTCTCCCGTGCCACGCTGGTGAAGGACGAGCGCCATCTCGACAAGTTCGACCGCGTGTTTGGCACTTGCTTCAAGGGGCTGGAAAGCGTTGTGGAAGAAGGCACGCCGTCCATTCCTGAAGAATGGCTGCGCAAGCTGGCCGAGAAATTCCTCACCGAGGAGGAAAAGCGGGAGATCCAGGCTCTGGGTGGCCTCGACAAGCTGCTGGAGACCATCGCCGAGAGGCTGAAGGAGCAGAAGGGGCGTCATCAGGGCGGCAACAAGTGGATCGGCACCGGCGGCACCTCACCCTTCGGGGCCTATGGCTACAACCCCGAGGGCATCCGTATCGGGCAGGATGGCAACCGTAATTTCCGCGCCGTGAAGGTGTGGGACAAGCGCGAATTCCGCGATCTGGACGATCAGCTTGAGCTGGGCACCCGCAACATCAAGGTGGCGCTGCGCCGCCTGCGCAAATTCGCCCGTGTGGGGGCGGCCGATGAGCTGGATCTTGAAAACACCATTCGTGAAAGCGCACGGTCCGGTTTCATAGATGTAAAGATGCGCCCGGAGCGTCGCAATGCCGTGAAGGTGCTGCTGTTTCTCGATGTCGGCGGCTCCATGGACTGGCATATCGCCCAGTGCGAGGAGCTGTTCTCCGCCGCGCGGGCGGAATTCAAGTATCTGGAGCATTTCTACTTCCACAACTGCGTGTATGAAAGCGTGTGGCGCTCCAACGCCCGGCGCAGCAGTGAGCGGATTGCGTTGCAGGATGTGCTGCACACCTATGGCAGCGACTACAAGCTGATCTTCGTGGGCGATGCTTCCATGGGGCCTTATGAGATCGTTTCTCAGTATGGCTCGGTGGAGCATTATAACGAGGAGCCGGGCAAGGTGTGGATGGAGCGGTTGCTCTCCACCTATCCCCATGCCGTATGGCTCAACCCTGTGCCGCAGAACCAGTGGCGCTATACGCAATCCATCCAGCTGATGTCCCACATCATGGAAGAGCGCATGTTTTCACTGACCCTTGAGGGGATAGACGCGGCCATGCGGGAACTGCTCTGAACCGGACCGTCCGCTCCATATATTCAGCAAGGTAGAGTATCTTCATGGGTGATCCGTCTTCCAGCACCCCTGTTGTGCCACCTGTTGCGCGCTATGCCTATCTGCCGCGGCTGGGGGGTGGTGGCGTGCAACTGGAACTGCATGGGCAGGCGTTGCACTGGAGCGTGGGGCCGCGCACGGGCGTGCTGGCGCTTGCGGATGTACAGCGGGTGCGCCTGTTTTTTCAACATGCCAAATTTGCGGCCTCCAGCTACGACATGCAGATAGAGGGGCGCGACGGCACCCGGCTCACGCTTTCATCGGCATCGCGCGTGTCGCTTTCACGGGTGGAGAACCAGTCCGCCGATTATGCCGCCTTTGTGCGGGCCTTTCATGAGGCGATGGCGGGAAGCGCTGCACGGCAGGTGGCCTATATTGGCGGTTATGGTCGCTGGCGCTGGAATATCATGGCGTTTCTGGGGGGTGTAACCTGCCTCGCCTTGCTGGCGGTGGTGGCCATGGAAGCGCAGGATGGCGCATGGCTGTTCAGCGGGCTTGTGGCGTTGTTCGGGCTGGTTCTGGCCTGGCCGATGGCTGAGGCGCTATGGCGCAATCAGCCTGCGCAATATGTGCCACAAAATCTGCCACCTTACCTGTTACCGGCATAGATGCAGGCTAGTGTTTCTATTGTTTTTCCGATGTGAGGCGGGGTGAGCGTTCGGCCTGTTCACCGCGCCTCTTTTGTTCTTGCTTTGCGATAGGCCGGCGCTATCTGGCCTTATGGTGGGGTGAGCGGAATTCTTGGTATCAGGATATTTCACATGCGCTCATTTTCCATCGCCGCTGTTGTGGTGGCGATCGTGGTCTTCCTTGTTGCTGTTGTGGTGTGCACCACTGGCATCTGGCCGCATTCCCTGTTTGCTCACAAAGACGAAGAGATTAAAGAGCCGAAATATGTGAACACGTATATTGACAGTATGGCGGATCTTCATCGCGCATTTCCAACACAGGCGGATATTGTTTTTGTGGGAGATAGTCGCGTTCAGCTGGCACAATGGCAGGATATTTTCCCCAATGCTTCTGTCGCCAACCGGGGTATTGGAAGCGATACGCTGGAAGGGTTGATGGAGCGGGTGGATACATTGGGTATTCGTAATCCTGAGCTGGTCATCCTTGAAATGGGCGCGAACGATATTTTGCTCAAGCACCCTCTGGAGAAGACTGTGCGCATGGCCAATCAGGCTATTGCCCGTCTCTCTGAGGAAGCCGGACGGCTTGTGGTTCTGGAGGTGATTGATTGCGCGGTGGAAATCTGCGACCGGCGTGAAGTGGCCGCGCTGAATGTGCAGATGCGCGCATTGGCCAAAAAGCACGGGGCGCAGTTTGTCGAGCTGAATTCCCGTCTTGCCGACCCGAACGGGCTTTCCGCCCGCTTCTCTCATGATGGTTTGCATCTGAATGCAGAGGGGTATCGGGAACTGGCGGATATTCTGTGCGCGCAGATTGAGGAATTGTCCTGCCAGAACAAGGTGCAGGAAGGGGCCGGGGAGCAAAAGCCAGCTGGTGGCCTGCCGCCCGTCAATGGATAAGAGCGCGTTTCAGTCGGGAAAATGATGACAGGCTGGGCCGTGGCCCGGCCTGTCCGCATTTTGCATGCGGTTCATCATTTTTCGTTCGTTTGTTTCTTTTCTCGCTCTTCTTCTTCGGCCTTGCGCAGAAGGCCGCTGGCAACATCGGCGAGGCGTGGAGCCGGCAGGGCCTCGAAGGGCAGGGGGCGTGTCACCGCAATCGCGGCCAGCCCCAGCCGGGCGGTGAGCATGCCATTCACCACGCCTTCGCCCAGCTTGGCGGAAAGGCGTGCGGCGAGCCCTTGCCCCACAAGCTGTTGAACCAGCGTATCTCCCGCCGCCATACCGCCGGTAATGGCCAGATGCCCCAGCACATGGCGGAACAGCCGCAACATGCCGAGCGCGCCGGGCCGGCCACCATAGAGCTGGGCCAGCCGCCGCATGAGGCTGACTGCGGTGTAAAGCACGAAGGCCAGATCCAGCAGTGCACGCGGTGAAATGGCCGTGACGACAGACACATTCTTGGCTGCGTCAGAAACCATCTGCCGGGCTTGTGAATCCAGATTTGGCAGCAGGCTGCGTTCTGTCAGCCGAACCAGATCCGCCCCATCAATGATGCTGCCGAGATGAGCTTCCAGATCCACCCTTGCACGGGCCAGATTGGGCCGCTCTGCTGTGAGGCGGAGCATGTCGCGGGTGACTTTCTCGGCCTTTGGGCGGTCATCTCCGGCCAGCGCTGCGGCGGCCATATCGCGGATATGATCGAGATGGGCGAGGCGGGACAGGCCCGTGACCTCTCGCACCACAACGCCCAGCGCGGCCAGAACCAGCACCAGGGAAATCGCGGCGCCAACATAACCCAGCCATTCATTCTGTGCGAACAGATCGCTGATAAGCCGGCTGAGCCCTACATAAAAGGCGAGGCTGACCACGCCTCCGAGGGCGGACCAGAAAATAGCTCCCCAAGGAATGCTCCCCTTCTTCGCTTCTGTCAGGGGCGGGGTGTCCGGTGCGGAAAAATCAGGTTCCGGCTCCGGGGGTGCCATGGTGATGTCCTCCTCATCCAGCCGGAACACCTGCGGGCGGCGTGGGGCGCGGCCGTGCGGGTTGTGCGTGCTGGCGGGGTCGTCTGTCATGGGTGGGCTACTCCAGGGGCCATCGGAATGTGCGTCGCGTCACACCAGCCTGTCGCCGATAAGAAACTGCAAGGTGCGGTCCAGCCGGATATGGGGAATGGGCCGGCTTTCGCCAATGCCTGCCGGGGGGCGGAAGCGCAGGAAGCGGAAGTCTGCTGCATCCGGGTCATCCGAGGCCAGCCCGCGAAAGCCGGTGCCTGCCGGATCGAACAGGCTGTCGGGGTCCTGTGGCAGATCACCCGGAAAGACTGCGACTTCCTCTTCGCCATCAAATACATGACCGCCGGCCATCTGGCCTTTTTCCGGGGTGCCGACAATGGCGTCCATATCATGTCCGTTGCGTCGTACGCGGGCCTCGCGGGTGGCGCGAATGGCGGCCAGAGCCACCACATCCAGCGCCGCCCCACTTTCACGCGCGCGCAGGCGGGCACGCTCGACCAGCTTCGCAAGAATGGCCTCCAGCCGATCATGGCTGGAGCGGTGCAGATGGTCAGCCTTGGTGGCGGCAAACAGCACCTTTTCCACCCGCGGACGAAACAGCGTGCTGATAAGAGTGTTCTGCCCGGTGCGGAAGGCGGCCAGAATACCATCCAGCGCGCGTTCCAGATCCGCCAGCGCCGCCGGGCCGGCATTCAGGGCCGAGAGAATGTCCACCAGCACGATCTGACGATCCAGCCGGGCGAAATGATTGCGGAAGAAGGGGCGCACCACCGCGCTTTTATAGGCCTCAAACCGGCGCTCCATCATCGCGCCCAGTGAACCGGGGCGGGTGGCGCCATCGGCGGGCAGGTCCAGCGGGGCGAAGGTGAGGGCGGGGGAGCCTTCCAGATCTCCGGGCATGAGAAAGCGGCCGGGTGGCAGCAGGCTCATGGCCAGCGTTTCGGTGCGGCAGGCGGCGAGATAGGCTGTAAACTGGCTGGCGACTTCCCGTGCGCGGCCTTCATCCGCGACGGTTTCGGCCTTGTTGGCAGCCACCGCTGCCAGATAGGGGCCGGCGACAGCCGCCCGCGCCGGAGCCCGAGCCAGAGCAAGGCTCTGTCGCGAAAATTCGGCATAGCTCATATCGAGCAAGGGCAGATCCAGCAGCCATTCGCCGGGATAGTCCACCAGATCCAGCGTAAGGTTGCGCAGTGCACCACGCGGTGTGGCATAGCGCAGGGCAATGCGCAGCTCGCTCACCCTTGTGGTGGATTCGGGCCAGGCGCGCGCCTTCTCCAGCGTCTCCATATGCGCTTCGTAGGCAAAGCGCGGCACAGCATCATCCGGCTGGGGTTCCAGGCGGGCATGGGCGATGCGGCCTGCCTGAGCCGCCTCGAACACCGGCAGGCGGGAAGATTGCGTGAGGGCATGAACCAGCGCGGTGGTGAAAATGGTTTTGCCCGCGCGGGACAGGCCCGTAACCCCCAGCCGCAAGGTCGGGTTGGTCAGGCCGGTAGCCCGGTCTGCCAATGTCATCAGCGCAATGCGCGCATCATCCAGCGCGTCGGCGAAGCCGGCCATGGGATGCCTCCGGAAAGCGTTCTGCCGGCTGTTCCATCCCGTGCCTGTGCCCCGCCCTTTCAGCCGCGTGCGCCTCAGGGCGTTTCGGGCAGTTCGCGCGGGGTGATGAAGCGGTCCAGCCGGCCGATAGATGGCGCAACAGACTGCCAGTCATCAACCGGCAGGTCGATAACCGCAAGAGCGCCAGTGGGAAATTTCGTGCTCAGCCGCTCCAGCGTATCAGCCGCTCCGGTTGCGCACAGGGTAAGGCTCAGCTCTTCAAGGCCGGGATTGTGCCCTACCAGCATCAGGGTCTGCACATCGCTGGCCTGCTCACGCAGCACGGAGAGCAAACGGGCGACGGGCGCCTCATAGATGCGAGGTTCGGACGCTGTGAGCGGGACGGGGTCCAGCAGGGGAGAGACCAGATCCCAGGTTTCACGCGTGCGACGGGCAGGCGAGATGAGAACCTTGTCGGCCAACAGCTTTTCGCGGGCCAGATAGACACCCATACGCGGGGCGGCGGCGCGGCCGCGCGGAGCAAGGGGCCGTTCCGGGTCGGCAATGCCATTGGGCCATTCGGACTTGGCATGACGCAGCAGAAGAAGGCGACGCATATGAGAGCTCTTCCTGACGCGTTTCAGGTGCGCTTCTTATGGCCTACGCCCATGGGCGAGTGCAACCTGTTCTCCGTCTACGGGCCTGTGGATTGTGAGCCGGATTTGCCCCTTGCCACAGAAATGGGCGACAAGGGGCATAGATACATGAAGGCGGCAGTGCTCTTAACCGGGCCGCTGCCGGTCAGGAATGCTGGGCTTCGGCAAGGCTTTGACATGAACAGTTTCTCATTTCCCTACCCTTCCCTGAATCGGAATGCCATGAGCGTCAGCCACGATGGTGCCGGCCGGGAGGGCGCTGTTTCTGGCGGGCGGGATGACGCAATGGGGCGGGCCCCGGCGGGTGGGTCGATGCCTTCCGAGGGGATGGATGCGCGGGATGATTCCTCCTCGTCATCCGTCGGGCGTATGCTGGATTGCGACATCTGCGTGGTGGGAGATGATCTGTCGGGGTTACTGATCGCCTGTGATCTGGCCAGCCATGGTTATGATGTGGCTCTGGTTTCTCCCCATGCGGACAACAGGGTGAGCCGGAGTGCGGCGTCGCGGACCGCTGAAGAGCCGGCTGCCGAGCTACCTGTCCGGTCTGGCGTTCTGGGGTTCGAGGCCAGCTTATCGCCCGGTTTCAGCCTGCCAACGGCGGATCTGGTGGCCCGGCTGGGGCGCGAGGATGCACAGGAGTTGCTTGCTCTTTCGCTGACAGCGGCGGAACGGGGCCTGCGTTATGTCACGGAATCCGGGTTGCCCAGCGGGCCTCGGGGGCGTTTGCTGGCGGCGCGGCCCCATGCCGCAGCCGCTCTTGCCGCAGAGCATGAAGAGCGTGAGGCGTTGTTGCCGCATTCCGGCATGATGCTGGATGTTGACCAGACACAGGCGCTGCTGGGTTCGCAAACCTTTTCAGCAGCTTTAGGCGTGGCACATGCCTATCGGGTGAATGTGGCGGCGCTGCGCACCATTCTGGAAGAAGCGGCGCTGCAATCCGAGGTGAAGCTGGTGGATGGTTCTACCGGCTTGAGCGCGGATCTCAATGGAGTGCGCAAATACATCAATGTGGGCCCGCTACGGGTGCGCGCCTATTATGTGGTGTTCAGCGGTGGGGCGGAGTTGTTTGATGTCGCGCCCGCTCTGGTGCCCGGATTGGTGGTAACGCCCTGGGTGTGCGGGCGGTTCCGCTTGTCGGAGGATGGGGGCGGATATCATGGCCTTGTCGATGAGTTCGGCTCTACGGGCCTGCGTTTCTACCATGATGACCAGACGTTGAATGTGGCCACTGAAACGGCTTTTTCTGCTTTCAGCGCCAGTCGTGCGGCGCGGGTTTTGCGTCGCCATGCGCGTGCGGTTTCCCCCCGGATTTCCGGTTTGCCCACCGATGCTGTGCGCAGCCTGAAACGCGCCCGCCCGCGTGAGCGGATGCCTCTGGTTTATGAGGGCGAAAAGGGCGTGTGGTACTGCGCGACGCAGAGCGAGGATGAGCCGGCCCATGGCGTGCTGGCGGCCGACCTGATTGTCGGAGCGATTGCAAACCGGGACGACCGAATCCGTCTGTTGCAGAGCTTTGGCGTCGCGGCTTCAGTTCAACGCCCGGTGGGTTGGCTGGAGAGGGTTGCATCTTATGGTTACGCAAGGCTTTCCAGAATCCTGCCTGCTGGCGGGGATAAAACTGTTGCAGCCGCGCCACCCCCAGCGCTTGCTGCACCGGCGGAAAAGCCGCAACAGCCGCCTGCGGGCGCTGCCGGAGAGGTGCCCGCAGAAGAGCCCGATGCCTCCGGCCGGACGCCTCAGGCTTGAAGTCTAATGTATTGATATATATGAACTAATGTGTTTCGATGGTGTTTTCTCTCGCTTGTCGTGAGGCTGCCATGCACGCTTCGGAAGCGGTCTGCGCCCTGAAGCACGAAGGCTTGGTGAAAGCCATTGTTCAGGCTGCGTTTCTTGCCCCCTTCATCTCGCCAAGGGCGCAAATCAATGCCACTATGTTAACCATAGTGAGTGCGCGTTTCGCAGATCAGGAGGATAGCGGTACGGCATAAGGTGAAATTTACGGACGTCACATAGCGTCAGCCCCAGCATCGACGCCTCATGGGTGCGATGTGACGCGCGGATTCTTCATCCGTCTGATGTTTTCCGGATACCCGAGTTGATATGGCGAACGCTGCAAAATCCCTGCAACATTCCTGTCTGAAGCCCATTATGGCGGCAGTCGCGACTGTTGCTTTTGCGACCCTGCCGGCCCTTCCAGTGCAGGCGGAGGAGGGGGGATTCTTTGATTCCATCACCAACTTCTTCAATCCCAATGCCGAGGCGGATAAGGCGACCCAATCGCCGGATGCCGTACCCTATACGGTTGAGATTGAAGTGGTGGATGGTGACCGCAGCCTGACGCGCGCCATTGAGGATGCTTCCAACCTGAAGCAGCTCAAATCCAACCCGCCGGCAGGTGCTGCGGGCCTTGTGCGCCGCGCCGTTTCCGACCGGGATAGAATTGTCGCCGCCCTTTATTCGGAAGGGTATTATGGCGGCACCATCAACATGACCATTTCCGGCAACAGGCCGGATTCACCCAATATCTTTGATATTGTGCAGGCTGCGCGGGCGCGCGGGCCGGTGCCGGTGAAGATTGTCGTCAATCCGGGCCCGCTCTTTACCTTCGGCACGGTGCGCATCGTGAGCGGGGCCAATAACCGCCCGTTGCCAGATGCGCCGGATCAACACACGCTGCGCCTGGAAACCGATGAGCCGGCGCTGGCCAGTTCCGTGGTGTCGGCAGAAGGTCGGCTGGCTGGTCACTGGCGCAATCTGGGCTATCCCTTTGCCCGCGTGGCGCAAAAGGATGTCGTCGCGGATCATGCCACCCGAAGGCTGAATGTCACCTTCTTTGTGGATACGGGCCCTCGGGCCACCTTTGGCCATTTTACGGTGAAGGGGGCAGATTTCCTTTCGCCCGGTTTCATCGAGGACAGGATCGAGATACAGCCGGGAGAACCTTTCTCGCCGTCTCGGCTCACATCCCTGCGCACAAGGCTCACCAAAATTGAAGCCATTGGCGGCGTGCGGATCATTGAAGGTGACAGGCTGGATGCAAATGGCGGCCTGCCCATCACCATTGAGGTGACCCCGCGCAAGCCACGCTATGTGGGCTTCAACGCAGAATATTCCAATACGGACGGCTCTTCTCTCAATACCTTCTGGGGCCATCGCAACCTGTTTGGGGGCGGGGAGACTTTTCGTCTGGATGCGGGCGTCTCCTGGTTTGGCCAGAAGCCTGAATCTGTCCCGAATGCAGATCCGTTCGGCTACAAGGTGAAGGCCACCTTCACCAAGCCGGGCATTTTCACCTCGCGGGATGATCTGATCGCCGCAGCCGCCGTGTTGCGCGAAGTAACGAATGCCTATGTGCAGGAGGGTGTCACCGCTACACTGGATGTGCGACGCCGCTTCTCGGATCAGTTCACCATGCAGGTGGGGCTGGATTTCGAGGACAGTTCGGTTGAAGACGCCAATGGCAAGAATGACTATTTCATTCTCGGCATTCCGGTGAACGCCCATTTCGACAATACCGACAATACGCTGGACCCTTCCCGCGGCATGCGCGTGGATGCGACAGTGGAGCCCTTTGCCTATCTGGGTGACAGTGGCGCTGGCCCTGTCATGGCGAAGGGCACCTTCTCGACCTATTACGCGCAGGATCGGGACAAGCGATATATTCTGGCCGGGCGGGTTTCTGCCGGCTCCATGATGGGGACTTCCCTGAACGATGTGCCGGCCAACCGGCGCTTCTATGTGGGTGGGGGCGGCTCGCTGCGTGGCTATGATTATCAGTCCGCCAGCCCGCGCAATGCACGGGGTGAAATTATCGGCGGCCTGAGCTATTTCGAGGCGTCCGCCGAGGCGCGGATCAAGATTACCGATACGATCGGCGTGGTGCCCTTCTTTGATATGGGTTCGGCCTTTTCTTCGGAATTTCCTGATTTTGACGGCCTGAAATATTCGGCGGGTCTGGGGCTGCGTTATTACACGGCCATTGGCCCCCTGCGGTTCGATCTGGCGTTCCCGCTTAATCCGAGTCCCGGTGACGGGACCTATGGTCTTTATGTCAGCCTGGGGCAGTCCTTCTGATGATGGCGCGCATTCTTCTTCGCCTTCTCAAATGGGTGGGCTTCACTCTCGCGGGCCTCGTGGCGCTGGTGGTTCTGCTGCTTGTGGTGGTGCAGACCGGGCCGGGCAAATCCATGCTGGCGCGGGTGGCGTCGTCGCTCGCCTCCGTTTCCGGCCTCAGGATCGAGATTGCCGAGATCAGCGGCGGTGTGCCGTGGAACATGACCATTGCCCGCATCGCGGTGGATGATCCGAAAGGCCCTGTGGCGCAGGTGGATAATCTGCATCTGGCCTGGAGCCCGCTGTCATTGCTGGGTGGTGTGCTGAATGTGGAGACCATCACGGCTGATCGCGTGGCGCTGGAGCGCCTGCCGGAGCTGCCGCCTTCTGAAGAGACGACCGAAAGCAGCGGTGGGGGCAACTTCATGCTGCCGGTGCGGCTGGGACGTCTGGCCATTGCCGATATTGAAATCGGTGAGCCCGTGGCCGGCCTGCCGGCGCGCCTCTCACTGGATGCTTCGGCAGACCTGATGGCCTCGGGGCCGGGGCTTGCCGCCAATTTTGATTTGCAGCGCAAGGATGCGCCGGGCGATATCGCCGGCAAGGTCTCCTATGTGCCGCAGACCCGTATTCTGGATGTGAATATTCAGGCCAATGAGCCCCCCGGTGGCCTTGTGGCGCGTTTGGCCGGCATGGAAGGTCTGCCGGAGTTGAAGGCCAGCATCACCGGTAATGGTCCCATTGATGCGTGGGACGGCCATCTCAATCTTTCCGCCGGTGATGTGGCGCAGATGAGTGGCGCTGCCGGCGTGCGTGCCGTGGCGCAGGGCCACCGCATCAATCTGGGGCTGGATGCGGATGTGGCACGGCTGCTGCCGCCTAATATTGCGCCCCTTCTTGAAGGACGAACCGAGCTTTCCGGCGCCGTTCTGGCACAGGAAAATGGCCTGCTGAATGTGGAAAGTTTCTCCCTGCGTGCGGCCGGTTTCGGGGCTGCGGCGAAGGGCATGGTGGATCTTGAGGGCACGGGCTCCGATCTCGCCTATAGCGCCGTTCTGGGTGATGCTGCGCGTTTCGCGGGGCTGGCTCCGGGTGTGACATGGAAAAGCGTGAAGCTGGATGGCGCACTGACTGGCAAGCTGGCGCAGCCCTCCTCATCCTCGCGCCTTGAGGCCGAGAGCCTTTCCGGCATGGGTTATGGCGTGGGCACGCTGACAGTGGACGCCAAAACCACGCCGGATGCCGGAAATGCCGCGCTTCAGGTGATGGTGGATGGAAATGCGCAGGGCCTCACGGCGGCGGACCGCAATGTCAGGAGCGCACTGGGCGATAGCGCCACCTTCAGCCTCACGGCCGTGGTGCCGGAAGGGGGAGATGCTGCGCTGACAGGGTTTGTAGCTCGCCTGGCGGCGTTGGATGCCCGCTTCACCGGCACGGCCAGTGCCGAGGAAGCCGATGGCGTTCTGGATCTGGAGCGGCTGGATCTTGCTGCTTTTGCACCGCTGGTCGGCCAGCCGCTTTCCGGCACGGCCCGGCTGAAGGCACAGGTGCAAGGCTCTGACGCCTATGAAAAACTCACCCTCAAGCTGGATGGCAGTACGGATGCTGTGAAGACCGGCATTGCCGCCGTGGATAATATCTTCGGCAAGACAAGCCGCCTTGGCGGAGCCATCAAGCGCACCGGCGCGGAAGATTTCGCGGTTGAAAAACTGGCGCTTGAGGCTGAGGGGCTGGAGCTGACGGCGGATGGCAACATGGCCACTTCCGTTGCCGACCTGAAGACGAAACTGGTTCTGGATGATCTCAAGCGGGTGGACCCGCGCCTGTCCGGTCAACTCAATGCCGGGGCCATTTTCTCCGGTGGGTTGGATGATCTGGGTGTCAGCGCGCGCGTGAGCGTGCCGGAAGGCACCGCCATGGGCCAGAAGGTGGAAGGTCTGTCTCTGAATCTTGGTGCGCGTGATCTGACCGGCCTGCCTTCGGGCGATTTCAAGCTGGATGGGCGCATCGCGAACAATCCGGCGCAGGGCGGTGGCGCTTTCGCGATGGGGGCGAATGGCGCGGCGCGGCTGGATGGGCTGGATCTGGCGATTGGCTCTGTCTCCGCAAAAGGCAATGTGGCCCTTGGGGAGGATGGCCTGTTCGCCGGCAAGCTGGCGGTCGTGGCTGGTAATCTGGCCGATCTTTCCGCTCTGGCGCTGACGGAACTGGCAGGCAGGCTGAATGCCGATATCAACCTTGGCACGGTCAATGGCGTGCAGAGCGTGGCCGTAAAGGCGAATGCTGATGGTGTGCGCGCCGCAGGCCAGAGCATCGGCTCTGCCCGCATTGACGCTACCGTGACAGACCCGACCGGCCAGCCCATGCTGAATGGCAATGTGGAGCTCGCCAATATCAATGCCGGCGTCAACATTCCGCACGCCAGGCTGGTGGCGCGGGGGCAGGGCAGGGGTACGGCGCTTCAGCTTGATGCGCTGGTGGATGGTATGAATGTAACGGGTGCGGCCCAGCTCAATCATTCCGGCAGCACATCCCAGGTGCGGCTGGAGCGGTTGCGGGCGGCGCGTGGGCGCACGGCTATCTCCACCTCTGCCCCGGCGAATATCACCATCAATGGCGGCGAGGTGCAGATTGATCGTCTTGCTCTGGCCAGCGGTGGCGGCAGCGTGGCGGTTTCCGGCAAAGCTGGTAGTGCGCTGGATCTGAAGGTGGATGTGCGCAACCTGCCTTTGGCCGTGGCAGAACTGGCTGCGCCGGGCCTCGGCCTTGCCGGAACCGTAAGCGGTGACGCCGTGCTGAAGGGCGCTGCCGCCACGCCGGATGGCACCTATAATATTCGGGTGAACGGGTTGAGCACGGCGGATATCGCCAGTGCGGGTGCTGGCCCCTTCAATATTCGCAGTGAAGGCACGCTGGGCAGAGGGCGGGTGAATACGCGCACTGTCATCAGCAGTCGGCGCGTGTCGGATCTTACTATCGCCGGCTCCGTGCTGATGGGGGCGGGCGAGATGGATCTGGCGATCAAGGGCATGGTGGATCTGGCCATCGCCAATCCGTCGCTTGCCACGACTGGCAGTCAGCTTTCCGGTACAGCGCGGATTGATGCGACCTTCCGTGGCACGCCGCAAGCCCCGCGGGCAGGTGGCACCATCCGCCTCAGCAATGGGCGTTTCCTGTCATCCGAGATGGGTATTACGCTGAACCAGATTGAAGGCGTCATCACCGGCACTGAACGCACCGTGACGGTCTCCTCGCTGTCGGCCCGCACCCCCAATGGCGGCAGCATTGCCGCCAAGGGCCATGTGGCGCTGGACCCGGCCGGCAATTTCCCCGGTCGTGTGGAAGTGGCCATGCACAATGCCGGCCTCATCAACAGCGAGCTGATCCGCCTCGTCACCCAGGGCACGGTTGCCGTGGAAGGCCAGTTCACCAACGGCCCCCGCTTGGTTGGTCGCCTCCAGATCAAGGATATGGACGTCAACATCGCCGAGCGCATTCCCGGTGGTGTGCAGGCCATGGAAGTGCGTGATGTGCATGACAGGCGCGGCAAGAATGCCGCCCGCCTTGCGCCTACTGCCCCTTCCAATGATCGCGGGCGGGAAGCCAGGGGCATTGATCTGGATGTGATCGTGGATGCGCCCAACAATATCTTCGTGCGGGGTATGGGCATGGAGGCGGAACTGGGCGGCCGCATCAAGGTGACAGGCACCAGCCGTGCGCCGGTGACGGATGGCGGCTTTGAAATGCGTCGCGGCCAGTTTGATGTTGTCGGGCGGCGTCTCAACTTCACCCGCGGCAAGATCACCTTTACGGGCTCGACCGATCCTGAACTGGATTTCGTGGCTGAAACCACGGCCAACGATATCACCGCGCGCATCATGGTGAATGGGCCGGCCTCCAAGCCGGAGATTACCTTCGGTTCCACGCCGACCCTGCCTCAGGATGAGGTGGTATCACGCCTGTTGTTCGGCCGTTCCGCCAGCTCGCTCAGCGCCACACAGGCCCTGCAACTGGCGCAGGCCATGGCTCAGTTCTCCAGTGGCGGCAATGGCGTGGTGGATCAGATGCGCCGTTCTCTGGGGCTGGACAATCTGGAGCTGGGCACGGATTCCACCGGCAAGGGCGGCCAGGTGGGCATTGGCAAGCGCATCAATGACCGCGTCTATATGGGTGTGCGCCAGGGTACCACGCCGGCCTCCAGCAAGGTGACTGTCGATGTGGACGTGACGCGCAACATCCGCTTGCAGGGCGCAACCGGGGCGGATGGAAACACAACCGTCGGCATCGGCGCGCAGTGGGATTACTGACGCGGGCCGAAGGGCAGAAAGGCGCATCATGAGACTGTTCATGCCGCGGCGTGGGGAAAGCGGCAATCGCGATGCCGCGCGCGTGCTGGCCGAAATGGTGCGTCGTGCGCTGGATCTGGAGGAGGAGGCTACAGTCTCCATCTCCGAAATTTCCTGCGGTGATCCGGCCTGTGGGGGAGCGGAAACGGTGGTGCTGGTGATGCGCCCCGGCCGCCGTACCGAGGCAGCCAAGGTGCTGATGCCCATGGCGCAGGTGACGGAAGAGACGCTTCTGGATGCGCTGAAGCCTCTGGCCGGGCCGGAACAGGGCGTCGCCTGAGCTGTCCACCCGGCTTTCAGGCTGCGTGTTGCAGCCTCTGCATGGGTTTCCCGCCGGAAAGTTTTCGGCGGGCCTTTCATTTTTCAGCCCTGGCCCGGCATTTCTGTGGTGCATCATGTCTTCGCTTCGCCCGCTCAACAGCGTTTATAGTGCGCTGCCCACCACTGTTTTCGAGAGCATGTCACAATTGGCACGCATCCATGAGGCGGTGAATCTGGGGCAGGGTTTCCCGGATGATCCGGGGCCGGAGGATGTGCGCCGCAAGGCGGCTGAGGCGGTGATGGAGGGGTGGAACCAGTACCCTTCCATGCTGGGCATGCCGGAACTGAGGCAGGCCGCAGCCACCCATATGCAGCACTGGCAGGGGCTGGAGCTGAACCCGGATACGGAAGTGATGGTCACCTCCGGCGCAACGGAGGCATTGGCAGTCGCGCTTCTGGCGCTGATTGAGCCGGGCGATGAGGTGGTTCTCTTCCAGCCTCTGTACGATGCTTATCTGCCGCTGGTGCGCCGGGCGGGTGGGGTGCCGCGCTTTGTGCGGCTGGAGCCGCCCCACTGGCGCATTACTCCCGAAAAGCTGGCCGAGGTGTTTTCACCCCGCACCAAGCTGGTGCTTCTGAACAATCCGCAAAACCCCACCGGCGTGTTGCATGGCCCGGAAGAGTTGCAGTGCGTGGCTGATTTCTGCCTGCGCTTCAACGCCTATGCCGTGTGCGATGAGGTGTGGGAGCATATCGTGTTCGATGGCTTGCGCTTCCAGTCACTGATGGGGCTGGAAGGCATGAGGGAGCGTACGGTGAAAATCAGCTCCGCCGGCAAGATCTTCGGCATGACAGGGTGGAAGGTGGGCATGATGTGCGCCGCCCCGGCGTTGATGCGGGTGCTCTCCCGCGCGCACCAGTTCCTCACCTTCACCACGCCGCCTTGTCTGCAAAGTGCCGTGGCCTATGGGCTGGGCAAGGAGGATGCGTGGTTCACCCATATGCGGGCGCAATATCAGCGCGCGCGGGACAGGCTCTTCGGTGGGCTCACGGCTCTTGGTTTCAATGTGCTGCCCTCCGCCGGCACCTATTTCCTCAATATCGACATCTCGTCGCTGATGGCGGAACCGGATGATGTGGCCTTTTGTGAGCATCTGGTGAAACAGCATGGTGTGGCGGCCATTCCGGTTTCTGCCTTTTATGCACAACATGCCGTGCGCCATGTGGTGCGCCTGTGCTTTGCCAAGCGCGATGCGACGCTGGACCTTGCCTTGCAACGCATGGCCGCTGTGGCAAGTGCGTAGCTGGAGGTGACGGGCCGGGCGGGCGATGAGGTTTCGTGGGCGTAGCCCTGAACCTGACCAAACATTAATTGGACCGAAGCGGCTTTTTCGCGTTGCATCATGCTTCGTGAAATCGCCGCGCCTTGTCGTGCGGTCGCGACATTCTGCGTTGAATGGGTTTTTCCGAATATGGCAGGCGGGTGCGCCTGCTCTTTTCGGAAAGCGTATGTGCATGTTCCGGCGGGCCATCTGCCCAGCCGGTGGAACGAATGATCCGGGGGAGTAATGCCAGAGCGCTCGTCGCCAGCCGGCCGTATTGCGATTGTGGTTCTTGGCCTTGCCATTCTGGGTGGGGCAGGCTGGTTGTGGCAGCACAAGCCATGGAACCCGACGGGCACCGCCAACCCTGCCGCTACGGCAAGTAGGCAGCAGAGTCCGCGCACCGTGGCGGTGCTGGCTACCACGGCGGTGCGCAAAGGCATGCCGGTGCGGGTGGAAGCGCTGGGCACGGTGGAGCCCATGGTTACGGTTCCCATCCGTGCGCGCGTGGCTGGCACGGTGGCGCGCGTCGCGTTTGAAGATGGCGCACAGGTGAAGGCCGGCGATTTGCTCTTCACACTCGATCCGCGCGTGATTGATGCGCAGATCCGTCAGGCCGAGGCCACTCTGGCGCGTGACAGGGCGCAGCTTGAAAAGACACGGCGCGATGTGGCCCGCTATAGCGGGCTTGTGACGCGCAACGCCATCTCCCAGGTGCAGCTTGAGGATTCGCAGACCGCGCTGGATGTGCAAAAGGCTGTCGTAGCGGAAGGTGAGGCCAAGCTGGATGCTCTGAAGGTGGAGCGTAGCTATTATGATATTTCAGCCCCTGTGAGCGGACGCATGGGGGTTTCCAGCGTGCGCATGGGGGCTGTCATCCGGGTGGATGAAACCTTGGCCACGGTGCGCCAGTTAAGCCCCATCTATGTCACTTTCGGCCTGCCGGAGCGGTATCTGGGCGAATTGCGTGCTGATCGTCAAACCGCCAGCGTGGCCATGACCTTACAAGGCACCGGAGAGCGCATAGAGGGGGGGCGGGTCGCGGTGATTGACAATATGGTTGATACGCAAACCGGCACCGTGCCTGTTCGCGCGATCTTCGAAAATGCCGATGAACGCCTGTGGCCGGGCACGCTGGGCGCGGTGACGCTGACCTTGAGGATTGACCCGGATGTCGTGGCTGTGCCCAGCGAGGCCGTGCGTGTGGGGCAGGATGGCGCTTTCATCTTTGTGGTGGAAGATGGCGCGGCGCAGATGCGCCCGGTGAAAGTGGCCCGCACGGTAGATGGTGAAAGCGTGATCTCCAGCGGCCTGAAGGGCGGAGAAACGGTGGTGACGGATGGCCAGCTGGCCCTGCGCAATGGCAGTGCGGTGAATGTGAAAGGCATGGCCGTGCCCATGCCGGCCCAATCCGCGCTGGGGGGCTGAGGCATGTTTGCGGAACTGTGCATTCGCCGCCCGGTGATGACCACGCTCATCATGCTGGCGCTG
This sequence comes from Haloleucobacter albus, assembly GCF_052492075.1. Lineage (NCBI taxonomy): Bacteria > Pseudomonadati > Pseudomonadota > Alphaproteobacteria > Hyphomicrobiales > Xanthobacteraceae > Haloleucobacter > Haloleucobacter albus. The sequence continues at coordinate 243,905 of NZ_JBQWAS010000026.1, forward strand.
ATCGTGATGGGGCTGTTCGCCTATCGTCAGCTGCCGGTGGCGGCCATGCCGCGGGTGGATTTGCCCACAATCACCGTGACGGCGAGCCTGCCCGGCGCAAGCCCGGAAACCATGGCGACCGCCGTCGCGACCCCCATCGAGCGGCAACTGGCAACCATTTCCGGCATCACCTCGCTCACCTCGTCCAGTTCGCAGGGCAGCACTTCCATCACGGTGGAGTTTGATCTTGATCGCGATATTGATGATGCCGCGCTGGATGTGCAGTCCGCCCTTTCGGTGGCGCAGCGTCGTTTGCCGGAAGAGATGACGACACCACCTAGCTTCCGCAAGGTGAACCCGGCAGATGCGCCGGTACTGTTTCTGGCGGTGTCTTCTGACACATTGCCTCTCTCCACCGTGAATGAATATGCCGATACGGTGATTGGCCAGCAGATTTCGCAATTGCCCGGCGTGGCGCAGGTGCAGATTTATGGCAGCCAGAAATATGCCGTGCGCATTCGTGTGGACCCGGCTGCGGCCGCCACCCGCTCCATTTCGGCCGAGGATATTCAGAAGGCCGTGTCTGCGGCTGCCTCCAACACGCCCATAGGTATTCTTTCCGGGCCCAAGCAGGCCTTCACCATTGATATGGGCACCACACAGGCCAGCGCGGATGAATTTCGCCGCATTGTGGTGGCCTGGCGCAATGGTGCGCCGGTTCGGCTGGATGAAATCGCCGAGGTGACGGACGGGGTGGAAAATGAGCGGGTGGCCAGTTGGTTTGTTGACCAGCGGGCCGTTATCGTCGCTGTCATCCGCCAGCCGGAGGCCAATACGGTGGCCGTGGTGGATGAGGTGCGTGCGCGCCTGCCTTCCTTCCGCGCGCAGCTTCCGGCCTCGGTTGATGTGGATGTTCTGAATGACCGCTCCACCTCCATCCGTGAGGCCGTGGCGGATGTGCAGAAGACGCTGTTCGAGGCCATTGTGCTGGTGGTGCTCGTTATTTTCCTGTTTCTGCGGAATGTGCGCGCCACTGTCATTCCCTCTCTGGCGCTGCCGCTGTCTATCATCGCCACCTTTGGGGCCATGTGGTTGTTTGATTATTCCATCAACAACATGACTCTTCTGGCGCTCACCTTGTGTGTGGGCTTTGTGGTGGATGATGCCATCGTGGTGCTGGAGAACATTCATCGCCACATTGAGAATGGGGAAAAGCCCTTTCGCGCCGCCATTATCGGTGCGCGGGAGATCAGCTTCACCATTGTGTCGATGACGCTTTCGCTGGTGGCCGTGTTCATCCCCGTGCTGTTCATGGAAGGGGTTGTGGGCCGGGTCTTTCGCGAATTTGCTGTCACCATCTCCATTGCCATTCTGGTGTCCGGCTTCGTCTCGTTGTCGCTCACTCCCATGCTGTGCGCGCGGGTGCTGAAGCCGCGCCAGCCGGAGAAGAAGCCCAACGCCTTCATGCGCATCACCGAGCGTATGTTCGATGGATGGTTGGGCGCCTATCGGGCCAGTCTGGATGTGGTGTTGCGCCATCGCCCGCTGATGCTGTTGGTGACGCTGTGCACCATCGGGCTCTCGGTGTGGCTCTATATCATCATTCCCAAGGGCTTCTTTCCGCAGGAAGATACCGGCTTCATTACCGGCACGGTGCAGAACGCCACCGATACCTCCTTCGAGGCGCTGGCCGTGCGTCAGAAGCTGGTGGCCGATGTGGTGCGGGCACATTCCGATGTGGATTATTTCGTCTCCACTGCCGGCAGCTCCTATGCCGGGCGCACCAATAATACGGGCCGGCTTTTCATTGCGCTGAAGCCTTTCTCGCAGCGCAACAAATCCGCCAATGATATTGTGCAGGATCTGCGCAAGAGCGTGTCTCAGGTGCCGGGCGTGCGGGTGTTTTTTCAGCCGGTGCAGAATATCCGTCTGGGCGGCGTTTCGTCGAAAAGCCAGTATCAGTACACCATGCAGAGCACGGATACCGCTGCGCTGTATGATTATGCCGCCCTGATGGAAGAGCGGCTCTCCAAGCTGCCGGGCTTGCGGGATGTGACCTCCGATATGGAGATCACCAACCCGCAGCTCACGATTGATCTGGACAAGGACAAGGCTGCCGCGCTGGGCATTACCGAACAGATGCTGCGCGATGCACTTTACAGCCAGTTCGGCACGCGGCAGGTGGCGACTTTGTTCACCTCCACCAACCAGCACGCCATCATTCTGGAGGCGAAATCGCAGTTCCAGAAGGATATGTCGGATCTTAGTCGGGTCTATCTGCGCACGGCCTCCGGCAAGGTGGTGCCGCTGGAAACCGTGGCCAATATCCGCCCCACGGTGGGCCCGCTGACGGTGGCACACCAGCAGCAGCAACCGGCGGTCACCATCTCCTTCAATCTGGCGCCCGGCACCTCGCTGGGGCAGGCGGTGCAGGAGATACAGAAGGTTGAACAGGCGGCGAGCCTGCCGGCCAACATCATCACATCATTCCAGGGTACGGCGCAGGCGTTCCAGCAATCGCTGTCCAGCCAGCCGCTGCTGATCCTGGCGGCCGTGGTGGTGATTTATATCGTGCTGGGCATTCTCTATGAGAGCTTCGTGCACCCCATCACCATTCTGTCTGGCCTGCCTTCAGCGGGTATTGGCGCCCTGCTGACCTTGATGGCCATGGATATGGAACTGACGGTGATCGCCATTATCGGCATTGTCATGCTGGTGGGGATTGTGAAGAAGAACGCCATCATGATGATTGACGTGGCGCTGGATCGCAGACGCCATGGCGAAGATGCGCAAACAGCCATTCGCACTGCGGCGCTGATGCGTTTTCGCCCTATCATGATGACGACCTTCGCGGCCATTTTCGGTGTACTGCCGATTGCGATCGGAGCCGGGGCGGGTTCGGAGCTGCGGCAGCCGCTGGGTGTGGCCGTGGTGGGAGGATTGATGGTTTCGCAGCTGCTCACCCTCTACATCACGCCGGTGATCTACCTCTATCTCGACCGCTTTGACAGGGCCCTGAGTGGCGCGCTTGCGGGCGAAAAGGGGAGCGCGCGGACAGGGGTGGAAGGGATGGACGTTACCCCGCCGCCAGCCTGAGATGTCCGGGGTGAGCGGGCGAACACGAAAAAGCCCGGAAGCAGAAAGAGCTTCCGGGCTTTGAAATTCAGAACAGATCCGGGCCGCAGCTCAGGCCCAGCTGACGAACATGCCGACATCGCCGGGCATGCCATTGGGCCAGTCGACAATCATGGCCTTGAGCTTGAAATTGGCATCGCGCAGATGGTCCCGCCACAATTCATAAGCCTGCCGGGGACGGCCCACCAGGGTTTCCGGCCAGGTGGATTCGCCATTATTGATGGCGCGGCCCTTATCCGTGCACAGCGCGTTGGGAAAACGCATCACCATGATTTCGCTTTCACCACGTTCGGCGGCAAGGCGCATTTTCATGGTGATATTCTGCGAAATTTCATGGATGCGATCAGGCGTCAGATCCACAGGCTCGGACAAGGTCTTGATGAAGTCGGCCCGCGCCTTTTCCGCCCGGTCCATTGCTTCAATGGCCTTATTGGCCTTCAGCACCTCCTGATGGTGCATATATTCCCGCAGCTCATCAGCAGAGATGAAGGTTTCGTCTGCAAGCTGGTGCTGGCCCTTGTTTTGATCCTGGGTCAGGTTCCCGGTCATGCTCAAGTCCTCTTAAGAGAAGCGGTTCAGGGCGAAATCAAGCCGGAAAGAGCCTAAGCGAAACTAGCCCGTAGCGGAAGGCCCGACCTCTGCTTTCTCCATTGCCACGCACCTGATAACGCAGGTGAATGCGGTATGGATAAGGTGCCGGCCTGCGGCACCTTATCCATGTCGGCGCTTTGTCTGGACTCTTTCTAAAAGAGAGCGGGGCTTGAATGAACCATGTTTCGCAGAAGGAGAGTGGGCGTGGCATAAATGCCACCACGCAGCAGGAAGAGAACAGTAATTGTTTGCCGATACAGTTTTATCGGCTCCGCGCGCTCTGTGGGGCGGCTCCATTCTGGGGATATGAGATGTCTTCGCTGCGCAGTGGTCTGGTCCCGGTTCTTGCCTTTGGCGCTGCATGCTTGGCAGCGGGCTCAGCGCAGGCGGCTGATGATGTTTTTGGCGCGCAAAATGCGGTGAAGGAAGACTGGTACGTGACCATTGGCGGGCGCGCGACTGCGGCCCCCAGCTATCCCGGCGCCGATCAGCACAGCTTTCGCCCCAGCCTGATTTTCTCCATCGCCCGTGCGAGTGAGCGCAATGTCTTCCACTCCGTGGACGATACGCCCTCCATCGCCCTTTTCAACCGCCATGGTTTTCGAGCTGGTGTGGCCGGAATGATCGACTGGGGCCGCAATGAAAGCGATAGCGACCGGCTGCGCGGCGTTGGCACTATTGGTTATTCCGTTCTGGCCGGTGGTTTTGCAGAGTGGTACCCGGTGGAATGGCTGCGCCTGCGTGCCGAACTGCTCTATGGCATGGGCGGCTTTGAGGGCGTGCGTGGCGATGTGCGGGCCGATTTCATTTATAATCAGGGGCCGTGGCATTTCGCTATTGGCCCGCGTCTGTCCTATGCCGGGTCTGACTATATGCAGACCTATTATGGCGTGACAGCTACGCAGGCGGCTCTGGCCACCTTCCTGCTCAACCCGATGAGTGCATATCAGGCTGGCAGCGGCTTCGATAAGGTGGGGGCTACGGCGCAGCTCAGCTACAATTTCGAGAATGGCATTACGGCCGGCGTCTACGGCACCTATGGCTATCTCATCGGCGATGCAGCCGATTCGCCGCTGGTGGAGGATCGGAACCAGTTCACCACGGGTGTGACGCTGAGCTACACCTTTAATATGGGCCCCGGCCTGTGGTGAGGTGAGGCTGGATCTGGCTGCAAGACAGGCCGTTTCTTGAGGTTTTCCGCGTATGAAAAAGGCCGCTCCTCTGTGGGGCGGCCTTCTGTTTCGGGGCTGGCCGGGCTCAGCGCTGTTCGCGACGGGCCATGAAGGCCAGCCGTTCAAACAGGTGCACATCCTGCTCATTCTTCAGCAGGGCACCATGCAGCGGGGGGATGGCCTTGCGCACATCCTTCTGGCGCAGGGTTTCCACATCCACATCTTCGGCCATCAGCAGCTTCAGCCAGTCGATCAGCTCGGAGGTGGAGGGCTTCTTCTTCAGGCCGGGCACATCGCGCAGCTCATAGAAGATGCGCAGCGCCTCGCTGACCAGACGCTGTTTGATGCCGGGGAAGTGCACTTCCACAATATCACGCATCGTGTCTGCATCCGGGAAGCGGATATAGTGGAAGAAGCAGCGGCGCAAAAAGGCGTCCGGGAGTTCCTTCTCATTGTTGGATGTGATGATGACCACCGGGCGCTGATGCGCTTTCACCTGCTCGCCGGTTTCGTAGACATGGAATTCCATGCGGTCGAGCTCCTGCAACAGATCGTTGGGGAACTCGATATCGGCCTTGTCCACCTCATCGATCAGCAATACGGGGCGCTGATCGGCGACGAAGGCGCTCCACAGTTTGCCGCGACGGATATAGTTGGCGATGTCATTCACCTTGGGGTCGCCCAGCTGGCTGTCACGCAGGCGCGCCACCGCATCATATTCATAAAGCCCTTGCTGGGCCTTGGTGGTGGATTTGACGTTCCACTCCAGCAGCGGTGCGCCAAGGGCACGGGCCACTTCCTGTGCCAGAACGGTTTTTCCGGTTCCGGGCTCTCCCTTTACCAGCAACGGGCGCTCCAGAATGATGGCGGCGTTGACGGCAACCTTCAGGTCATCCGTCGCCACATAGCTTTCAGTTCCTTCGAAGCGCATCCGGCGGTTCCTTCAATCCTGTCTGGTGGGGTGGCTCTGTGTCTGGGGTTGAGCATGCCCGATGTTCGGGCAGCTTTTTGAAGCTCCCCATTTTTTGCTCAATATGTGGACATCTCAATGGTGCAGCGCATGCAGGTTGGCAGAGGCTGGTGCTGCGTCAAGTCTGCCATGGCCCTTTCCATCAAAGCCTCATCTTTTGCCAGCCCTATCACGCATTGCGAAAGAGGCAAGGCGAAAGAGGCAGGCCATGCGGCTTGTCCCTGAGCGTATCGCCCGATATAAGCGCGGCGACCTTGGAGCGTCACTCAGGACGGAAGGGGTCGCTTGCCACCTTCCGGGCAGGGGCCGCTCCAGCTTCCGTGGCACAGGCATTGCTTGTGCCAACAGGATCCATGACGTTTATTGTGAAGGACAAGGCTGATGTCGATCCAGCTCGACGAGGACTATCGGCCCACCGAGGACGAACCCTTCATGAGCGACAGGCAGCGGGATTATTTCCGCAAGAAGCTGTTGCGCTGGAAGGACGATATCCTGAAGGAGGCTCGCGAAACCCTCCAGCACCTTCAGGATGAAAACCAGAACCATCCAGATCTGGCGGATCGGGCTTCCTCGGAAACGGACCGTTCCATTGAACTGCGTGCGCGGGATCGTCAGCGCAAGCTGATCTCCAAGATTGATGCCGCCCTGGAGAGAATTGAGGATGGCAGCTATGGCTATTGCGAGGATACGGGTGAGCCTATCTCGCTGAAGCGCCTTGAGGCCCGCCCCATCGCGACCCTCTCCATTGAGGCGCAGGAGCGCCATGAGCGGCGTGAGCGCGTTTATCGGGATGACTGAATCCCTATTCCCGCAACTGCATTTCGTTGCAGATGGAGCGGGTGGCTGAAAATGAAAAGGCCGGCACATCAGATGCCGGCCTTTTCATTTTGGGCTGTCCTTGCAGGCCCCTCAAAGGGGGCCTGTCTCAGCGTGTTCAGGATCTGTCATTCGGCGTGCGGCCGAGAAGATTGGCGATTTCGGATTCAAAATCCTGAAGGAAATCGCCGCCCTTGAGATCTTCTTCCGGCGCCTTGGTCTGCTCGGCTTTGGGCGTATGAAGCTTGGGCTCGGGCGCGGCAAGGGCTTCGGGCCTGCGTGCTGTCATGGGGCCTGGCGGGCGAATGCGCGGGGCATCGGAGGAGCTATGGCTGGGCTCTGCGGGCCGGGGCTCACGCTGTGCAGGGCCAAGCAGGGGCGCTGTATGTTCACCCAGACTGCGCTGGATGCCACCGGCAACATGGCGCGGGCGCGCGAGCGGCTCTGTGCGAATCTGCGGGCGGGCCGGCGCTGCGGGCGTGCGGGGGGCGGCATCAATCCGCTGGCGACCATAACCGCTATTCATGCGGCCAAAGATATTGCCGAAGCGATTGACGCCGAGATCCCGCATGGAGGCAGGCTCTGCCGGTGCAGGATTCGTGTGGGGTGTGTCTGCCTGAGGGGCGTCCTCTTGAGGCTTGGTGGCCTTTTGCTGTGGAACCGGCGTCTCAGGCATGGGTGGAAGGGCGTGCTGCTGGTCATCCAGCAGATCCGAGAGGGAAAGATGCGGCCTGGAAGGCGGGCTGTTGAGCGCATCATCAAGGCGTGCAGCCATTTCCTTCACCCGGCTGTCTTCTTCCGATACGGGGGCGGAGGGGGAATCAGCGTTGCGTTCGAGGGTCTGTAAAACCTCCGCCATTTCGGCCGCGAGCTCGTCTTCAAGTGCGGAACTATCCAGAGCACTTTCAATTTCAGCTGCGGCACGTTCTGCGGCTTCACGCTCGGCCTGTTCGGCTGCGGCACGTTCTGCGGCTTCACGCTCGGCCTGTTCGGCTGCGGCACGTTCTGCGGCTTCACGCTCGGCCTGTTCGGCTGCGGCACGTTCTGCGGCTTCACGTTCGGCCTGTTCGGCTGCTTCGCGCTCTGCGGCTTCACGCTCGGCCTGTTCGGCTGCTTCGCGCTCTGCGGCTTCACGCTCGGCCTGTTCAGCTGCTTCGCGCTCTGCGGCTTCACGCTCGGCCTGTTCAGCTGCTGCGCGTTCTGCGGCTTCACGCTCGGCCTGTTCAGCTGCTGCGCGTTCTGCGGCTTCACGCTCGGCCTGTTCGGCTGCTGCGCGTTCTGCGGCTTCACGCTCGGCCTGTTCGGCTGCGGCACGTTCTGCGGCTTCACGCTCGGCCTGTTCGGCTGCTTCGCGTTCTGCGGCTTCACGTTCAGCCTGTTCAGCTGCTTCGCGTTCCGCAGCTTCGCGAACGATCTCCTCCATATTCAGGTCGGCAGGATCGAACAGGCGAGGTTCGGCGCTTTCAGGCTGGGAGGCCAAAGATTGTGCGGTGTCTTCAATCTGCTCCGGCTCGGGGTGCCGCGCTTCTGGCGCGGGAACCTGCGGGGGTAGATCCAGCTGGGGCTCAACGACGGGCAGAGGCATACGCGGACGAATGCCACGCGCAGCCAGCAGTGCGCTGGCTTCCTGCACTCCACTCATCTGGGCGGGGGAAGCCTTTTCTGATGCCGAGGTTTCCACAGCCTTGGGACGGCGCGGCTGGAAGCGGGTTTCATCCGCTTGAGGGATCTGCCGGGCCATCTCTTCCTGGGGAGCATAAGAGATGTGTTCAGAGGGAGATTCGGGCTGCGAGGCCGGAAGAGCCGGCTGCTGCGTTTCGGAAGGCCGGGCGCTGCCCAGTGCGGGAGCGACCTGCGGAGCCTCCAGAGGCTGCTGATTCTCTGGCCTGCGGTTGCGAAGCTTCTGAGAGGGTGCTTCCCGCAGGGGTGTGGGAGATTCGGCACGGACGGGAATATTATGTTCCACCACCACATCGGTGGCGCCGCCTGTCAGAAGCAGGTGCTCCTTGTCATCCCGGCGCACCAGCACCAGCCGGCGGCTCTGATCCACAGGCACGGCATCCACGACCGCAATGCGGGAGCGGCCAGAACGCTGGCGCACCATGCCAACAGGCGTATTCTTACGGCCCATGCGGCGCATGATGATGGCCGTGATGCCGAGCAGGACGGCAATGACGATCAGGGAGATCGCAAGCCGGACCCAGAAGTCCAGCTCGGCTCCAAACAACTGCTGTAACATCACGCCTCCGTCACCCAAACTCAGCATCAAGGGCCCGGTCAGCAGCAGGGCCGTTGTCATCATCTTAAACGTCACCGCTTAAGGTTTTGTTGATAAACATGGCAGGAATCCAGTCCCGTGCGAATCTCTCGTAATGGAAGAAATGCAGAGATGGTGAACAAGAAGGGCGCGAGATGACCAACTCGAACTCAAGCGGAGACCCTCGCGGGCCATCTTCTTCACAGGCTTCAGCGCCGCACTCCGAAAGCGGAGCGGGGGGCATGAAGGGTGAGCTTATGGTTCTCGTGCCCGCCCTGATAGGCGGTTTTATCGCCGCCATGCTGTTTTTGGAAACAGATTTCTGGCTGTTGCCCGGTCTGGTGGGCGGTTTCGCGCTATTCGGCATTTACGCGCTTGTTTCGCCTCTGTGGCGGGGGCGTAAAACAGGCGGGCCGCAGCGTGCGGATGTGCTGGGCCCGGCGGCCATTGCCCTGAGTGGCGATGCCATGGCCCTTGTGGAAGATGGCGAGAAAACTGTGGAAGCCAATGCGGCCTACCGCGAATTGTCGCGGAGCGAGGCCTCGGCGCCTCCCAGCCCGGAGCGCTTTCTGGCCCTGATGCCCGGCACGCAAAGCGCGATGAGCGAGCTTCTGGCCTCTATTGCGGCGGGGCAGGCCCTCACACGCACCATCCGGTTCGATTCTGGTGTGGGAGGGCGGCGCATGCAGATTGCCGTGCAGCCGCTGGGGTCGCCACGTCGTGTCTTGTGGGCCTTGCGCCTGACAGGTGGTGAGGGCCCGGCCCAGTCTGTTGCGACAGCCGTGCCGGCTTCTGCGGATGCGCCGGTTATTGCTTCTCCTGCGGCGGTTGTCGCGTCAGCAGCTTCGGTTGCTCCGCTTGAAGAGACGAATCCCCTGCTGGATATGTGGGAACGTGCGCCCGTTGGCGTGGCGCGTTTCTCCGCCGAGCAGGTCTTGCTGGCCAATACGGGTATGTGCCGTCTTCTGGGTTATGGGCTGGCTGAATGGGGGAGCGCCGGCTTGCCCATCCGGGATGTGGTGGCATCGGAGGATCTGGACGCCCTGCGTGCAGCTCTTACGCCGGGTCACAAGCCGGCCAATCTTCAGCTCGCGCTCATGCGTAAGGATGGCAGCCTTCTGCCGGTTTATATGCGTCTTGGGCTGGTGGATCAGGGGGGGGCGGCGACAGGCGTCGTGTTGCCTCGTGCGGTTTTGCCGGCTGGTGAGGCCCATTCAGCAACTGCCCCCGTTGCAGTGGTTGCGCCGCAGCCTGAGCCCGTTGCTCAGGCGCAGAATGCGGGCACCTCGGTTATGGGCGCTCTGGTTGCGACGGATGTGCCGGGTGAGGATCATTTCTTCATGCGTGCGCCGCTGGCTCTGGCCATTGTGGATGCACAAGGGGCGCTGCGTGCGGCCAATGCAGCCTTTACACGCCTGTTTGGCCCGGTCTCGACACAGGAAGCGGCGCTTCTGGCGCGAGCCGTCTCCGAAGCGGAGGCTGCCAGTGTGGAGGGCCTTCTGGCGGAGGCGCGCAATCGCAAGGCCGATGATGAAGTCGCCATGCACTTTTGTGATGTCACAACGGCAATGGGCGGGCGTTCCGTTCGGCTTTACGCAGCCCCGCTGACAGGGGAGGGCGAGGTCGCCCTTTGTGCGATCGAGGCTTCGGAGCAGAAGGCGCGGGAAGCGCAGATTGCCCAATCCCAGCGCTTGCAGGCTGTGGGCCATCTGGCTGGTGGCGTGGCGCATGATTTCAATAATGTGCTCACGGCCATTCTTGGCTATTGCGATCTGCTGCTGACAAAGCACCGCCCCAGCGACCCTTCTTTCCCGGATATCATGCAGATCCGGCAGAATGCCAATCGGGCGGCGGCGCTGGTGCGGCAGCTTCTGGCCTTCTCGCGTCGGCAGACTCTGCGTCCGCAGGTGATTGAGTTGACGGATGTGATCTCCGATGTCTCCGAACTGCTGCGCCGGCTGATCGGTGAGCGCATCACGCTGGAGGTTCATCATGCGCGGGATCTGTGGCCGGTTAAGGTGGATGTGAACCAGTTTGAGCAGGTCATCGTCAATCTGGTGGTGAATGCGCGCGATGCCATGCCTGATGGCGGCACGCTGACCCTGCGCACATCCAATGTGCCGGACACGGCCTGTGCCACCTATGGGCAGGAACTGGCCGCCGGGGATTATGTGCTTGTGGAGGTGGCAGATACCGGAACCGGCATTCCGCCGGATGTGATCGACAAAATCTTCGAGCCCTTCTTCTCCACCAAGGATGTGGGCAAGGGTACGGGGCTGGGGCTCTCCACGGTCTATGGCATTGTGCAGCAAACGGGCGGTGCCATTCTGGCCGCGAGTGAGCTGGGGCAGGGCACGACCTTCCGTGTTTTCCTGCCGCGCCATGTGCCAACCGTAGAAGAAGAGGCCCCCCGCGCAGCCGAGCCGGATGTGAAGGTGGGCGATTCGACCGGGCAGGGGCGCATTCTGCTGGTGGAAGATGAAGACGCCGTGCGCGCCTTCGCCAGCCGGGCTCTTACAGCGCGCGGCTATGAGGTGGTGACGGCAGCCAGTGGCGTGGAAGCGCTGGAGGTGATGCAGAGCCTGGAGCAGCCGGTCAATCTGGTGATTTCCGATGTGGTGATGCCGGAGATGGATGGCCCCAGTCTTCTGCGGGAGCTGAGGGCGAAAGACCCTGCACTGAAAGTCATCTTTATCTCCGGCTATGCGGAAGAGGCGTTTTCCCGCAACCTTCCGCCGGAAGAGCACTTCTCCTTCCTGCCCAAGCCCTTCTCGCTCAAACAGCTTGTGGCGGCGGTTAATGCGGCCTTGCGTGGCGGGGAATAAGCAAGGCTGTTCAGGATAAGCAGAAGGGGCGCCGAGGCCGGAAAGGGCTCGAGCGCCCCTTTTTTTGCGATTCCATGAAGGGGGCTCTGAGTCGCGAACCCGGCTTTGAGTCTCATGCGGTTTCGGTCCGCAGGCTGCGTAGGGCGGTTGTGATGTGGACAGCTTCGCCCGGACTGTGCCCGTTTGTGGAGAGTGGCTTTTGGTTGCGCGCACAAATATGTCGAAATTGTCGCAATATACGGGCGAAACTGTATCTCAAAGCGCTCAGACCCGTGGTGAACGGTACGTCAGGGGGGTGTTCGAGGCCGCTTGTTCCCGGTGGCTGGCAGAAAGTTGGGCGAAGCGAAGGCTTGCCTCTGTTCAGGTGCTGGGCTAAGGCTGCGTAATCATTTTTCGAATTCCTCCAACCGGGGCCAGCCGGCTGTGTTCATCAAGAACTCACCCTCCAGATGCTCCGATGGGCGGGCAAAATGAACGCATTGCTCATGGATTACCTGCCGGTGGTGATTTTCATCGGCGTTTCTCTGGTTATCGGCCTTGCTCTCCTTGTGGCCCCGTTCCTGGTGGCCTACAGCAACCCGGACCCGGAAAAGCTTTCAGCTTATGAATGCGGCTTCAACGCATTCGACGATGCCCGCATGACCTTCGATGTGCGGTTCTATCTGGTTTCGATCCTGTTCATCATCTTCGATCTGGAAGTCGCCTTCCTGTTCCCGTGGGCCATCAGCTTTGGTGGCCTGGGCGATCTTGGCTTCTGGTCCATGATGGTTTTCCTCGGGATCCTGACTGTCGGTTTCATCTATGAGTGGCGTAAGGGAGCTCTGGAATGGGATTGACCCCTTCTGCGGCAAAGCCGGCCGTCGCACCGGCCCCCACCGGCATTATTGACCCCTCAACGGGTCGTCCGGCCGGGGAGAATGACCCCTTCTTCAAGGATGTCAGCGCGCAGCTCTCCGACAAGGGCTTCGTGATGACTTCGGTTGATGATCTCATCACCTGGTCTCGTACCGGCTCCCTTATGTGGATGACCTTCGGTCTGGCCTGCTGTGCTGTGGAGATGATGCAGGTCTCCATGCCGCGCTATGATGTCGAGCGCTTTGGCTTTGCGCCGCGCGCTTCGCCGCGTCAGTCGGATGTGATGATTGTCGCCGGTACGCTCACCAACAAGATGGCGCCCGCTCTGCGCAAGGTCTACGACCAGATGCCGGAGCCGCGTTATGTGATCTCCATGGGCTCGTGCGCCAATGGTGGTGGCTACTATCATTATTCCTATGCGGTCGTGCGTGGATGCGATCGGGTTGTGCCGGTAGATATTTATGTGCCGGGCTGCCCGCCCACGGCAGAAGCGCTGCTGTATGGTGTTCTTCTCCTTCAGAAGAAGATCCGCCGTACCGGCACGATTGAGCGCTGAGTCGCCACGCGAGAGGGATGGGAGAGTCGGAATGGACGAGACCCTGAAAGATCTGGCGGCCCATATTGCCGGTGAACTTTCCGGAGCAGTAACGGGCTGGAGTGTGGCGCATGGTGAGTTGACGCTGAATGTGGCGTCGTCTCAAATCGTCAAGGTCGCCACTTTCCTGCGGGATGATCCGGCCTGCCTCTTCCGTTGCTTCATTGATGTGTGTGGGGTGGATTATCCGCAGCGCGCCAAGCGCTTCGATGTCGTTTATCACCTGCTGTCCCTGAAGCATAATGTGCGCGTGCGCCTCAAGGTGCAGACGGATGAGGATGTGCCCGTGCCGTCCATCTGTTCTGTTTATCCGGGTGCGAACTGGTTCGAGCGGGAAGCATACGATCTGTATGGCATCCTGTTCACCGGACACCCGGAACTGCGCCGTCTGCTGACGGATTATGGTTTTGACGGCCATCCGCTGCGCAAGGATTTCCCGACCTCCGGTTTCGTCGAAGTGCGCTACGATGAGGAGTTGAAGCGGGTGATCTACGAGCCCGTGCGTCTCACGCAGGAATTTCGCAATTTCGATTTCCTCTCGCCGTGGGAAGGTGTCGATTACGTCCTTCCGGGTGATGAAAAGGCGTCGGGCCAGCCCGTGCCGCCGAAGGCCGGGTGAGGGAGCGTCAGATGGGACAGTCTCTGGGACATGCTGGCGAAGATATGAAGCCGGCCGACAAGGTTCGTAACTTCCAGATCAATTTCGGCCCTCAGCATCCGGCCGCCCATGGCGTGCTGCGGATGGTGCTTGAGCTGAATGGTGAGGTGGTGGAGCGGGTCGATCCGCATATCGGTCTGCTGCATCGTGGCACAGAGAAGCTGATCGAGGCGAAGACCTTCGTTCAGGCTGTGCCTTATTTCGACCGACTGGATTACTGCTCTCCGATGAACCAGGAGCATGCCTACTGCATGGCGGTGGAGCGGCTTCTGGGTGTCGAAGTGCCGATGCGGGCGCAGCTCATTCGTGTGCTCTATTCGGAAATCGGTCGTATTCTGTCGCACATGCTGAATGTGACCACGTTCGCCATGGACGTGGGTGCCCTGACGCCGCCGCTGTGGGGCTTTGAAGAGCGTGAAAAGCTCATGGTCTTTTATGAGCGCGCTTCGGGCAGCCGTATGCATGCGGCCTATTTCCGTCCCGGCGGTGTTCATCAGGATCTGCCCGTGAAGTTGCTGGAGGATATTCGCGACTTCTGCCCGCAGGTGCTGAAAACGCTGGATGATCTTGATCGTCTCGTGACCGGAAACCGCATTTTCAAGCAGCGCACCGTCGATATTGGCGTTGTGACGCTGGAGGACGCGCAGGCTTGGGGGTTCTCCGGTCCGGTTATTCGCGGTTCCGGTGCGGCATGGGATCTGCGCCGCGCGCAGCCCTATGAATGCTATTCCGAGCTGGAGTTTGAAATTCCGATTGGCAAGAATGGCGATTGCTATGATCGTTATCTCGTCCGTATGGAGGAGATGCGCCAGTCAGTGAAGATCATGCTCCAGTGTGTGGATCGCCTGCTCAAGGAGTCTGGACCCGTCCACGCGCCGGATCACAAGATTGCACCGCCCAAGCGGGGTGAGATGAAGCGATCGATGGAGGCGCTGATCCACCACTTCAAGCTCTTCACCGAAGGCTTCCATGTGCCGGAAGGCGATGTCTACGCTGCGGTGGAAGCGCCCAAGGGTGAGTTTGGCGTCTATCTGGTATCCAACGGCACCAACAAGCCTTATCGCTGCAAGATCCGGGCGCCGGGTTTCGCCCATCTGCAAGCCATGGATTTCATGTCTCGGGGGCACATGCTCGCTGACGTTTCGGCGATTCTGGGTTCCATCGACATCGTGTTCGGTGAGGTGGATCGCTGATGCCTCGTCGTCTTGCCATTTGTCTGACGCATGCGCCCCGTCATGAGGCGATGCGCAATGCTGTCAGCCAGGAGTTCTGAGCCATGTCCGTTCGTCGTCTCGCTCAAGAGCAGCCTGAGAGCTTCACCTTCACGCCCGAGCTGGAGGAGATTGCTCAGGCGCTGATCGCGAAATATCCCGAAGGCCGTCAGGCCAGTGCGGTCATTCCGCTGCTGTGGGAGACGCAAAAGGTGGCTGGTGGCTGGCTTTCCGAGCCCGCACTGCGCGCTGTGGCCGATCGTCTCGGTATGGCCCATATCCGTGTGCTGGAAGTTGCGACCTTCTACACTATGTTCAATCTTGAGCCGGTGGGGAAGTTCTTCGTGCAGGTCTGCGGCACCACGCCTTGCATGGTGCGGGGTTCCGACGATATTCGCGCAGTCTGTCAGCGCAAGATCGGTGCCGAGCGGAAGGTGACGGAAGACGGAGCCTTCTCCTGGCTTGAGGTTGAGTGCCTCGGCGCCTGTACCAATGCTCCCATGGTGCAGATCAACGATGATTATTACGAAGATCTCACTCCAGAGAACTTCGAGGAACTGCTGGACAATCTGGCAACCGGCAAGCCGGTGAAGATTGGCCCGCAGAACAGCCGCAAGGGCGCGGAACCCATCTCTGGGCAGGCCTCGCTCATCGATCCCGAACTCTATGCCGGCGAAACCAAGCCGGTCGCCGGGGAGTGACGCTCATGCTCGCCGACAAGGATCGCATCTTTACCAATCTCTATGGCCAGCACGAATTCAGCCTTAAGGGCGCGCTGGCGCGCGGGCACTGGGATGGCACCAAGGCCATTCTGGAAAAGGGCCGTGACTGGATCATCGAGGAGATGAAAGCCTCTGGCTTGCGCGGCCGTGGTGGTGCTGGATTCTCGACCGGCCTGAAGTGGTCCTTCATGCCGAAAAAGTCGGATGGTCGTCCGCATTATCTGGTCATCAATGCGGATGAGTCCGAACCCGGTACCTGCAAGGACCGGGAGATCATGCGCAATGATCCCCACACGCTGATTGAGGGGGCTTTGATCGCCTCTTTCGCGATGGGAGCCAACGCAGCCTATATCTATCTGCGAGGCGAATATATTTATGAGCGCAAGCGTCTTCAGCAGGCTGTTGATGAATGCTATGCGGCTGGGCTGATCGGCAAGAACAATGTTCACGATTACCCGTTTGACCTCTACCTCCATCATGGCGCTGGCGCTTATATCTGCGGCGAAGAAACAGCGCTGCTGGAGAGTCTTGAGGGCAAGAAGGGTATGCCGCGGCTGAAGCCGCCATTCCCGGCCAATATGGGCCTTTATGGTTGTCCGACCACCGTGAACAATGTGGAAAGTATCGCGGTTGCACCGACCATTCTGCGGCGTGGTGCCTCTTGGTTTTCCTCTTTCGGGCGGCCAAATAATGTCGGCACCAAGCTTTATGGTCTTGCTGGCCATGTGAATACGCCCTGCGTTGTCGAAGAAAGCATGAGCATTCCCTTCAAGGAGCTCGTCGAGAAGCATGGCGGCGGCATTCGTGGCGGCTGGGATAATTTACTGGCCATCATTCCGGGTGGTGCATCCTGTCCGGTCGTGCCGGCGGATCAGTGCGGCGACCTGATTATGGATTTTGACGGTCTGCGGGCCGTTCAGTCCTCCTTTGGTACGGCAGGGGTCCTGGTGATGGATAAGTCTACGGACATTATCCGCGCTATTGCTCGTATCTCGCACTTCTTCAAGCATGAGAGCTGTGGCCAGTGCACACCTTGCCGGGAAGGCACGGGCTGGATGTGGCGTGTGTTGAACCGTATGGCGGAAGGTCGCGCTCATAAGAGCGAGATCGACATGCTTTTCGAGGTGACCAAGCAGATTGAAGGTCACACCATTTGTGCGCTGGGCGATGCTGCGGCTTGGCCGGTGCAGGGGCTTATCCGGCATTATCGCTCGCTGATCGAGGAGCGGATTGACCAGTATTCGGCTAATCCGCATCCGCACCCGGTGGCGGCGGAGTGATCTGCTGAATGGCTTTTCCGGCGCTGTGTCATACGCAGGGGCGGAAAAGCGAGATAAAGAGGCGCATATCGTTGGCTTTGGTCAGGATGTTGCGTGAATTTTGATGCGGAGCATCTCGCGTATACAGCGCTGTGATGTTCCTCAGCCCGCGCCCAGCGCGGCTTAAGACGAGGTGGGAGTGATGGCGAAGATCGTCGTCGACGGCACTGAAATCGACGTCCCGGCCGAATATACGCTGCTTCAGGCATGCGAGGCGGCCGGGGTTGAGATTCCGCGCTTCTGCTTCCATGAGCGCCTGTCCATCGCAGGAAACTGCCGCATGTGCCTTGTGGAAGTGAAGGGCGGGCCACCCAAGCCGACCGCTTCCTGTGCCATGGCGGTGAAAGATCTGCGTCCGGGGCCGAACGGTGAGCCGCCTGTCGTGCTGACCAAGAGCCCGATGGTGAAAAAGGCGCGCGAAGGGGTGATGGAGTTCCTGCTCATCAATCACCCTTTGGACTGCCCGATCTGCGATCAGGGCGGTGAGTGTGACCTTCAGGATCAGGCCATGGCCTATGGCGTGGATACGTCTCGCTTTGCCGAGAACAAGCGCGCCGTGGAAGACAAATATATTGGCCCGCTCATCCGCACTTCCATGACGCGGTGTATTCACTGCACGCGCTGTGTGCGCTTCACCACTGAAGTAGCCGGCGTGGCTGAAATGGGGGCCATCGGGCGTGGTGAGGATTCTGAAATCACCACCTATCTCGAAAAGGCTCTGACCTCTGAGATGCAGGGCAATGTGGCGGATCTGTGCCCCGTGGGTGCGCTGACGCACAAGCCTTATGCCTTCCATGCCCGCCCCTGGGAGCTTATCAAGACAGAATCCATTGATGTGATGGATGCTGTCGGCTCCAATATCCGGGTGGATACGCGTGGGCGGGAAGTGATGCGCATTCTGCCGCGCATCAATGATGCTGTGAACGAAGAGTGGATCTCCGACAAATCCCGTTACGTTTGGGATGGTCTGAAGACCCAGCGCCTTGATCGCCCTTATGTGCGCAAGGATGGGCGATTTGTTCCCGCTTCATGGAATGAGGCTTTCGCGCTCATTGCCGAGAAGGTGAGGGCGGCTAATCCAAAGCGCGTCGGGGCTATTGTGGGTGATCTGGCCAGCACGGAAGAGGTCTTCGCGATGAAGACGCTTTTGGGCAAGCTGGGTTCGTCCAGCATTGATTGCCGGCAGGATAGCGCTGCGCTTGACCCAGCTCTGGGGCGCGCGACTTATATCTTCAATCCGTCCATTTCCGGTATTGAAGAGGCGGATGCCATTCTGCTTGTTGGCGCAGACCCGCGTCACGAGGCTTCTGTAGTTAATGCCCGCATTCGCAAGCGGTGGCGGACAGGCGAATTGCGCGTGGGCCTGATTGGTCCGCAGGTGGACCTGACTTATAGCTATGACTATCTCGGTGCCGGGCCTGAAAGCCTTGCAGCACTGACGGGGCAGGGCTCCTTTGCTGACGCGCTGCGTCAGGCCGAGCGTCCGATGGTGATTGTGGGGCAGGGTGCCTTGACACGCGCGGATGGTGAGGCAGTGCTTTCTCTGGCGGCTCAGGTTGCCGTGGCAACCGGTGCCATCAAGGAAGACTGGAACGGCTTTGCTGTTCTGCACACGGCGGCCGCCCGTGTGGGTGCGCTGGATGTGGGTGCTGTTCCTGGCAAGGACGGCTTGAATGTAAAAGCAATGACAGCTCCGAACGGGCTGGATGTGGCCTTCCTGATGGGGGCAGATGAGGTGGACGTTGCGCCAGGTGCGTTCGTTGTCTATCTCGGCACTCATGGGGATCGCGGCGCACATCGTGCGGATGTCATTCTGCCGGGTGCGGCTTATACAGAGAAGTCCGGCCTGTATGTGAATACGGAAGGCCGGGTGCAGTTCGCCAATCGTGCAGCTTTCCCGCCTGGTGAAGCTCGCGAGGACTGGGCCGTGCTGCGCGCGCTTTCGGAAGTGCTTGGGCAGACCTTGCCATTTGATAATCTGGCTGGATTGCGGGCTGCTCTCGTGACCGCTCATCCGCACTTTGCTCGGATTGACGTGATCGAACCCGCAGATGCTGCCGCTATTGAAGCTCTGGCACAGGTCGGCGGCAAGACGGACAGCGCTCCTTTTGCACCGGCTATTGAGGATTTCTTCCTCACTAATCCCATCGCGCGGGCTTCGGCTGTGATGGCGGAATGCTCTTCGCTGCGCTCGTCCGCAGCTGCTGAAGCTGCGGAGTAGCCGATGGGTGGATGTGACACCAAGCGAGCGCTCTTCCCCGGAAGAGAGACGTTCGCCAGCACAGGTCAGGCGCGTTCTCGCCTGTCCTGCACCTTCTTCGTCGTCGCCGCCTGCGGGCGGTTGAATGGGCACCTTAAAAGCATCGTGGGAACAAGGACATGAGCTGGCAGGATACCCTTCTCCAGGTGGTGATTATCCTGGCACAGAGCCTCGCCCTGCTGGTGGCCCTGCTGGTCTTCATCGCTTACATTCTTCTTGCGGATCGCAAGATCTGGGCGGCTGTGCAGATTCGGCGTGGTCCCAACGTTGTGGGCCCGTTCGGCCTGTTCCAGTCCTTCGCGGATCTGTTGAAGTTCGTCTTCAAGGAGCCGACCATTCCGGCAGGCGCCAACAAGGTGCTTTTCCTTCTGGCGCCATTGGTCACTTGTGTGCTGGCGCTGGCGGCCTGGGCCGTGGTGCCTCTGACGGAAGGTTGGGTGATCGCTGATCTGAATGTCGGCGTACTCTACATCTTTGCCATTTCATCGCTGGGTGTTTATGGCGTCATCATGGGCGGCTGGGCTTCCAACTCGAAGTACCCCTTCCTGGCCTCGCTGCGCTCTGCAGCGCAGATGGTGTCTTATGAAGTCTCCATCGGCTTCGTCATTCTCACCGTGCTGATGTGCGCCGGCTCCATGAATCTGTCACAGATCGTCGCTGCACAGGATGGTGAGTGGGGGCTGCTGAACTGGTATTTCCTGCCATTGCTGCCGATGTTCGTCATCTTCTACGTGTCGGCGCTAGCTGAAACCAACCGTCCGCCCTTCGATCTGGTCGAGGCAGAATCGGAGCTGGTTGCAGGCTTCATGACAGAATATGGCTCGACGCCTTACCTGCTGTTCATGCTTGGTGAGTATGTGGCCATTCTGACCATGTGCGCTCTGGCGACGATCCTGTTCCTTGGTGGTTGGCTGTCTCCTCTGCCGTTCGCGCCCTTCACCTGGGTGCCGGGCCTTGTTTGGTTCATCCTCAAGGTCTGCTTCATGTTCTTCCTCTTCGCCATGGCGAAGGCCATTGTGCCGCGCTACCGCTATGACCAGCTGATGCGTCTGGGTTGGAAGGTGTTCCTCCCGATTTCTCTGGTGGCTGTGGTTGTTGTGGCCAGTGTGCTGCACTTCTCAGGGATGGCGCCGCAATGATTGCCATTCAGATCCTTCAGTCGGATTGCCTCAAGGCTATGGGAGAGCGCTCATGAAGCTGGATCAGGCCGCACGCGCCTTCTTCCTGACGGAATTTATCTCCGCTTTCTTTCTCGGCATGCGCTATTTCTTCCAGCCCAAGCCGACCCTGAACTATCCCTTCGAGAAGGGGCCTTTGTCGCCCCGTTTCCGTGGGGAACATGCCTTGCGCCGTTACCCCAATGGGGAAGAGCGTTGCATTGCATGCAAGCTGTGCGAAGCCATCTGCCCTGCGCAGGCCATTACCATCGAAGCCGGCCCGCGTCGGAATGATGGCACCCGGCGCACCACCCGCTACGACATCGACATGGTGAAGTGCATCTATTGCGGCTTTTGTCAGGAAGCATGCCCGGTGGACGCCATTGTCGAGGGGCCGAATTTCGAGTTCGCCACGGAAACCCGTGAAGAGCTCTACTACAACAAGGAGCGACTGCTCGCGAATGGTGACCGCTGGGAGCGGGAAATCGCGCGGTCGATTGCTCTGGATGCACCGTATCGCTGATCTGGCGGTGTTTTTGGTCAATGTCATCTATCGCCCTGTGCGATGGATGTAACTTGAAGCGGTTCGGTTCCGTGCCGGACCAGAGAGTGGGTTTCGGGATGGGTCAATTCTATCCATGCACCGTACACGCTGCGATTGCGCGTGGTGGTGCGAAGATGAACGGCGCGATGCAGTCGCGCAGGGGAGGGCTCTCCGCATGAGTGTCGCGGCAGCGTTTTTCTATCTCTTCGCGTTCGTGTTGGTGGCGTCCGCCGTCATGGTGATCTCCTCCCGCAATCCGGTGCAGTCGGTTCTGTTCCTGATCCTGGCTTTTGTGAACGCGGCCGGCCTTTTCATTCTGATCGGTGCTGAGTTTCTCGGCCTGATCCTCGTCGTCGTTTATGTCGGTGCCGTGGCGGTGTTGTTCCTTTTCGTCGTCATGATGCTTGACGTGGACTTCGTGGAGCTTCGTCAGGGGTTCCTTCAGTACATGCCTTTGGGTGTTCTGATCGGGGTGATTTTCCTTGCGGAGTTGGTGCTGGTCGTTGGGGCTTGGGTTACGGCTCCGAGCCTCTCGGGGATGGTGGCGACGGCAACACCCGGTGATGATGCCCTGACCAATGTGCAGGCTATCGGCCGCGTGCTCTACACTGACTATATCTATTTCTTCCAGGCGGCGGGCTTTGTGCTGCTGGTGGCCATGATCGGGGCGATTGTTCTCACCCTGCGCCACAAGCCCAATGTCCGGCGACAGAACATCACGGCCCAGGTGGCGCGCCAGCCCGAGGAAACTCTCGAGGTTGTCAAGGTGCGCCCGGGTCAGGGCCTGTAAGGGGGCAGCCATGGAGATCGGTCTCTCCCACTATCTCACTGTCGGGGCGATCCTGTTCACGCTGGGCACGCTCGGCATCTTCCTCAACCGGAAGAATGTGATCGTTATCCTGATGTCGGTCGAGCTGATCCTGCTCGCCGTCAATATCAACCTCGTGGCTTTCTCCGTGTTCCAGGGCAACCTGGTGGGGCAGATTTTCGCCCTGCTGGTTTTGACCGTTGCGGCGGCAGAGGCGGCCATCGGTCTTGCCATTCTCGTGGTGTTCTACCGCAATCGCGGTTCGATCGCCGTCGAGGACATCAACGCCATGAAGGGTTGAGGTCATGTATCAGGCAATTGTCTTCCTCCCCCTTGTCGGCTTTCTGATTGCTGGCCTGTTTGGGCGCACTATTGGTGCGCGGGCCAGTGAGGTGGTTACGACGGCTCTGCTTTTCATCGCCTGCGGGCTGGCCTGGATTACATTCTTCCAGGTCGGTTTCGAAGGTCAGGACATTCGTATTGTCCTGATGGATTGGTTCACCGTTGGGGACCTCAAGGTCGAATGGGCCCTGCGCATCGATTCCATCACGGCTGTGATGCTGATCGTGGTGACCACGGTTTCGGCTCTCGTGCATCTGTACTCGATGGGGTACATGCATGAAGATCCTTGCCGGCCGCGCTTTTTCGCCTATCTCTCGCTCTTCACCTTCGCCATGCTGATGCTGGTGACGGCCGATAATCTGGTGCAGATGTTCTTCGGCTGGGAAGGCGTGGGTCTGGCCTCTTATCTGCTGATCGGCTTCTGGTTCGAAAAGCCGGCTCCGAATGCTGCGGCCATGAAGGCCTTTGTGGTCAACCGCGTGGGTGACTTCGGCTTCATGTTGGGCATGTTCGCGCTTTTCTTCATGACGGGCTCTCTGGCATTCGATCAGGTGTTCGCGGAAGCGCCGGCATTGGTCGGCCAGAACATTTCCTTCCTTTGGGGCGAGTGGGATGCGCCAACGGTCATCGCGTTGCTGCTTTTTGTTGGGGCGATGGGCAAGTCCGCTCAGCTTCTCCTGCATACATGGCTGCCTGACGCCATGGAGGGCCCGACCCCGGTTTCTGCCCTGATCCATGCGGCGACGATGGTGACGGCAGGTGTGTTCATGGTGGCGCGTATGTCGCCCATCTTTGAGCTTTCGCCTGTCGCACTGGATGTGGTGATGGTGGTGGGTGCGACGACCTGCTTCTTCGCTGCGACGATTGCTCTTGTGCAGCCGGACATCAAGAAGGTGATCGCCTACTCAACCTGCTCTCAGCTCGGCTACATGTTTGCCGCCATGGGTGCGGGGGCCTATTCGGTTGGTCTGTTCCATCTGCTTACACATGCCAGCTTCAAAGCACTGCTGTTCTTGTGCGCCGGCTCCGTCATCGTTGCGATGCACCATGAGCAGGACATGCGTAAGATGGGCGGCCTCTGGAAGAAGGTGCCATTTACCTATCTGACCATGTTGATTGGGACGCTGGCCATTACCGGCTTTCCTTTCACCGCTGGGTATTATTCCAAGGATGCCATCATTGAGGCTGCCTATTCGAGCGCGAGTAATTTCTCGCTCTATGGCTGGATCATGACGGTCACGGCGGCGGGTCTGACGTCCTTCTACTCTTGGCGTCTGGTGTTCATGACCTTCCACGGGAAGCCGCGGGATCAGCACGCATACGATCATGCGCATGAATCTCCTCTGGTCATGACCATTCCTCTGGCGATCCTCAGTGTCGCGGCGATGGTCGCGGGTTATCTGCTGTACCCCGTCTTCGTGGGTCACGATGTAGAAGCCTTCTTCCGGGATTCCATCTATCTGGGTGCTGAGAACCATGTGTTGCACGCCATGCACGATATGCCTGCGCTGCTGGTTCTGGCTCCGACATTCCTGATGCTGATCGGTTTCGTCGTCGCCCTGTGGTTCTACGTGCTGTCGCCGGAAGTGCCGGTGGCGCTGGCCCGGAATTACAATGGCCTTTACCGCCTGTTGCTCAACAAGTGGTACTTCGACGAGATCTACAATGTGATCTTCGTGCGTCCCGCAGTCTGGCTTGGCCGGCTGTTGTGGAAGCGGGGCGATGGCACCATCATTGACGGTTTCGGACCGGATGGTGTCTCTGCCCGGGTGCTGGATATTACGGGCCGCGCCGTGCGGTTGCAGACCGGCTACCTCTATCATTACGCCTTCGTGATGCTGATCGGCGTCGCGGCCCTGCTCACCTGGTTCATGTTCGTCGGAGTGTGATGCCATGATCAACTGGCCTATCCTCTCCGTCGTCACCTTCCTGCCGCTCGTCGGCGCGCTCTTCATCTTTTTGGTGCGGGGTGATGAAGAGGTGGCGGCGCGCAACGCGCGTTGGGTGGCGTTGTGGACCACCCTTGTCACCTTCGTGGTGTCTCTCATTCTGTTGCCGAATTTCGATTATGCGGATTCCGGCTTCCAGTTTGTAGAGAAAACCCCGTGGCTGGGTGATGTCGCGTCTTATCATATGGGCGTCGATGGTATTTCCCTGCCTTTCGTTCTGCTCACCACCTTTTTGATGCCTTTCGCGATCCTTGCATCGTGGCAGAGCGTACATACGCGGGTGAAGGAATATATGATCGCCTTCATGGTTCTTGAGACCATGATGATCGGTACCTTCTGTGCGCTTGATCTTGTCCTCTTCTACTTCTTCTTTGAAGGCGGCCTGATCCCGATGTTCCTCATCATTGGTGTGTGGGGCGGACCGCGCCGTATTTATGCGGCTTTCAAGTTCTTCCTCTACACGCTGACCGGTTCCGTGCTGATGATGCTCGCCATCATGGCCATGTACTGGCAGGCCGGCACCACGGATGTGCCGACCCTGATGACTTACGGTTTCCCGGCAGGCATGCAGATCTGGCTTTGGCTGGCCTTCTTCGCCTCTTTCGCAGTGAAGATGCCGATGTGGCCAGTGCATACCTGGTTGCCCGACACCCATGTGGAAGCGCCGACGGCAGGCTCCGTCATTCTTGCAGGTGTTCTGCTGAAGATGGGTGGCTATGGCTTCCTGCGCTTCTCTCTGCCGATGTTCCCGGAAGCGAGCGCTTTCTTCGCGCCGATGGTCTACACGCTGTCTGTGGTGGCCATCATCTACACCTCGCTTGTGGCGTTGGTGCAGGATGACATGAAGAAGCTGGTGGCTTATTCCTCTGTCGCGCATATGGGCTTCGTCACCATGGGGATCTTCGCCATGAATGAGGCCGGGCTTCAGGGGGCGATGTTCCTCATGATCTCGCACGGCTTCGTATCCGGTGCGCTCTTCCTGTGCGTGGGTGTGATCTATGACCGTATGCATACGCGTCAGATTGCGGCCTATGGCGGCCTTGCAAAGCGGATGCCGCTCTATGCAACGGTGATGATGATCTTCACCATGGCCAATATCGGTTTGCCGGGGACATCGGGCTTTGTGGGTGAGTTCCTCACCATGTTGTCTGTTTTCGAGCGGAACACCTGGGTGGCCTTTTTTGCGGCCACGGGCATCATCCTCTCGGCCGGTTATGCGCTGTGGCTCTACTGGCGGGTGATCTTCGGGCCGCTCGAAAAGGAGAACCTGAAGCACATTCTGGATCTGTCGCCGCGCGAAGTGGTGATTATGGTGCCGCTGGTTGTTCTCACCATTCTGTTCGGTGTGTGGCCCATGCCTATCCTCAACATGACGTCAGGTGCGGTGAACGCGGTTCTCGCGCGCACAGACGTGGTGACGGGTGCGGTCAAGACCGCGCTCATCCTGCCCTTCTGATCGCGAGGTCGCTATGTCGCAGCTCCTGCCTCCCATTGGCGCGGTTCTGCCCGAACTCGTGCTTGCCATCTCCGCTATCGTACTGATCCTTATCGGTGCGATCCGCGGAGAGGCGGCCGCCAATTTCGTTACTGGCCTCGCCATCGCCGTGCTTGTTGCTGCCGGCGTTCTGGTGGTGCTTGGGCCCGGTGGTGAAACAGTGGCCTTCCATGGCTCCTTGGTCATCGGGCCGTTCAGCCGTTTCATGCAGATGCTGGCCATTATCGGCGCAGCGGTCTCGCTCATCATGGCGGTGGATTGGCTGAACCGTGAAAAGCAGGCCAAGTTTGAATATGCCGTGCTCATCCTTCTGGCTGTGCTGGGCATGTGCATGCTGGTGGCCGCGGGTGATTTCATCGCGCTGTATCTTGGCCTCGAACTGATGAGCCTCTCACTTTATGTGGTGGCAGCCATCAATCGGGATTCCGTGCGCTCCACAGAGGCGGGCCTGAAGTATTTCGTGCTGGGTGCTCTTTCTTCCGGCATGCTGCTTTATGGTGCATCTCTGGTTTATGGTTTCACCGGTTCGGTGAACTTCCACGCTATTGCCGATGCCGCACGTGAGCCGAGCCTGGGGCTGGTTTTTGGTCTGGTGTTCGTTTTGGCGGGCCTGTGCTTCAAGATTTCGGCTGTTCCTTTCCATATGTGGACGCCGGATGTGTATGAGGGCGCACCCACTCCGGTGACGGTGTTCTTCGCCTCCGCGCCCAAGGTGGCGGGGATGGCGATCTTCATTCGTATCGTCACGGAGGCTTTCCCGAACATTCAGCATGACTGGCAGCAGATCGTCGCCTTTGTGTCGGTTGCTTCCATGGTGCTGGGCGCTTTCGCAGCGATTGGCCAGCGCAACATCAAGCGTCTGATGGCATATTCCTCTATTGGTCATATGGGCTTCGCTCTTGTGGGGCTTGCTGCTGCGACGTCTGAGGGTGTGCGTGGCGTGCTGGTGTATATGGCCATTTATGTGGTCATGACGCTGGGAAGCTTCGCCTGCATTCTGTCCATGCGTCGCAAGGGGCAGGCTGTGGAGAATATTGACGATCTGGCTGGCCTGTCGCGCACCAATCCGCTCATGGCTCTGATGCTGGGCGCACTGATGTTCTCTCTGGCGGGTATCCCTCCGCTGGCGGGCTTCCTCGCCAAATACTATGTCTTCATCGCGGCTATCGAAGCTGGCCTGTACGGGCTTGCGGTGATTGGCGTGCTCTCCTCTGTCGTGGGTGCCTACTACTATCTGCGTGTTGTCAAGGTGATGTATTTTGATGAGCCCGCAGAAGCGTTTGACCCCATGCCGTCTGAGCTGAAGGCTGTTCTTGGCGTCAGTGGGCTTTTCACGATCTTCTATTTCGTCTATCCCGCTCCTTTGATAGAGGCGGCGGGCGCTGCTGCCCGTTCACTATTTTGAGCTATGGCGAAATACGAATTTCAGGGTTCTACGGTTCCCATCATCCGCTTCACTGAAATCGGCTCTACCAATGCCGAAGGATTGGCGCGTCTCGCTCGTGGCGAGACGATGCCCGTCTGGCTGGTGAGCGATGTTCAAACAGCAGGGCGGGGCCGGCGGGGCCGGAGCTGGACATCGGAACTGGGCAATCTGTTTGCCTCTCTGGTGCTGCCAAATCCGGCGCCTATGGCAAATCTGGCTCAGCTTTGCTTCGTGGCCGGGCTTGCTGTGCGTGATGCGGTTCTCTCCGCAGCACCGCAGCTCAATCCCGAGCTTCTGAAGCTGAAATGGCCGAATGATCTGTTGCTGGATGGCGGAAAGCTGTCCGGCATTTTGGTTGAAGGCGGGGCCGATCTGCATGGTCGGCCCGCAGCTGTGATCGGTTTTGGCGTAAATTGCCTGCACCATCCGGATGATCTGCCATATCGGGCAACATGCCTGGAAAAGGCAGGGGCTCCCACGGCGCCGGATCGTTTGCTGGAAGCACTTGATCTTGCCATGGCTGTCCGCCTCAATCAGTGGAATGCAGGGAATGGCTTTGCCGCTATTCGCACAGACTGGATGCGACATGCTCTGGGCATGGGAGATCAGGTCAGCGTGCGTATCGGTGAGCGAGAGGTGATCGGCCGATTTGAAAACATTGATGCCCGTGGGGCTATGATGTTGCGTCGCCGTGATGGGGTCGCGGAAATTATCACCGCTGGGGATGTTTCTCTGCGCCTGCCGGAATAGTCGGGTGCCTGGCCCCGCTACCCATTCTTTGATGCCCGTTGCCCAAACTGCGGAAACGGGCCGAACGATTGATGAAAACAGTGCCACTCCACATCTTTGTGGGGTGGCACATTCTCTTGGAAGTGAGCGGAGATCATGACTGCCAGTGATGAACTGGTCTTCGTCCCCCTTGGTGGGGTGGGCGAGATCGGAATGAACCTCGCTCTTTATGGTTTTGGCCCGCGTCAGTCCCGTCGCTGGCTGATTGTTGATTTCGGTATGAGCTTCGCAGGTGATGAAGCGCCGGGGGTGGATCTGGTTCTGCCGGATATTCGCTTTCTTGAGGCCGAAAAAGACAATATTGTCGGACTGCTTATCACCCATGGTCATGAAGACCATATCGGTGCGGTTCTCGATTTATGGCCGCGCGTCGGGTGTCCAATCTACACAAGTGCATTTACTGCCGGCCTGTTGGAGGCCAAGCGGGCCGGGGAGCCCGGAGCGCCTTCAGATCTGCCGGTTACAGTTGTCCGGGGGGGCGAGCGTTTTCAGCTGGGCCCCTTCGATCTGGAATTTGTTCCGGTTGCCCATTCCATTCCTGATAGCCACGCCGTTGCTGTTCGTACGGCCGCAGGCCTTGTCGTGCATACGGGCGATTGGAAGCTGGATCCGACACCGGGTGTGGGGCACAGCACGGATACCGCACGATTGGCTGAGCTTGGCGCTGAAGGTGTGCGGGCTCTGGTTTGCGATTCCACCAACGCCACGCGTGATGGTCAGTCTCCTTCGGAAGCTGATGTTGCGGCTTCGCTGAAAGAGATTATCGGCAAGGCTCAGCACCGCGTGGCCTTCACGACATTCTCCTCCAATGTCGCTCGCATTCGTTCCATTGCGGAGGCGGCTTATGCCAATGGCCGTGAGGTCGTGGTGGTGGGCCGGGCGATGGAGCGGATCATCGCCGTGGCGCGTGAGCAGGGGCTGTTGAATGGTGTGCCGCCCTTCCGTACTCCGGAATCTTACAGCTATCTTGATCGCAGCAAGGTTGTCGCCATCCTGACAGGCAGTCAGGGTGAGCCACGCGCTGCTCTGCGGCGGATCGCCAATAATGACCACCCAGAAATTTCATTCGCACCGGGAGATCTGGTGGTTTTCTCATCACGGACGATTCCGGGCAATGAGAAGTTCGTCAATGATATCATCAATGCGCTCGTCAAGAGGGGCGTGGAGGTGATGACGGATCGTGACGAGCTGGTTCATGTCTCCGGGCATCCGCGCCGTGGCGAACTGGAAGAGATGTACAGACT
This sequence comes from Haloleucobacter albus, assembly GCF_052492075.1. Classification (NCBI taxonomy): domain Bacteria; kingdom Pseudomonadati; phylum Pseudomonadota; class Alphaproteobacteria; order Hyphomicrobiales; family Xanthobacteraceae; genus Haloleucobacter; species Haloleucobacter albus. The sequence continues at coordinate 273,024 of NZ_JBQWAS010000026.1, forward strand.
GGTGAAGCCGACGCTGGCAGTGCCTGTTCACGGAGAGGCATTGCATTTGCATGCGCATGCCCAACTGGCGCGTGCCCTTGGTGTGCCGGAAGTGGTGAACTGCTATGATGGGCAGGTCATTCGTCTGGCTCCCGGCCCGGCCGAGCGTGTGGGGGAGGTGCCATTTGGGCGTCTTTACAAGGATGCTCGCCTACTGGTGCCGGAAGAAACACGCAGTCTGCGCGAGCGCCGCAAGCTCAGCTATGTGGGCACCATCTCAGTTGCGGTAGCTGTCGATAAGAAGGGCGGGCTGGTTAGCGACCCCTCTGTGGAACTGAGCGGTATTCCAGAGCGCGGCGAAGGCGGCGTGGATATGCTGGATCATGTTCTGGATACGGTCGTGAATGCGCTGGAAAATATGCCGCGCGCTCGGCGGCGTGATCCCGATGCGATGGCTGAATCGCTGGAACGCGCCGTGCGGGGATCGGTGAATGCCGTCTGGGGCAAAAAGCCGGTTTGCCACGTCCATGTACTGGATGTGTAATAGAAAGATATTGTCGTATTGCGGGCTGGTGCCCCCACTCGCATCAGGGAAAGGTGAGGATACATGATCGGACGGCTGAACCACGTCGCCATTGCAGTGCCGGATATTGCGGCCGCCACAGCCCTGTATCGCGATACGATGGGGGCGACCGTTTCCGAGGCTGTGCCCCAGCCAGAGCACGGTGTGACCACTGTTTTCATCGAGCTGCCCAACACCAAGATCGAGCTGTTGGAGCCGCTGGGTGAAAACTCCCCCATTGCCAAGTTCCTTGAGCGTAATGCTGATGGTGGCATTCACCACATCTGCTACGAGGTGGATGACATCATTGCCGCGCGGGACAAGCTGAAGGCCAATGGTGCGCGCGTTCTGGGCAATGGCGAGCCGAAGATCGGCGCGCATGGCAAGCCGGTGTTGTTCCTGCATCCGAAGGATTTTAACGGCACGCTGGTTGAACTCGAGCAGGCCTGATCTCGCCTTCCACCCAAGATGAGCCCCATTGCGAGTGAACTACGCGAGGCAGAATGTCCCTAGGAGCTGTTGTCGCGATCTTTCTCGCAACATGGTGTGGCACAATGCTTGTCGTGCTGCTGTGGAACAGGCGTCAGGTTTCGGTTGCGAAGGCTCGCAGTGAGGAAAGGAGTCGGATGCCGGCTCGAATCCCTCTGTTGGCCCTGTTGCTTTCGAGTAGTTTCGTGGCCGCACTTTTGACGGCGATTATCGCTTATCTGAAGATGCGGGGCGTTTCGACAGGCTGATTTTGCAAGTGAAGCAGGGTGAATTTCAAACGACCCTAAAAGGCCCCGGATATTTTCCGGGGCCTTTTTTGTGCGGGGCAACCAGAGATTTCAGATCATCAGGCAAGAGCAGGCTGATTCCCTGCGCGAATCTCTTGGGCCGATTCTGTCGTGACCGGGGGGTGTGTGAGGAGATCAGAAGCACAAGTGGTGGAAACATGGCCGCTCTGCGCAGGGGGAAATGCGCCTCTTGTATCCATGAATTGACGTATGCGGCATTGCAAAAGATAGTTGGCAACAAAGGTGGGCTGAAGGTCGGGGGCTGCGAAAAGAACTTGCATCAATGTATGGATGCAAGTTTCGGCCGGGCTGATATTCGCGCTAGGAGCTTGATTCCAAAAGAAAAGGCGAGACCCGGTGGTCTCGCCTCTTTCATTTCACGGTGCCACTTCCTGAGCTGCCAGTCTTCGCCGGCCTTTGCTTCGAGGGTGGCTTTCCGTGATCGCCATATCCTGTTGCCTATCCCATGGATGGCAACGGCTGGCGTTATTTTCGAATCCTCCCGAGACCCAGACCGTATGCACTGCCTGGCGCACCAGGCGAGTGACGATCCCCTTTCTTTGGCGCGCTCAAAATAGAACAAGAAACTGTCGTTTGTCACTCATGCGCCGCAATAAGAGTTATTGTGCGTCGCAATATGCGTAACGAATGTTCGGCGTCCTTCAGTGGGCTTGTGTTTTGGTCAGTCATCAGCTTTCTGTCACACTCAGCTTTTTTCACCCCAGCCTTTGAGCACGTCGATGCGCCTCTCTCGTTATTTCCTGCCGATTCTCCGTGAAGTGCCGAAGGAGGCGGAGATCGTTTCCCACCGGCTGATGCTGCGTGCCGGCATGATCCGCCAGGAAGCTGCGGGCATTTATGCCTGGCTGCCGCTGGGTCACCGTGTGCTCACCAAGATCTGCAACATCATCCGTGAAGAGCAGAATCGCGCTGGCGGCAATGAACTGCTCATGCCTACCATTCAGTCTGCGGATTTGTGGCGCGAGAGCGGGCGCTATGATGATTATGGCAAGGAGATGCTGCGCATTCGGGATCGGCACGAGCGTGAAATGCTCTTCGGCCCCACCAATGAGGAAATGATCACCGATATCGTCCGCGCCTATGTGAAGTCTTACAAGGCGTTGCCGCTGAACCTCTACCATATCCAGTGGAAGTTCCGCGATGAGGTGCGCCCGCGCTTTGGTGTCTACCGCTCACGCGAATTCCTCATGAAGGATGCCTATTCCTTCGATCTGACGCCGGAGGGTGCGCGCCACTCCTACAACAAGATGTTCGCGGCTTATCTGCGCACCTTCTCGCGCATGGGGCTGAAGGCCATTCCCATGATGGCTGACACCGGCCCCATTGGCGGCAACCTTTCGCATGAGTTCATCATTCTGGCCTCCACCGGCGAGAGCGAGGTGTTCTGCCATGGCGATTTCCTGGATATGGCGCCGCCGCCGGCCGATGTGAATTTTGATGATGCCGAAGGCTTGCAGGGCATTTTCGACAAGTGGACCTCGCTTTATGCCGCCACTTCGGAAAAGCATGACGAAGCTGCTTTCAATGCCATTCCCGAAGGCAAGCGTCTTGCTGCACGTGGCATCGAGGTGGGGCATATCTTCTATTTCGGCACAAAATACTCGGCCCCGTTTGGCGCACAGGTGCTGGGGCCGGATGGCCAGCAGCATCCCATCCAGATGGGTTCCTATGGTATCGGCCCCTCCCGCCTCGTGGCTGCCATGATCGAAGCCTCCCATGATGAGGCGGGAATCATCTGGCCGGATGCGGTGGCGCCTTTCCAGGTGGGTATTCTCAATCTGAAGGCGGGCAACAGCGAAACGGAAGCGGCGTGTGAGCAGCTTTACGCCTCGCTCACGGCTGCCGGTTATGATGTGCTCTATGACGACACCGAGGAGCGGCCGGGCGCAAAATTCGCGACGGCGGATCTCATCGGCTTGCCGTGGCAGATCCTCGTGGGCCCGCGTGGCCTTGCCGAGGGGAAGGTGGAACTGAAGCGCCGCGTCGATGGCAGCCGCGAGCAGATTGCTCCCGGAGATATTCTGGAGCGGCTGAAGGCGTGAGCCTGAAGAAATGAGGCAGAGGCGATGACGGCGAACGGGGCCGCTGTGGCAAAGGACGAGGAACCCACCGGCACACGCCCGTTCGCGGCGTTTGAGTGGATGCTGTCGCTGCGCTATCTGCGGGCCCGGCGCAAGGAAGGTTTCATCTCGGTCATCGCCGGTTTCTCCTTTCTGGGAATCATGCTGGGTGTGGCCACGCTCATCATCGTCATGGCGGTGATGAACGGCTTTCGGCAGGAGTTGCTCAGCAAGATTCTGGGGTTGAACGGCCATGTGCTGGTGCAGCCTCTGGAAAGTCCGCTGACCGATTATGATGAAGTCGCCAAGCGCATCGCCGGTCTCAATGGGGTGCGCTTCGCCGTGCCGCTTGTGGAGGGGCAGGCGCTGGCGTCATCCCAGTTCGGGGCCTCTGGCGTGCTGGTGCGCGGTCTCTCCGAAAAAAGCCTGCGTGAACTGCCTTCCGTGGCCGGTAATATCAAGAGCGGAACACTGGAGGGGTTCGACAAGGGGCAGGGGCTGGCCATCGGCAAGCGCCTTGCGGATCAGCTCTCGCTGCGCGCGGGCGATAATATCACCATTGTTTCGCCTCGCGGCGCGGTTACGCCCATGGGCACGTCTCCACGCATCAAGGTCTACAAGGTCGGCGCCATTTTTGAAGTCGGCATGTCTGAATATGATGGCGCCTTCGTCTTCATGCCGCTGGATGAGGCGCAAGCCTATTTCAACCATAATGGCGATGTGAACGCCATTGAGGTTTATGTCGACAATCCCGATGATGTGGGCGAATTGCGCGGGGCCATTGAGGCGGGTGCGCAGCGGCCAGTCTATCTGGTGGACTGGAGGCAGCGCAACGCCACGTTCTTCAACGCCTTGCAGGTGGAGCGGAACGTCATGTTCCTTATTCTCACCCTGATTGTGCTGGTGGCGGCGCTGAACATCATTTCCGGCCTCATCATGCTGGTGAAAGACAAGGGGCACGACATCGCCATTCTGCGCACCATGGGGGCCACACAGGGGGCCATCATGCGCATCTTCCTCATTACGGGGGCTTCCATTGGCGTGGTGGGTACGCTGGTGGGCTTCGTGCTGGGGGTGCTGGTGTGCTGGAATATCGAGGCCATACGCCAGTTCATTTCCTGGATCACGGCCACGGAGCTGTTTTCACCAGAGCTTTATTATCTCAGCCGGTTGCCGGCCGAGATGGATGTGGGTGAAACCGCAACTGTTGTGGTGATGGCTCTGGTGTTGTCTCTTCTGGCCACCCTTTATCCTTCCTGGCGGGCCGCCCGGCTCGATCCGGTTGAGGCGCTGAGATACGAGTGATGGTCCGTTCATCCACGCCAGAGGAGACCGCCATGGGTCTGGAGCAGTGCCTTCACACGCCTCCAAAACCGCGTCTTGCCCTTGCGCTGGCCGGAGTTGTGCGCAGCTATGGGGAAGGCGAGGGGCGCAAACTGGAGATTCTGCGCGCGGCTGATCTGGCCATTGCGCACGGGCAGTCCGTGGCTCTGGTCGCGCCTTCCGGCACCGGCAAATCCACCCTGCTGCATGTGGCCGGGCTGCTGGAACATTCCGATGAGGGTGAAGTCTTCATTGATGGCCAGCCCACCGCCCAACTGAGCGATGCCGAACGGACGCGGATCCGTCGGTTGAGCATTGGTTTCGTCTATCAGTTCCATCACCTGCTGGGCGAATTCACTGCGCTGGAAAATGTGGCCATGCCGCAGATGATCCGCGGGCTTGCCCACAAGGAGGCCAATCAGCGGGCAGAGGAACTGCTCGCTTATCTTGGCCTTGGGGAACGCCTCACCCATCGCCCGGCGGAACTGTCCGGGGGGGAACAGCAGCGTGTGGCCATTGCGCGTGCGCTGGCCAATGCGCCTCGTCTGCTTCTGGCTGATGAGCCGACAGGGAATCTCGATCCCAAAACATCTGCTCATGTTTTTGATGCTCTGACCGAACTGGTGCAGGCCACGGGCGTCGCGGCGCTCATCGCCACCCATAATATGGAGCTGGCGGCCCGGATGGATCGCCGGGTGACGTTGCGTGAAGGTAAGGTCATAGAGCTGCCCTGAGGCGTGAGGCTGAGTCTGTCCCTGCTTCTGCTTTTAGGAGTGAATCGCACTCTTGAGCGGTTCCAAGGTTTGCGAGCGCTGCGCAATAGCTTCGCTTTTGGTTTAAATCTCTCGTAATATCATGTACTTATGGAAGTGCGTGGTGGATGTGGCATGTGCGTGCCGAGGCATGGCGAGCGTTCGGCATTTGCGATAAATTGGAATGGAGCCGCCGCGGTAGCAGTGACCGTCCGGGTTGTTTCCGGTCGTGTTGGGCTGCGGTCTTTAATTCGGTTTGTATTCCGGTGACGCGTGATGCCCCTCCGCATTCATGACCGCCCAGAGATGGGTTGGAAATCTGGTCGTTTTCTGATTGGGGCGACCCTTTTTGCTTCTTTCATTTTGAGCGCTCCTGTTGCTTCGGCGCAGGTTTATCATTCTGCACCAGCTCAGGGCGGCGCCTACGATTCCGCCCCACAGGCGACGAACCCGGAGCCGGCCCAGCCCGCGCCGGCCTCATCTGCCGCGCCCGTTGCTGAAACGTCTTCCACACAAGATGCGCCACCCCCTGTGCCCTCTGGAAGTGGGGCTGCCCCGGCTTCATCCGCACCTGTGCCGGCGGCTTCTGCGGCGCAGGCTCCGGCACAGACGACCGCTCCAGCAGACGCCGGACAGACGCTTTCTACCGCTGAAACGGCACAAGAGAGTGCGCAAGGACAGGGGGCAAGGCAGGGGGCGGGACAGGGCGACAATCAGGCTTCTGCGCCTGAAACCATCGCCGATGAACCAGCTGCTGAAGAGGCTGACACCGGTTCTTTCATGGATAATCTCAACGCGCCCGCATCCACCCTGCCGCATGATTTGTCCCCCTGGGGCATGTTCATGGCAGCGGATTGGGTGGTGAAGGCGGTGATGATAGGCCTCGCCTTCGCCTCCGTGGTGACATGGACAATCTGGGTGGCGAAGTCGCTTGAGCTGGCTATTGCCCGCCGCACCGTGCGCCGCACGCTGAAAGTGTTGCGCAATTCTGCAACGCTGGAAGAAGCCGCCCGCCTGATGCCGAATGGTCAGGGCCCGGCGCAGGCGGCCCTGGTGGCTGCGCTGGATGAGTGGAAGGCTTCTGAAGGCTTGCCGGCGGATGGCGTGAAGGAACGTGTGGTGGTGGTTCTGAACCGCATAGAGGCGGCGGCGGGCCGCCGGATGCAGGCCGGCACCGGCATTCTGGCCACTATTGGCGCGACTGCGCCATTTGTGGGCCTGTTCGGCACTGTCTGGGGCATCATGAACAGCTTTATCGGCATTTCGAAAGCGCAGACGACCAATCTCGCCATTGTTGCGCCGGGTATCGCCGAGGCGCTTCTGGCGACCGCGATTGGTCTTGTCGCCGCTATTCCGGCGGTGGTCATTTATAATGTGTTCGCCCGCGCGATTGCCGGCTATCGGGCCAGTCTTGCGGATACCTCTTCGGAAGTGCTGCGCCATCTCTCCCGAGATCTGGACCGGGAAGCGCGTGACGAAGGCAAGCCCGCTCTGCGCGCGGCGGCCGAGTGACAGGCGGGTTTCATGGTGGCCAAGCTAGACCATGGCGGGGATGAACTCGCCGAGAATCATGAGATCAATGTCACGCCCTTTATCGACGTGATGCTGGTTCTTCTCATCATCTTCATGGTGGCGGCTCCTCTCGCCACCGTGGATATTCCGGTGGATTTGCCCAGTTCCAACGCTCGGCCGCAGGCCAGGCCGGACAAGCCGCTCTTCCTCTCTCTGAAGAAGGATCTCAGCCTGTCACTGGGGGATGAGACCATTCCGCGCGATGCGCTTGGGGCCGCGCTGAACAGGATCACCCAATCCGATCACGAGCAGCGCGTCTTCGTGCGGGCTGACAAGGCCGTATCTTATGGTGATGTGATGGGCGTGATGAATCTGCTGCGCGAGGCCGGCTATCTCAAGGTGGCTCTTGTCGGGCTCGAAGGTACGGTCTCCGGGCAAGAGGGGGCTGCCCCTGTCGCAGCAGGCGCATTGCCGCCTGCTGCACCCTCTGCAACGCCTGCCGCCGCCGGAGCAGCCCGGTGAGAGGGGCGCGTTGGCACGATTTTGACAAGGCGCACCTGCCACGGCTGATTGTGGTGTGGGTTGTTGCCGGGCTGTTCATTCTGCTGGCCCATTCTGTGGCGGTTTATGCCGCCCTGTATTGGCAGCAGGAGGCGCCGGCGGAGCCGCCCCCCGCCGCCGTGATGGTGGAACTGGCCCCCATGCCGGTCAGCTCCGAACAGCAGCAGGATGATGTTGCGCCGGGTCTCCCCGCTGTGCAGGCACCGGATGTGCCGGAGGACAAGCCGCCGGAAGACACGCCGGATGAGCAGACGCCCCCGCCAGAGCCTGTTCAGGAGCAGGTGGAGGAGGATATTCCCGAGCTGGAACCCACGCCTGCGCTGTCAGATGTGGTGCTGCCGCAACCCAAGCCGAAGGATATGCCGCAGGAGGCTGAAAAGCCGGAGCCCAAGCCCAGGGAAAAGGCCAAACCCAAGGCGCGCCCCAAGCGGAGCAAACCTGCGCCGGCCACCACAGCCGCACCCCGTTCTGATGCACCGCGGGCGCGCAATACGGCTGCGCCTTCAGCGGGAGCCAGCGCCAGCAACTCACGTGCACGCGCCACCTGGGCCTCTCGCGTTTCCGCCCATCTCAACCGCTACAAGCGTTATCCGCGGGGGGCGGAAAGAGTGACGGGCCGGCCCGTGGTGCGGTTCTCGCTGAATGGTTCCGGCCGCCTGACATCTGTAGCGCTGGTGCGCTCCTCCGGTTCTTCCGTGCTCGATCGGGAAGCCGTGGCCACGGTGCGCCGGGCCAATCCCTTCCCGCGGCCACCGGATGGCAGGGGAGCGACCTTCAGTGTGCCGGTGAACTTCACCCGGCGCTGAGCCGGCAATGTTCATGAGGCAAAAGCGGGGCAGCGATGTTTTTGTCGCAGCCCCGCTTGTTTGGACTTAAGGCGCACGCTGTGATAAGCGCTGAAACCGCTCCAGCCTGCATGGATATGAGCTTCATGGCCAAACGCCATGGCTCTGGTCCCCATACTGGCCGCGGAGCGCTGAGCCCGATATCACCGGAGACCCGCCATGGCTTCGCATGACGCGACGACCGCCTCCAGCCCGGAGGAATTGAACCGCTTTTTCACCGCCTCTCTCGCCGAGATTGATCCCGAGATCATCGGCGCGGTGAAGGCGGAACTGGGTCGTCAGCGCGATGAGATCGAACTCATTGCTTCGGAAAACATCGTTTCTCGCGCTGTTCTGGAAGCACAGGGCTCGGTGCTCACCAACAAATATGCAGAAGGTTATCCCGGCAAGCGCTATTATGGCGGTTGTCAGTATGTGGATGTGGTGGAAGACCTCGCCATTGAGCGCGCCAAGAAGCTGTTTGGCTGCGCCTTCGCCAATGTGCAGCCCAATTCCGGCAGCCAGGCGAATCAAGGGGTGTTTTTCGCCGTGTTGCAGCCGGGCGATACCTATCTGGGCCTGAACCTTGCCGCAGGTGGCCATCTGACCCACGGCGCGCCGGTCAATATGTCCGGTAAGTGGTTCAATGCCGTGCCTTATATGGTGAAGCAGGACGATCACCGCATTGATTATGACGAGGTGGCCCGCCTCGCGGATCAGCACAAGCCGAAGCTGATCGTGGCCGGTGGCTCTGCTTATCCGCGCATCATTGATTTCGCGAAGATGCGTGAGATCGCGGATAGTGTCGGCGCTTTGCTGATGGTGGACATGGCGCATTTCGCTGGCCTGGTGGCGGGCGGCGCGCATCCCAGCCCGTTCCCCCATGCCCATGTGGTCACCACCACGACTCACAAGACCCTGCGTGGCCCGCGCGGCGGCATGATTCTGACCAATGACGAGGCTCTGGCGAAGAAGATCAATTCCGCCATCTTCCCCGGCATTCAGGGTGGGCCGCTCATGCATGTCATCGCCGGCAAGGCCGTGGCCTTCGGTGAGGCGCTGCGCCCCGAATTCAAGACCTATGCGAACAATGTGGTGGAGAATGCGAAGGTCTTGGCCGAGACCCTGAAAGGCCATGGCTTCGATATCGTCTCCGGTGGCACGGATACCCATCTGATGCTGGTGGATCTTCGCCCCAAGGGCCTCACCGGCAAGGTTTCGGAGAGCGCGCTGGGCCGGGCTCACATCACCTGCAACAAGAATGGCATTCCGTTTGACCCGGAAAAGCCCTTCATCACTTCCGGCGTGCGTCTTGGCACACCGGCCGGCACCACGCGCGGTTTCGGCAAGGAAGAGTTCCGGCAGATTGGTGATTTCATCGCCGAGGTGCTGAATGTGCTCTCCCAGAAGAAGACGGATGAGGATTCACTGGTGGAAGAAGCCGTGCGGGGCAAGGTCGCCGCGCTGCTGAAGAAGTTCCCCATCTATCCGGGCCTCTGATTTCAGGGCTCTGATTTCCTCAGGGATATGACCTGTGGCGGAGGCGGTTAGTCATGCGGTGCCCCTATTGCAGCAGCCTGGATACCCAGGTGAAGGATAGCCGGCCGACCGATGACAGCACGGCCATCCGCCGCAGGCGCATTTGTTCGGATTGCGGCGGGCGCTTCACCACCTTTGAGCGCGTGCAACTGCGTGAGTTGACTGTGCTGAAGCGATCCGGGCGGCGTGTTCCGTTTGACCGGGACAAACTGGCGCGGTCGGTTGAAGTGGCGCTGCGCAAGCGTCCTGTCGATCATGACAGGGTGGAGCGGATGCTCTCCGGCCTTGTGCGACAGCTGGAAAGTCTGGGCGAGCCGGAAGTCTCCTCCGGCATCATCGGAGAGATGGTGATGGAGGGGCTGAAGCAGATTGATGATGTGGCCTATGTGCGCTTCGCCTCGGTCTATCGCGATTTTCGCGAGGCCAAGGATTTTGAAAATGCGCTGGCCGAACTGGGGCAGATCGTCGAAGAGGAGGGCTCCACGGGTGCGCGAATGGGCATGCCGCACGATGAGGCAGACTCTTCTGAAAAGACGACAGCACCCGATGCGCCTTCTTCGCAGGGCGGGCTGCAATAAGCATGTCTTCATCACGTGATTTTGCGGCCAAGGGCACCTTCGCTCCGCCGGCTTCCGCTGCGGGTGTGACCTCGCCGGAAGAAGATGAGCGTTTCATGGCCGAGGCGCTGGCCGTAGGCCGTACGGGGCTGGGCCGCACCTGGCCCAATCCGTCTGTCGGGGCTGTGGTTGTGCAGCATGGAGCGCAGGGTCCGCAAGTGATCGGCGCGGCGGCGACAGCTCCGGCGGGCCGGCCTCATGCCGAGCCGCAGGCTCTCGCACAGGCGGGGGAGGCCGCAGCCGGTTCCACGCTTTACGTTACGCTGGAGCCTTGTTCTCACCATGGCCGCACCCCGCCTTGTGCCGATGCGGTGATTGCTGCCGGCGTGCGGCGTGTCGTCGTGGCCGTGGAAGATCCCGATCAGCGCGTGAAGGGCCGTGGCATTGCGCGGTTGCGGGCCGCGGGTATTTGGGTCTCGGCCGGTGTGGGCGCGGAAGCGGCCTTATCCGATCATGCCGGGCATATTCGCCGTGTTACGGAAGGCCGCCCGCATGTGCTGCTGAAACTGGCATTGTCGGCGGATGGCAAGGCCGGTCTGGCGGGGCCTCGCCCGGCTGTCATCACCGGGGCGGAGGCGCGGGTGCGCTCTCACATGATGCGCGCTCATATGGATGCCATTCTGGTGGGTATTGGCACTGTGAAGGCCGATGATCCCATGCTGACCTGTCGTCTGGAAGGCTGTGAGGCGCGTTCTCCGGTGCGTCTCGTGCTGGACAGCGCATTGGAACTGCCGCTGGATTCGGCGTTGGTGCGCACGGCCTGTGATGTGCCGGTGTGGGTGATTGGTGCTGAAGATGCCGATGCCGGGCGCGAAGCGGCCCTGGCGGAGCTGGGCATTGAGGTGCTGCGGGTGCCGCGTGGGCGCGGCGGGCGACTTTATCTGCCAGCTGTGGTGAAATTGCTGGGTATGCTGGGCATTACCCGCCTGATGGTGGAAGGCGGGCCTGCTGTGGCTTCCGCCTTTCTGGCGGATGGGCTGGTGGATGAGCTGGCCCTGTTCTCCAGCCCCGTGGTGCTGGGGGCAGATGCTGTGGACGCCTTTGCCGGTCGTCCTCCTCATCATCTGTTGAGCCCGGTGGGCTTTGCAGAAGTGGAGCGCACGGATCTGGGGGCAGACCAGCTTGTGAGATTGTGGCGGCGTTGAACCCGGCTTTCGTTCGGCTTTCGCTCGTTGGCAGGATATTTGTGGTTGCACATTTCCCGCAAGCGCTCTGTGCTCTATAGAATGCTGCGAGTCTTTGTTTTTCTGTACATTTCGTCGTGGCATGGCGGCTCATGCTACATCCCTATCGTGACCGGAGCGGCTCATGCTCAAATCCATTAAGCCTTTCATCGAGACACATTTTCCGAAGCTCTTTGGAATCATGTCCGATATCCGGGATGAAAAGGCGATCAAGGATGGGGAAGCTGAGATCCAGCTTTTGCCGCTGTTTGTCAGCAAGGGCGATGTGGTGTGCGATGTGGGGGCCAATCGCGGCCTTTACACCTACTGGTTCCTGAAGTTGGGGGCGCAGGTTCAGGCGTTTGAGCCCAATCCGCGCCTCACCCGCATCATGCGTCTGCGCTTTGCCAGTGCGATGAAGAATGGCCAGCTTGAAGTGCATGACAGCGCCGCCAGTGACCATGCCGATAGCGTGACCCTTGAGGTGCCGGCCAATGCCGCCGCGCTGGGCACTATTGAGCATGGCGCGCTTGATAAGGTGGCGGGTGCCCGCATGGATACCTTCACCGTCGCCACCTGTCGGCTGGATGATGCGGTGAGCGGGCCGGTCGATTTCATCAAGATTGATGTGGAGGGGCACGAGGTCGCTGCCGTGGATGGCGGCCTTGAAACCATTGGCCGGGAGCATCCCACCCTGCTGATCGAATCCGAGGACCGGCACAAAAATGGCTCTATCGAGATGCTGCGTGCCCGGCTGGAGCCGTTGGGCTATAAGGGCTTCTTTTTCGATGGTCGCAGGCTGAACCCCATCGAAACCTTCGACAAGGCCAAGCATCAGAATGTTGCGGCCCTGAACGAAGAGGGGACAGGCCGCCGACCGGGCATGATCTACTACAACAATTTCATCTTCGCCCTGCGGCCGGCCGTTCTTGGCAAGATAGCGGACTTCAACAAAAACTGAGCCTGCACCTTGCGCCGGAAGGCGTAAGGGAAGGGGTGGGCAGGGCCGTCTTTCGGAGCTAGAAAGGCGCAAACCAGTCGCGCCCAGGCGCAGGCTGCCACAGCCGGTTTCGTGCTGGCTTCGGCGCGTGAAAACGCACATCTTTCGGGAGAAGAAGCATGTTCACCGGCATCATCACCGATGTGGGCGATTTGGTGTCCGTTGATGCGCATGGCGAGGTGAAAACCCTGACCATCGCCACGGATTACGAAGCGGCGGGCATCGCGCTTGGGGCCTCGATTGCGTGTGCTGGTGTGTGTCTGACCGTGACTTCTGTGGGGCCGGGCAAGGCGCGCAAAACCCATTTCTCCGCTGATGCAGCCCCGGAGACGCTCGCCATCACCACCGTGGCGCAATGGCAGCCGGGCCGTCGCATCAATCTGGAGCGCGCGCTGAAGATGGGTGATGAGCTGGGTGGCCATGTGGTGAGTGGCCATGTGGACTGCAAAGCGATGGTCGTGGAGCGGGATGATCTGGGCGAAACCACCCGTTTCGTTTTTGAGGTGCCCGCAGAGCTGGCGCGTTTTGTGGCTGTGAAGGGGTCTGTCACGCTGGATGGCGCCTCGCTCACTGTCAACAGCGTGGATGGTTGTCGCTTTTCCTGCCTGCTTATCCCGCATACGCTGGGCGTCACCACATGGGGGGCAATCGCCCCCGGTGATGCAGTGAATTTCGAGGCGGATGTGATGGCGCGCTATGCTGCGCGTCTGGCCGAGTTTCCGCGGGGTTGATGGCGAAAAAACAGGGCATCCGGGTCGGGTGTGCATTTTCGCGTTTCAATGCCGGGGCAAAATGCAATAGAGCATCAGCAGGTGATGTTTCGGCAATGCGTGCCGGCTGCATCTGCGAGGGGAGGCCCGCTGCCGGGTGCGCCTCTTGATTATTCTGGAGAGAGTTCATGGTCACCACGCGCAGGGAAAGTGCTGCAACGGCGGATGAGCCGCTGGATGGTGCGCGCGTTCTCATTGTTGAAGGGCGCTATTATGAGGCGCTGGCCGACGAATTGCTGGCCGGTGCGCGTGCGGTGCTGGAAGCCGCTGGCGTCGAGGTGGAGGTGATTACCGTGCCCGGCGCGCTGGAAGTGCCTGTCGCCGCCGAAATCGCCATTGAGGCCGCCGAGATGAATGGCGAGATGGTGGATGCGGTGATCGGTCTTGGCGTCATCATTCGTGGCGAGACCTACCATTTTGAAATCGTGGCGGAACAATCCGCGCGTGGCATCATGGATGTGGGTATTGGCCACGCCATGCCGGTGGGCAATGGCATTCTCACGGTGGAAACCGAGGCGCAGGCTTGGGAACGCGCGCGGGTGCGTGAGGGCAACAAGGGCGGTGGCGCGGCTGAGGCAGCGCTCTCCCTGTTGCGCCTGAAGCGGAGGCTGGAGCAATGAGCGCGGAACCCGCCAATAGCACCGGCAACGGGGGCAACAAAAGCGCCAGCAAGCCCATGAAGAAGAGCGCGGCCCGCCTTGGCGCGGTGCAGGCGCTCTACCAAATGGACCTTGCCCAGACCCCTCTGCATGATATTCTGGCCCAGTTCCAGACGTTCTGGCTGGGGCGCGAAGTGGAAGGGGTGCAGCTCGCCGATGCGGATGTGCGCCTGTTTCGCACCGTGGTGGAAGGCGTGCTGGAAGATCAGCGCCGTATTGACCCGCTGGTGAACAAGGTTCTGGCCGATAACTGGCCGCTCAGCCGTGTTGAAGCTGTGTTGCGCGCCATTCTGCGCGCCGGGGCTTTCGAGCTGCTGATGCTGGATGATGTGCCCGCGCGCGTTGTCATCGCCGAATATGTGAATGTGGCCGGCGCATTTCTGGATCGGGATGAAACCGGCATGGTGAATGCGGTGCTGGATAAATTGGCGCACGATCTGCGGGCCCACGAGTTCGCCACGGGCCTGACAGGACCAGGAGCAGTGTGAGATGCAGGGCGGTGGTTCAGGAGAAGATTCCTTCATCGCCCGTTTTTTCCGTCCTCAGGCGGGTGCGCCGGCGGCGCTCGGTTTGCAGGATGATGCCGCCCTGCTGGCTTTGCCAGAGGGGCGGGAACTGGTGCTGACCAAGGATGCCCTGATTGCCGGGGTGCATTTCTTCCCGGATGATCCGCCCATTTCTATCGCCCGCAAGGCGTTGCGGGTGAACCTTTCAGATCTCGCCGCCAAGGGGGCGGAGCCGCTGGGGGCCTTGCTGGCTGTGGCTGTGCCGAAGGAGTGGGCGGGGCAAGCCGTGGAAGGCTCTGCCGGTAATAAGGCGGAAGTCTGGGTGGCTGCTTTTGCCGAAGCGCTGGGGGCCGATTGCAGGTTGCATGGCTGCCCGCTTTTGGGGGGCGATACTGTCTCTACGCCGGGGCCGCTCGCGCTATCCATTACGGCCTTGGGGTCTGTTCCGAAAGGGCAGTTTGTGCCGCGTACCGGGGCGAAGGCCGGCCAGGCCATCGTGGTGAGCGGTACCATCGGGGATGCCGCATTGGGCCTGCTGCTGCGGCAGAACCCCTCTCTCCCCGCTTTTGCAGGCTTGAGCGATGAGCAGCGCAGGCATCTTCTGGATCGTTATTTGCACCCTCAACCTCGCCTGGCCCTTGCGCCTGCGCTGCGCGCGCATGCCGTGGCAGCCATGGATGTTTCCGACGGCCTTGCGGGCGATCTTGCCAAGATGCTTTCAGCTTCTGGCTGCGGGGGGCGGCTGGAGGCTGGCCGTGTGCCGCTCTCCAGTGCAGCAGCTGCGGTAGTGCAGGCGGAGCCCGACCTGTTGCGCACGGTGCTGGGTGGCGGGGACGACTATGAAATCCTGGCCACTGTCTCCCATGATAAATTGCCTCAGTTGATCTCTGATGCAGCCGATATAGGTATAGGCCTATACATGGTGGGCGAGACGCACATCGCTGCGGGGCTGGATATTCAGGATAGGCATGGCCAGCCCATGGAGCTGGACAGCGGCAGCTTCAGCCATTTCTGATTTTTCTGATTGAGCTCTATAGGCTCTGCAAAAGTATGGTGCGCTTATGCTGCGCACCTATGGGGCGGCGTGTTTATGTGTATAGCCATAAATTGTATACACATAAATATATATACAATTTATAATTATAGGGCTTGTATTGCATAGGTGTTGTCTGGCTGCTCAGGCGCAGTGTGCGGTCAGGCGCTCAAAGCCGGACTGGAAGGCCGCGCCGACCCTGGCGGCTTGCTGGCGCATCTCTTCCGGCACAGGGTTTGTATTCTGGTTCAGGCGGGTTGCGGAAACGATGGGGCTGGCAGAATTCTGTCGCATCCGGGCCAATATCTCCCGCCAGATCTGCCGTGGCGTGCGCGCTTGCCGTGTGATGGACAGAGCTGCCGGTGCGCCAATGGCTGTGAGAAATGTTTCCGGCACTCCGGCTCCGGCACTGGCAGTATTGTAGGAATAAATATCAATCCTGCCACGCCCGCCTGTTCGCCAGCGTGCCAGAAATGCCTCATAGTCAAAATAGAAGCTGTGATCGCCAAAACGCAGGAAGCGTCCATCCTGCAAAATGGGGGCGATGAAATCTTTCAGTGGTAAACCCGGCTGCCGTTTCAGCATCTCATTATAAAGAGAGATGGCGTAGCTGGCCGGATCTCGCAGAAAAACCACATAGCGCGCCTGCCAGCCAACCTGCTGCAAGGTGTGCTCCAGCTTCTCGATCAGTTCCGGTCTCTCCACCAGAAATTGCAGTCCCTCAGCAGAAATCACGGCTTTTTGAGCGGTTGTTCCTGCAAGTTCTGTCGCCAGATCCTCAGGGCCTCCAAGGGTTGGGTCTGCCCGCTCTTCTCCCCGCAGCATCCATCCAATATTGTGATGGCCGGCGAAGTTGGGGAAGGCGCGTCCAGCCTGTGGCACATAAATGCCAAGCTGTTGCAGGCGCGAGGCCCGCTGGCACAGCAGCGACTGGATGGATGTGGTGCCTGTTTTGTGGGTTCCGATATGGATGAAGATTTGCCGCTTCACCGTCATTCCTGCTTTCGCCTTTTCCGACCTTCAAGAATGAGGAGTGGCCGTTTAACCTCGAAGGACACGTCAGTTGGCTTGTGCCATGCTGGCTTGTGGAGGGGAATGCCCTCAACATAAAAAGCGGGAGTGCCGGGCCGGGTGACTCGTCTCGTGGATGAGGCATTCCGCAAGTGGTTTGCGCCAATCGCGCCCCGGCAAAAGTCCAGAAGGTGAGAGTTGATGTCCGGCCCCGGTTTTGTTCATCTCCATGTGCATTCGGCTTATTCTCTGCTGGAAGGCGCGCTGCCTGTGGGCAAGTTGCAGAAGCTTCTGGCGGAAGACAATCAGCCGGCCATGGCGCTGACGGATACGGGCAACCTTTTCGGTGCGCTTGAGTTTTCTGAGAAAATGTCTGGTGCGGGTATTCAGCCCATCGCGGGTGTTTCGCTGGCGCTG
Organism: Haloleucobacter albus; assembly: GCF_052492075.1. Lineage (NCBI taxonomy): Bacteria > Pseudomonadati > Pseudomonadota > Alphaproteobacteria > Hyphomicrobiales > Xanthobacteraceae > Haloleucobacter > Haloleucobacter albus. The sequence continues at coordinate 290,109 of NZ_JBQWAS010000026.1, forward strand.
GATGTGCCGGAGCCTCCTGGCCCGCGTGGCGTTCTGCGGGCGCGCCGGCCGCGTATCGTGCTGTTGGCCCAGCGCGAGGAGGGCTGGCGCAACCTGATGTATCTCGTTTCCCGCTCCTATCTGGAAACGGAGAGCGATGATGAACCGCGCATTCAGCTGGACTGGCTTTCGGAAGCGCATCAGGGGTTGATTGCGCTGACTGGAGGGCCGGCTGGCCCGCTGGATATGGCGCTGGCCGGAGGGCATGTCGATTTTGCAGCTGACCGGCTGGAGAAGCTGGCCTCCATCTTCGATGACCGGCTCTATATCGAATTGCAGCGCCATGGCCTTGAAACAGAAAAGCTGGTGGAGCCGGCTTTGCTGGATTTGGCCTATGACAAGGGTCTGCCGCTGGTGGCGGCTAATGAGCCCTTCTTCGCCAGCGGAGATGATTATCAGGCCCATGATGCGCTGATCTGCATAGCCGAAAGCAAGATTGTCGGCGATGAGGACCGTCGCCGCCTCACTCCGGAACATCGCTTCAAGACCCGTACGGAAATGTTGGAGCTTTTCGCCGATCTGCCGGAGGCCACGGACAATTCTGTAGAAATTGCCCAGCGCTGTTCCTGGCGGGTGCGCACGGTGCGCCCCATTCTGCCGCGCTTCACCACAGCGGCGGAGAATGAGGCGGGCGAGGATGCGGAAGTCGCCGAGGCGGCGGAGCTGGAGCGGCAGGCAAAAGAAGGGTTGGCCCACCGGCTGGAAAAGCACGGCCCGGCTGAAGGGCTGGAGGTGGAGGATTATGAGAAGAGGCTCGCCTATGAGCTCTCCATCATCACCCGCATGAAGTTTCCCGGCTACTTCCTGATCGTGTCGGACTTCATCAAATGGGCAAAAGCCCATGGCATTCCGGTGGGGCCGGGGCGTGGTTCTGGCGCGGGCTCTCTTGTGGCCTATTCCCTGCAAATCACTGATCTGGACCCGTTGCGCTTCCATCTGCTGTTCGAGCGCTTCCTGAACCCGGATCGCGTCTCCATGCCGGACTTTGACGTGGATTTCTGTCAGGAGCGCCGCGACGAGGTGATCCATTATGTGCAGGAGCGTTATGGCCGTGCGCAGGTGGCGCAGATCATCACCTTCGGTACGCTTCAGGCCCGCGGCGTGCTGCGCGATGTGGGACGCGTGCTTGAAATGCCCTATGGGCAGGTAGACAAGCTCTGCAAGCTGGTGCCGCAGAACCCGGCCAGTCCGGTTTCGCTGAAGGATGCCATCAAGGATGAGCCGCGTCTTCAGGCTGCCGCCGAAGAAGAGGAGGTGGTCAAGCGCGCCTTCGATGTGGCGGTGCGTCTTGAGGGGTTGAACCGCCACGCCTCTACCCATGCGGCCGGTATCGTGATCGGGGATCGCAAGCTGCACGAGCTGGTGCCGCTTTATCGCGATCCCAAATCCGATATGCCTGTGACCCAGTATAATATGAAGTGGGTGGAACAGGCCGGGCTGGTGAAGTTCGACTTTCTGGGCCTGAAAACCCTCACCACCATTGATAAGGCCGTGAAGCTCATCCGCCAGCGCGGCATTGATCTGGATATTTCCAAAATCCCGCTGGATGACCCCAAGACCTATGCCATGCTTGGCAAGGGCGAGACGGTGGGCGTGTTCCAGGTTGAAAGTGCGGGCATGCGCCGCGCACTGGTGGACATGAAGGCTGACCGTATCGAGGATATCGTGGCGCTGGTTGCGCTGTATCGACCCGGCCCCATGGCCAATATTCCGGTCTATTGCGATTGTAAGCACGGGCGTGCCAAGCCGGATTATATCCACCCCAAACTTGAGCCCTATCTGAAGGAAACCTTCGGCGTCATCATCTATCAGGAACAGGTGATGCAGATTGCCCAGGCGCTTTCGGGCTATTCACTGGGTGAGGCAGATCTTCTGCGCCGTGCCATGGGTAAGAAGATCCGCGCCGAGATGGACAAGCAGCGCGTCCGTTTCGTGGATGGCGCGATGGCCGGCGGCATTGAAAAGGCCATGGCCGACCAGATCTTCGATGTTCTGGCCAAGTTCGCCGATTATGGCTTCAACAAATCCCACGCCGCCGCCTATGCGCTGGTGGCGTACCAGACCGCATGGCTGAAGGCGAATTACCCCACCGAGTTTCTTGCCGCTTCCATGACCATGGATATGGGCAATACTGACAAGCTGGCCGAATTTCGTCAGGAGTCGCAGCGGCTGGGCATTACGGTGGTGCCGCCAAACATCAATCGCTCTTTCCGTGAATTTGCGGTGGAAAATGGCGAGATCATCTATGCCATGGCAGCCATCAAGGGCGTGGGCGGCGCGGCCGTCGAGGCGCTGGTGGAAGCCCGCAATGGCATGCCCTTCCGTGATCTGTCCGATTTCGCCGCCCGCGTGCCTGTGAAGATGGTGAACAAGCGGGTGCTGGAGAATCTCACCGCTGCCGGCTGTTTTGATGTGTTGGAGAAGAACCGGGCAAGGGCCTTCGCCGCCATTGAAAGCGTGATGGCCGAGGCGCATCGCATGGAAGCGGATGCGGCGCTGGGGCAGAATGACATGTTTGGCTCTGGCCCGGCTGCGGCCAGCCTCCATGTGCCGGATGTTTCGCCATGGCTGCCGGCCGAGCGGCTGAAGAAGGAATATGATGCTGTCGGCTTCTTCCTCACCGGCCACCCGCTGGATGATTATGCGGATGCGTTGAAAAAAATGCGGGTGCAGACCTTTGCCGATCTTTCGCGTGCGGTGCGGGCGGGCGCAGCAGCGGGCCGGCTGGCGGCAACGGTGGTGTCACGTCAGGAGCGACGCACCAAATCGGGCTCGCGCATGGGTATTGTGGGGCTGTCGGACCCTTCCGGCCATTTCGAGGCGGTTATCTTCTCCGAGGGGCTGGCCCATTATCGTGATCTGCTGGAGCCGGGCACGCCGCTGCTGATGATGGTGGGTGCCGCGCTGAATGGCGAGGATGTGCGCCTCACCATCCAGACCTGCGAGAAGCTGGATGAGGCGACTGCTCGTCATCACAAGGCTTTGCGCATCTTCCTCAATTCACCTGCGCCGTTGGAGAGTATCGCCAAAAGGCTGGAGAGCGCGCGGGGAGATGGCGAGGTGAGCCTTGTTCTGCTGATGGATGATGGCAAGGCGGAGGTGGAAATTCGCCTGGGTGGCCATTATCCCGTCTCGCCGCAGATTGCCGGTGCGCTGAAGGCCATTCCCGGCGTGGTCTCGGTTGAGGCGGCCTGATACGCGGTTTTTGGCGTTTTTTGGCATGAACTCGCATCTTCTTGTGCGCAAGAACGGGGGGCGGGCCTTGCCACATTCTGTTCCTTCGCGTATATGCGCGCCCATCCCACACGCGGACTCAGCGGCCTTCGGGCCATCCGGTGCTCTGCTCCATGGCGGAGCGTGAGTACGTCCGCGGAGGTCCAACCGGAGAATAGAAGACAATGGCTCTCCCCGATTATTCCATGCGTCAGCTCCTCGAAGCTGGCGTGCATTTCGGTCACCAGGCGCATCGCTGGAACCCGAAGATGGCACCGTACATCTTCGGCACCCGCAATAATATCCACATTCTTGACCTGTCGCAGACCGTGCCGTCGCTGCATCGCGCGCTTCAGGCGGTGTCCGACACCGTGGCCCAGGGCGGTCGTGTGCTGTTCGTTGGCACCAAGCGTCAGGCTCAGGATGCCGTGGCCGATGCGGCTCGCCGTTCTGCCCAGTATTATGTGAATCACCGCTGGCTCGGCGGCATGCTCACCAACTGGAAGACCATCTCCAACTCCATCGCGCGCCTGAAGAAGCTGGAAGAGACCCTTGCGGCTCCCGAGGCCAGCTCTGGCTACACCAAGAAAGAGCGTCTGACGCTCACCCGTGAGCTGGAGAAGCTGGAGAAGGCCCTCGGCGGTATTCGCGATATGGGCGGTCTGCCGGACCTGCTGTTCGTGATCGACACCAACAAGGAAGACATCGCCGTGAAGGAGGCCCAGCGCCTTGGCATTCCGGTGGCGGCTATCCTTGACTCCAACTGCGATCCGGATGGCATTGCTTTCCCGGTGCCGGGCAATGACGATGCCGGCCGTGCCATTCAGCTCTATTGCGATCTGATCGCGCGCGCCGCCATTGATGGTATCGGCCGCAGCCAGGCGGATCTGGGTATTGATCTGGGCGCCGAGGATGAGCTGGAACTGGCGGAAGATCTGCCTGCCGAGACGTCCGTGTGGGTGGCGTTCGAGCCGCTCTCCGGTCCGCGTGGCGTGGCTGATGATCTCAAGGTGCTCGCTGGTGTGAGCCCCGAGATCGAGCAGAAGCTGAATGATCTTGGCGTGTTCCACTTCTGGCAGGTTTCCGGCCTGGATGCTGTTGACGCTCAGCGCATCGGCGAGGAAGTGGGTCTGCCGGGCCGTGTGGAAGCCTGGATCGCCCAGACCAAGGAGCTGGTCTCCGAAGCTGAGTGATCCTGTCGTACGGTTGATACGAATCACAGGCAAAGGGGGCGCGTGGCGCCTCAGCGGCCGGCTCGGGAGGACCCTTGCCGGCCGTGTTGTAAGAAGAAGGGATTGGACATGGCTGCGATCACTGCCGGGCTCGTGAAGGAACTGCGCGAAAAGACTGGCGCGGGCATGATGGATTGCAAGTCTGCGCTGACCGAGACCAATGGCGACGTTGAGGCCGCCATCGATTGGCTGCGCAAGAAGGGGCTTGCCAAGGCTGCCAAGAAGGCCGGCCGCGTGGCGGCCGAGGGTCTGGTCGCTGTGGAATCGGCTGGCCTTCACGCTGCGATGGTGGAAATCAATGCGGAGACCGACTTCGTCGCCCGCAATCCCGATTTCCAGACTTTCGTGCGCGAAGCCGCCAAGGTGGCTCTCACCTGCGAGGGTACGCTGGAATCTCTGGCCAACACCAAGTTCCCCGGTGAGGACGTGACTGTTGCCGAGAAGGTCTCCGCTCTGGTGGCGACCATTGGTGAGAACATGGCCCTGCGTCGTGTCGCCAAGCTCAGCGTCGCTCACGGCGTTGTGGCTACTTATGTGCATGGCCAGGTGGTCGAGGGTCAGGGCCGCATCGGCGTGCTGGTGGCTCTGGATTCCGAGGGTGATGTCGAAAAGCTCACCACGCTTGGTCGTCAGATCGCGATGCATGTTGCGGCTCTCAACCCGATGGCGCTGAACGAGAGCGGTATTCCGGAAGAGACCGTCGCCCGTGAAAAGGCCATCCTGCTGGAGAAGCATCAGGGCAAGCCGGCTCACGTGCAGGACAAGATCGCCGAAAGCGGCATCAAGAGCTTCATGAAGGAAAATACCCTCATCGAGCAGCCTTTCGTGCATGATGGTTCCAAGTCTGTGGGTCAGGTGCTGAAGGAAGCTGAAGCTCAGGTTGGCGCTCCGGTGCAGCTGACGGGCTTCGTGCGCTTTGCACTGGGCGAAGGCATTGAGAAGGAAGAGGCCGATTTCGCGGCCGAGGTCGCTGCTGCGGCCGGCCAGGGCTGACGGAGGCTTCCATGTCAGTCCGCGTGATGGATGATTCTGATCGGCTGGGTCCGGCTGGCGCAGAGACGCTGCCTTACCCGCGTGTGCTGGTGAAGGTTTCTGGTGAGGCTCTGATGGGGCCGGAAGCCTTTGGTCTTCATCCGCCGACGGTGTCGGCCATTGCGCGAGATCTTGCAGCCCTGCGCGAGCGGGGCTGTGAGGTGGCTGTTGTTGTGGGCGGTGGCAACATTCTGCGCGGTGCGCGGGTGGCGGGCGAGGATCTTGCCCGTGCCACGGCTGACAATATGGGCATGCTGGCGACAGTAATGAATGCACTGGCGCTGGAACAGGCGGTGGAAAAGGCCGGAGTGCCGGCCCGCAGCATGTCCGCCATCGCTATGCCGACCGTATGTGAGCCCTACGCACGCCAGCAGGCGTTGCGTCATCTGCGCCGCGGCCGGGTGGTGGTTCTGGCGGGGGGCACGGGCAACCCCTATTTCACCACGGATACAGGCGCTGTTCTGCGTGCGGCTGAACTGGAGTGCGATGCCGTGCTGAAGGCGACCAATGTTGATGGTGTCTACAGTGCCGACCCCAAGCGGGATCCGAACGCTGTGCGCTTTGCCCGTCTGACACATGATGAAGCCTTGGCGAAAGATCTGAAGGTAATGGATGCCGCAGCCTTTGCGCTCGCACGTGAGGCGGCTCTTTCCATCATTGTGTTCGCTGTTCAGGAGCCTAGCTCCATCACTGCTGCGGCCATTGGCGAGGGGCGCGCCACTATTGTGGAGCCCTGAGGGCTTGCTTTAAGGCCAGCGGGGCAGGAGGTTCATCGCAGCCTCTTGCCTCATACCCCTGTTCTGGTGCAGAGACGGAGCCGGGGATAAATCAGCTTTTTACACGGTGATGGATACCTTGATTGTGCCGGTTCCGTCATTTTGTCGTCGCCTTAACGTCCGCTTGAGGATAAAAGCTGAGCCTTTCGGGCCGATGCGAAAGCAAGAAAGAGGATTGTCATGAGCGCCGCGACCTTCGACCTGTCCGATATCAAGCGCCGGATGAATGGCGCCATCTCTGTTCTGGGAGATGAGCTATCGGGTTTGCGCACCGGACGCGCCTCCATCAATCTGCTGGACCCGATCACGGTGGAAGCCTATGGCGCGCGCATGCCGCTGAACCAGGTGGCAACGGTGTCTGTGCCGGAAGCGCGTATGCTGTCTGTGCAGGTGTGGGACCGGGGTATGGTCTCCGCCGTGGAAAAAGCCATCCGTGACAGCAATCTGGGTCTCAACCCGGCCACTGAGGGGCAGGTTCTGCGCCTGCGTATTCCTGAACTGAACCAGGAGCGTCGTCAGGAACTGGTGAAGGTGGCGCATAAATATGCCGAGGCCGCCCGCGTGGCCGTGCGCCATGTGCGCCGCGATGGCATGGATCTTCTCAAGAAGATGGAGAAGGATGGCGAAACCGGTCTGGATGAGATCGAGCGTTTCTCCAAGGACGTGCAGAAGGTTACTGATGACGCGATCTCCGAGATCGATCAGAACCTTGCGCAGAAGGAAAAGGAAATCCTCTCGGTCTGAGGCGCTGTGGCCAACAAGACAGGTGAGGGGAGCCGCCCGTGAGTCCTGAACACGCTACGCCGCTGCACGCGCCGCCCACCGAGGGTGTGGACGCATCTGTCCGTGTGCCTGTGCATGTGGGTATCATCATGGATGGGAACGGGCGCTGGGCGACGGCGCGCCATCTGCCGAGAGCTGAAGGGCATCGTCGGGGGGTGGAGGCGCTTCGCCGTTGCGTGCGCGCAGCGCGTGAGCTGGGAATACGCTTTCTCACCGTCTACAGCTTTTCCAGCGAGAACTGGAGCCGCCCCGCCGCAGAAATCGCGGAGTTGATGGGGCTTCTGCGCTTCTTCATTCGCAATGATCTGGCTGAATTGCATGCCAGTAATGTGCGGGTGCGGGTTATTGGCGAGCGGGCCAATCTCAGCGCGGATATTGTCTCCCTTCTGAATGAGGCCGAGGCGATGACCCGCGCCAATAGCGGGCTGACTCTTGTGGTGGCTTTCAATTATGGGGGGCGTCAGGAGATCGCCGCCGCCGCTGCGGCGATCGCTGCGGATGTCGCCGCCGGTCGCATGAAGCCTGAAGACGTGGACGTGGATGCGATTTCCACGCGTCTCCAAACCACGGATATTCCTGATCCAGACCTCATCATCCGCACATCCGGGGAACAGCGTCTCTCCAACTTTTTGTTATGGCAATCCGCTTATGCCGAATTCGTGTTTCTGCCGCTGAACTGGCCTGATTTTGACAAGGCGAGCCTGTGTGGAGCACTGGAAGAATTCGCCCGCCGTGAGCGTCGTTTTGGAGGCGTCACACCTTGTCCGGTTCCATAATGAACAAGGGCAGGGGGGGCGACCTCAAATATCGTGCAGCATCCGTCGCGGTTCTGGTGCCAGTGGTTCTGGCGCTGACATGGCTGGGGGGCTGGGCTTTCACGACGCTGTGGCTGCTGGCCAGTGTGGCTGTGCTTTACGAGTGGGCCAGTATCACCTGTCTTCAGCGTCGGCCGGTCTGGCTGGGTGTTGGTGTCGTGTGTTTGCTGGCGGCGGCAATTCTGCTTCAGCTCGGGCAGTTGCACTTTTCCATTCTGGTGATTCTGGCCGGGGCTCTTGTTTCCTCCCTGCTGGCTCCGAGCCAGAGAGGCTGGGCGTTCTGGGGCATTGTGATTGCCGGGGCCACGCTGGTGCCGGTCGTGGCTTTGCGTGGCAGCGGCTTGCTGGGCATGTTGGCGATTTTCTATTTGTATGCCGTGGTTTGGGCGACAGATAGCTTCGCTTATTTCACCGGGCGCACACTGGGCGGCCCCAAATTGTGGCCGCGTGTTTCACCAAACAAAACATGGTCTGGCGCACTGGGAGGCGTGCTGGCAGGTGCCTTGGCGGCGGCTGTGCTGGCGCTGGGCGCAGGGTTGCCGGGGGTTGGTGCTCTGGTGGGGCTGGCGGTATTGCTTTCAATCGTAAGCCAGGCTGGCGATCTTGCCGAATCCTCTATCAAGCGCCTGTTTGGCGTGAAGGATGCGGGCTGTCTTATTCCCGGCCATGGCGGCATTCTGGACCGGCTTGATGGTTTCATAGTTGCGGCACTGCTGGCGCTGGTTGTCGCCCTGTTACGGGGCGGGATGGAGCCGGCTGCCGGCTTGATGATGTGGTAAGGATGCGGCAATGACACGACTCTCGGTTCTGGGCGCCACGGGCTCCATCGGCCAGAGCGTCGCGAAAGTACTGGCCGAACATCCTGAGATGTATCAGGTGGAAGCCCTTGTGGGCGGCCGGAATGCGCAGGCTCTTGCGAGAATGGCTCGTCAGCTTGGCGCGCGCTTCGCGGCTTTGGCTGATCCCGCTGGCGGACCAGCTTTGGCGCAGGCTCTTGAAGGTACAGGTATCGCCAGTGGCGCAGGGCCTGAGGCTGTTCTGGACGCCGCCCGACGCGAAACGGATGTGGTGGTGAGCGCTATTGTGGGCGTGGCGGGGCTGGCTCCTTCCGTTGCTGCACTGGGGGCGGGCCGTCGCATGGCGCTGGCTAATAAAGAGTGCCTTGTGGCCGCCGGCGACTTCTTCATGGCGGAAGCGGCCCAGGTGGGGACTGAAATTCTCCCCATGGACAGTGAGCACAACGCCATTTTTCAGGCGCTTTCAGCCGCGCCGGCGCGGGCGGTGGAGTGCATCACTCTGACAGCCTCTGGCGGGCCATTTCGCAAAACCAGCCGGGCGGAGATGGAGCATGTCACCCGTGCAGATGCGCTCAAACATCCCAACTGGTCCATGGGTGCAAAAATCACCATTGATTCCGCCACCTTGATGAATAAGGGGCTGGAGCTGATCGAGGCGCATCATCTGTTCGCGGTGCCGGCGGCGCAGTTGGATGCCGTGGTGCATCCCGAATCTGTCGTACACGGGCTGGTGTCCTTCGTTGATGGCTCGGTTGTTGCTGGTATGGCTCTGCCGGACATGTGCGTGCCGATTGCGCATTGTCTGGCTTATCCCGAGAGGCTGAGCTTTCCGGCGCGGCGGATGAACCTGGTGCAGCTTGGGAAGCTGACATTCGAGGCGGTGGATGAAGGGCGTTTCCCCGCCTTTGCGCTGGCGCGTGCTGCCATGGCGACGGGTGGTGGAGCGCCAACCATTCTCAATGCCGCGAATGAAGTGGCGGTTGGGGCCTTTCTCGAAGGTCGGATTGGCTTTTACGGTATCAGCGACATGGTCGCCCGCACGTTGGAGAAGATGGCGGTCGGGCCTGCCCCCTCCAGCGTGGAGGAGGCGTTGTCTCTGGATATGGAAGCGCGGCATGTTGCGGCGGAATGCGCTCTGGCATTGAGCTGACAGGCCCTGAGAGGCACATTGTGCCTGATTTTGGCGCAAGGCCATCCTATGGGCAAAATGTCAGGGCAAAATCATGCGCCAGATATGATGGCTGGATGAAGGGTAGGGAAGCAGACAATGGACGCGGTTTCCGATGTGAGTTTCATGGGGAGCCTGTTCGGAGCCGGCGGCTCCTTGCTGGGCTATCTCATTCCCTTCGTGTTCGTGCTCACGCTGGTGGTGTTCTTTCATGAGTTGGGCCACTTCTGGGTGGCGCGTCGCGCCGGGGTGCGGGTGCTGGCCTTTTCCATCGGCTTTGGCCCGGAACTGATCGGCTTCAATGATCGCCATGGCACGCGCTGGAAGATCGCGGCGATTCCGCTTGGCGGCTATGTCCGCTTCTATGGGGATGAGGATGCGGCTTCCGCGCCGGATGCCGAGAAGCTGGAAAGCATGAATCCGCAGGAGCGCAAGGAAAGCTTCTTTTATCAGCCTCTGGGCTGGCGTGCGGCTATCGTGGCTGCGGGGCCTGTTGCCAATTTCATTCTGGCCATCGTTATTTTTTCCATTGTTTTCATGGTGTATGGGCGCCAAGTGGCGGCTCCGCGTGTGGATCAGGTGGGGGCGGGCAGTGCTGCGGCCCAGGCCGGGTTCGAGCCGGGTGATCTGGTGCTGTCCATTGACGGGCAGAAGATCAGCAGCTTCTCGGATATGCAGCGCATTGTGGGGATGCATGCCGGCACGGCGCTCACCTTCATTGTGGAGCGCGGCGGGGCGGAAGTGTCTTTGCAGGCCACGCCGGAACTCAAGGAAGTGAAGGACCCCTTCGGCAATGTGCAACGCACGGGCCTTCTGGGTATTTCCCGTTCCCTGTCTGCCGGGGATGTCACTGTACAGCACTATGGTCCGGTCGAGGCCGTGGGCATGGGGGTGCAGGAAACCTGGTATGTGGTGACGCGGACCTTTGATTATATCGGCGGCCTCGTAACCGGCCGGGAATCGGCCGATCAGCTTGGTGGTCCTATCCGCATTGCCCAGGTTTCGGGCCAGGTGGCCACCTTCGGCTTTGGCGCTTTGCTTTCACTGGCGGCGGTTCTGTCGGTTTCTATAGGTCTGCTTAACCTATTTCCCATCCCGATGTTGGATGGCGGGCACCTTTTGTTTTACGCTTGCGAAGCTGTACGCGGACGCCCCCTCAGTGCCCGTGCTCAGGATATCGGCTTCCGCATCGGGCTTGCGCTGGTGCTGATGCTGATGATCTTCGCTACCTGGAACGATGTGTTGCATCTTGCAACAATGTGAAGGGGTTAGAGGGGCCACGGGTCGTGTCCGAAGGGCAACGGTCCGTGGGAAAGTCGCAGGTCAGAGGCCGGGTGCGGTTTGCACCTCCGTCAAAAGCCTGTACAAGCAGCCCGACAGGGCAAGAATCTGCCACGGACGTTTCACAGTCGTGGCAGATTTATGATTGTAGTAATTTCTTAAGGTTGTGCGCCACATGACTGCTTCGCTCCGGGTGATGAGAAATCTGGCTGCCACCCTCGGCATTGCGACCACTGCTGCGATGTCGACGGCGGCTGGTGCCATCTTGGTGGCGAGCCCTGCTGTGGCTCAGGCCAATAGCATTGTTGTTCAGGGTAACCAGCGCGTCAGTGCGGAAACGATCCGCTCTTATTTTGGTTCCGGCCCCTATACGGCCGCCAAGGTTGATGAGGCGTGGAAGGCGCTTTACGGCACCGGCCTCTTCTCTGATGTGCAGGTTTCCCGCCAGGGTGGCCGTATTGTTGTGCGGGTGACTGAAAATCAGGTCATCAACAAGGTTGCCTTCGAGGGTAACAAGAAGCTCAAGGATGAGGTTCTTGCCGGCGAGGTGCAGTCCAAGCCGCGCGGGGCGCTTTCCAAGGCGACGGTGCAGGCGGATACGCAGCGTATCGTTGAAGTTTATCGTCGGGCCGGGCGCGATAATGTCCGCGTCAACCCTGTCACCATTGATCGCGGCGATGGTCGGGTCGATCTGGTGTTCGAGGTTGAAGAAGGCAAGAAGGTTGGTGTCAAGGACATCAAGTTCGTTGGCAACAAGGCCTATTCGGACTGGAAGTTGAAGGACATCATCACGACCACGACCAGTGGTCTGCTGTCCTTCATGAAATCGACCGACGTTTATGATGCGGATCGTGTGAATGCGGATCAGGAGTTGCTGCGTCGCTTCTATCTGACGCACGGTTATGCTGATTTCCGCGTGGTTTCCGCGACAGCCCAGCTGGACCCTTCGGGGGATGGTTACGTCATCACCTTCGTTCTGGATGAGGGTGACCAGTACAAGTTCGGCGATGTCGATGTGATCTCCTCCATTCGGGAGGTTCCCGCCGATTCCCTGCGCTCCGTTCTGCGCGCGCAGGAGGGGCAGATCTATGACGCCAATGATGTTCAGAAGTCTGTCGAGAATCTGACGGTTGAGGTCTCCAAGCGCGGTTATGCCTTTGCGCAGGTGCGTCCTCGTGGTGACCGGGATTTCGCCTCCAAGCAGATCAATCTGCTTTTCGTGGTGGAAGAAGGGCCGCGCGTTTATGTCGAGCGTATTGAGATTCGCGGTAATACCCGTACGCGAGATTGGGTGATCCGTCGCGAATTCGATCTCGGCGAAGGCGATGCCTATAACCGTGTGCTGGTGAATCGCGCCGAGCGTCGCTTGCGTAACCTCGGATACTTCAAGACTGTGCGGGTTACGAATGAGCCGGGATCTGCGCCGGATCGCGTCATCCTTGTTGTGGATGTCGAGGATCAGCCGACGGGTGAATTCGCTGTCTCGGGCGGGTACTCCACGTCTGACGGCCTCATCGGTGAAGTTTCTTTGGGTGAGAAGAACTTCCTGGGGCGCGGTCAGTATGTAAAGGTGTCCGGTTCTTGGGGTGAAAACAGCAAGGGTGCTGAATTCTCCTTCACCGAGCCTTTCTTCCTCGGCTACCGTATTGCTGCGGGCGTTGATGCCTACTGGAAGGAGACGACCCCGACCAGCTACACCAACTACTCCACCGATATGGTGGGTGGCGGTTTGCGTCTCGGTCTTCCCATCACGGATGAGCTGACGCTTGCTCTGCGATATAATCTCTATCAGCGTGAAATCACGGTCTGTGACCCGAGCTATTATTCGGATTATGGCGCGCTGATGTGGGATGAGCTGGCTCTGTGTGAGACCAGTGCCTCGTGGGCGGTGCGTCAGGCGCAGGCCGACGGTGCGACCCTGACTTCTGCTGTGGGTTATACGCTCTCCTTCAACGGGCTTGATAGCTCGATGAACCCGACGAAGGGTCTGTATGCTGAGCTGAAGCAGGATCTTGCTGGTGTTGGCGGCGATGTGAACTTCCTGCGCACGACGGGTGATGTGCGTCATTATACGCCGCTGAACTTTGGCGATGCGGTGCTGATGCTGCGCGGGCAGGCTGGTTATGTCTCCTCTTGGGGTGATGACAGTCTGGCGATCATGGATAACTTCTTCATGGGGCCCAATCTGGTGCGCGGTTTTGCGCCTTCCGGTATTGGTCCGCGTGACGTTGCGCCTTGCGCCAGCTCAAATGCGGGAACTCCGGCCTATTTCAACTGCATCGAAAACAACTCGACCGCTCTGGGTGGTACCTTGTACTGGGGTGTCTCGGCTGAGGTGCAGTTCCCGCTTTCCTTCCTGCCCAAGGATATGGGCTTGAAGGCCGCGGTCTTCGTCGATGCCGGTTCGGTATATGACTATAATGGCTCGACCATCTTCCCGGATGTCGCAGGCTGGAATGGTAATAACTTCTACGGAAACCCGAATATCGTGAACTGTAAGAGCACGGGCTACAACACGAAGAATTCCGTGGGTAATGTCTGTGTAGTTGACGAGAACGTGGTTCGCTCGTCCATCGGTGCCAGCTTGCTGTGGCAGTCGCCCTTTGGTCCGCTGCGCTTTGACTATGCTTGGGCGCTGTCGAAGGCCAACTACGATGATGTTCAGGAGTTCCGCTTCTCGGGTGGTGCGCGCTTCTGATTTCTCTATGTGATGCGGGCGCCGCAGGGCTTGGGCTGGTTTGGTCCAGGCTCGGTGGCGCCCGCCCTGTTTCGGTCAGGTATCTTGCCATGAACCAGCCCGTCTTTTTCCCATTGCCCAAGGCGCTGACCCTTGGGGAGATTGCAAAACTCAGTGGCGCGACACTGCAAGCGCCTGAAGGGGAAGATCCGGCTGCGTTGGAAAATCGTATCATTTCAGGCGTTGGCGCTCTGGAGGCTGCCGGGCCGGAGGATCTGATTTTCTGCGATAATAAAAGTTTTGCCGAAAAGCTGGGTGAAACGCGGGCTGGAGCCTGCATCACATCCGAGCGATTTGTCGCGCAGGTGCGCGCAGGTGTGGCAGTGCTTGTCAGCCCGCGGCCTGCTGCTGCGTTTCTGGCTGTCACGCGGCAATTGTTTCCGTCTGCCTTGCGTCCTCTCTCCATTTTTGGACAGGATGGAATTGCTCCGGGTGCTGTGGTGCACCCCAAAGCTTCTCTGGAGCCGGGTGTAACCGTCGATCCCGGCGCGGTGATTGGTCCCGGAGCTGAAATCGGAGAAGGATCCCTGATCTGCGCGGGGGCTATCATTGGTCCTGAAGTGCGTATTGGGCGCAATAGCGTGGTTGGGCCCGGCGCCAGTGTGGTACATGCGCTCATCGGAAACGATGTCATCATTCATGCGGGCGCGCGTATCGGGGCTGATGGCTTTGGTTACCAACCCAGCCCGGCGGGTCATGTCAAGGTGCCTCAGTTGGGGCGTGTCGTGATTCAGGATCATGTCGAGATCGGGTCGAACAGCACGGTGGATCGTGGGGCGCTTGCGGATACGGTTATCGGTGAGGGTACCAAGATCGATAATCTTGTGCAGATCGCCCATAATGTGGTGATTGGCCGCCACTGCATCATCGTGTCTCAAACCGGTATTTCCGGCTCCACAACGCTGGGTGATTTCGTGATGCTCGGCGGGCAGGTGGGGGTTGTCGGCCATTGCACCATTGGTACGGCGGCGCAGATTGCAGCATCCAGCAATGTGAAGGGCGATGTGCCGCCCGCTGTGCGCTGGGGTGGATCGCCGGCCAAGCCGGTGCGGGAATGGTTCCGCGAAATTACAGCCCTGAAGAATCTGGCTGCGAAACCGCACCATCACTCTGCTGATGGGGAAGGGGAAGGACAAAGCAAATGAGCGATGCAACGGCACCGCAGAGCGCCGCTGAAAGCGCTTCCGGGAAGG
This sequence comes from Haloleucobacter albus, assembly GCF_052492075.1. Classification (NCBI taxonomy): domain Bacteria; kingdom Pseudomonadati; phylum Pseudomonadota; class Alphaproteobacteria; order Hyphomicrobiales; family Xanthobacteraceae; genus Haloleucobacter; species Haloleucobacter albus. Next base: position 305,175 of record NZ_JBQWAS010000026.1, read on the forward strand.
ATAATGCCGGCGAGGTCCGGGAACTGGGCTATGCCGATATTCAGCGCGTGCTTTCTTGTTTGCCGCATCGCTACCCCTTCCTGCTGGTGGACCGGGTGGAGCGGATTGATGGCGACAAATCTTGTGTCGGCATCAAGAATGTGACAGCCAATGAGCCGCATTTCCAGGGGCATTTCCCTGGCAATCCGGTGATGCCGGGCGTGCTGATTATTGAAGGTATGGCGCAGACGGCTGGTGTGGTCTGCGTGCTGGGCAAGAGCCAGGAAAAGCCTTCACTGGTTTATTTCATGACGATTGACGAAGCCAAGTTCCGCCGTCCTGTCGTGCCGGGAGACGTGCTGGAATACCACATGACGCGCCTGAACAGGCGGCGCAATATGTGGTGGTATCGCGGTGAGGCAAGGGTGCGGGGCGAACTGGTGGCCGAAGCGAAAGTCGGCGCCATGATTATGGAGAGCTGAAATCGTGGCAAAGATCGACCCCACGGCCCGCGTCGAGAATATGGCGGGCCTTGCCGATGATGTGGAAATTGGCCCTTACTGCATTCTTGGGCCGCATGTGGTTCTCGGCGCGGGGGTGCGGTTGCATGCCCATGTGAATATTCAGGGCGACACCACCATTGGCGCCGGGACGGAAATCTACCCCTTCGCGTCACTGGGGACGCCGCCGCAGTCCATCCACTACAAGGGTGAGCGCACGCGGCTGATCGTGGGTGAAAAGTGCCATATTCGCGAACATGTTACCGCCAATATCGGCACAGCCAACGGGCGAGGTGAGACCCGTATCGGCAATGGTGTGATGATGATGGTGGGGGCCCATGTGGGCCACGATTGCATTGTTGGTGATCAGGTGATGTTCGCGAACAATGCAACCTTGGCTGGCCATGTGGTGGTGGGGGATTATACTTTCCTTGGCGGCCTGTGCGCGGTGCATCAGTTCACACGGATTGGCCCGCAATGCATGATTTCCGGCCTTACGGGTGTACGTGAGGATGTTATCCCCTTCGGCAATGTGCTGGGGCAGGCGGGCAAGCTTGTGGGGCTTAATGTTATTGGCATGAAGCGGCGCGGCTATAGCCGTGCGCAGATTCATGCGGCGCGTGCGGTCTATCGTGAGCTGTTTTTTGGTGAAGGCACGTTTGACAGCCGGCTGGAGAAGGTGCGTGCCGAAGTTGAAGACTCGGCCTTTGCCGCCGCCGTAGTGGCCTTTGTGGATGAGGATCGCAAGCGCTCCCTGTGTCACCCCTCGCGGGGTGTGGTTGGGGAGGGGTGAGCTTGAACCCGTCCTCAGCTCCTGAGATGGGGACGGCTCAGGAACAGGCCTCCCGCATCCTGCCGGAACCCGCATCCAGAGCTCCGCTGGGTATTGTGGCCGGGGGCGGGGGCTTTCCGGCCGCCGTGGCCGAAGCCGCCAGAGCGCAGGGCCGCGAGGTAGTGCTTTTTCTCATTCGTGGTTTTGCTGATCCGGCTCTTGAACGCTATGAGCATTACTGGTTCCGCTTGGGGTCTTTGGGCGGGGTATCGGCCAAGGCCCGTGCCAGAGGCATCCGTGATGTGGTGATGGTGGGCACTGTCACCCGCCCGCGTGTGCGCGATCTGGGGCTGGACTGGACAATGATGCGGCTGTTGCCGCGCATCGCCCGCCTGTTTCGGGGCGGGGATAATCATTTGTTGTCTGGTGTTCTTGGGCTGGTTTCCGAGCAGGGGTTCCGGCTGCTGGGTGCGCACGAGGTGGCCCCTGAATTGTTGCTGCCGGCCGGTGTTCTGGGTGCCCATGCCCCAAGCGAGCAGGACAGAGCGGATATTGCCCGTGCTTTGATCTTGCTACAGGTGCTCAGCCCGTTTGATGTGGGGCAGGGCGTGATCGTCGTGGATGATTTTGTCGCCGCAGTCGAGGCCGCTGAAGGCACGGACAGCATGTTGCGGCGATACGGTGAAATGCGCCGTAATGGACGTTTGCGCTTTGCAGCGGGCAAGGGTGTGCTGGTGAAAGCGCCGAAGAAGGGGCAGGATCGGCGCATTGATTTGCCTTCCCTCGGGCCGGATTCCATCAAGAGAGCCAAAGAGGCCGGGTTGGCGGGCATTGCTTTTGAAGCGGGCGGAGCCATGGTGCCGGATGTGGCCGGGCTGGTTGAGGCTGCGGATGCAGCGGGCCTTTTCGTTATGGGGGTGTCGTCCTGCGAGGATGAGGCATGAATGTGCTGCCGCAGGATGCAAAGGCGCACCCACTTTCCGTTTTTATTGTGGCTGGTGAAGAATCCGGGGATCAGCTCTCTGGCGCGCTGATGGAGGAGATTTCACGCCGAGCGCCAGCCGGTGTGCATTTCCGTGGCGTTGGCGGGGCGCGGATGGAGGCCGCAGGGCTCGATAGCCTGTTTCCGATGGAAGATCTGACGGCTATCGGTGTCACGGCGGTGTTGGGCAAACTGCCGGTGATTTTGCGTCGCCTGAAGCAGACGGTGGAGGCCATTCTGGCAGATCCGCCGGATGTTCTGGTGCTGGTGGATGCACCGGATTTTACGCATCGTGTAGCGGCGCGGGTGCGGGCGCGTAATCCGAATATCCCTATTGTGAAATATGTCTCCCCCACGGTGTGGGTGTGGCGCGAGGGACGGGCCGCAGCTATGCGGCCTTATGTGGATGCGCTACTGGCTCTTCTGCCCTTCGAGCCGGATGTGCATCGTCGGCTTGGCGGGCCGCCGACCTTCTATGTGGGGCACCCCCTGCTGGAGCGGTTGGATATTTTGCGCCCCTCACCTGAAGAGCAGGTGCGGCGAGATTCCAAGCCCCCGCTGGTGCTGGTGTTGCCGGGGAGCCGTCGCCGGGAAATCGAGCGGCTCGGGGCTCATTTCGGCACCACATTGGGGTTGGTCTCGCGCGATCTGCCCATGGAACTAGTTCTGCCTACCTTGCCCCGTCTGGAAGGTCTGGTGCGGCGTGTAACGGCTAATTGGCCTGTCCAGCCGCGGATCGTAACGGATGAGGCTGAAAAATATGCCGCATTCCGGCAGGCCCGCGCAGCGCTCGCTGCTTCAGGAACCGTGACGCTGGAGTTGGCTCTGGCCGGTATTCCCCATGTGGCAGCATACAAGGTGGGGTGGTTGGAGGCACAGATTGCCCGCAGGATCTTGAAGGGCACCACTGTGATTCTGGCCAATCTCGTCGCCGGGGAAAATGTGGTGCCGGAATATTTGCAGGAATATTGCACCATCCCGGTGCTGTGTCAGGCGCTGCGGGATGTGGTGCTGGATTCGCCTGTGCGCGCACGGCAAGTGGAAGCTTTTGCCAGGATGGATGAGATTTTCGCCATCCATGGGCCAGGCCCCAGTGCCCGTGCGGCAGAGGTGGTGTTGCGTCTGGCTCGGAACGGGCGCACAGCGGCTTTGCCGGCACCGGAAGACTTGCTGTGAATTGAAAAAGCCGGAGGCGTGCCTCCGGCTTGAGGTGTGTGCCTGAAAGGCGGATCAGACAGGTGCACCCGCATAGAGGGCGGCAATTGTGGCTGGCTCCACCTCTTCCAGACGCGCGGGCTGCCATTTCGGGCTACGGTCCTTGTCCACCAGTGCGGCGCGCACCCCTTCAAGAAAGTCCGCAGAGCGGGTGACCGGACCGCTGAGAAACAGCTCCAGCGCCGTTGCATCCGGCAGGCTGAGAGATGCGCCCCGGCGGATATTCTCGAAGGTGATGGCCAGACTGGTGGGAGAGAGGCCGCGCAGTGTCTTCAGGGTTTGCGCGGCAAAATCACCTGGCGTGCGCTCCAGAGTTTGCAGGATTGAAAGCGCGGAGGGCGCATCGGCAAAAAGCTCTGCGATCAGCGGGCGGGCTTCGGCCAAAGCGGAAGGGGCGGGAGCTGGTGCGCTATGGTGGGCAATGGCATTGGCCACGGGCTCACCCTTCGCCAGTGCCTCCACAAGTGCCTCATGCTGGGCGCGGGGCACGAAAGCTGTGGCGATTCCCGAAGCCATGGCATCTGCGGCCTTCACATGTGCGCCGGTGAGGGCGAGATAAAGGCCGATTCCATCCGCCAGCCGCGGCAGGAAATGCGTGGCGCCGACATCCGGGAAAAAGCCGATCAGCGTTTCAGGCATGGATAGCACCACGCCTTCTCCCACAACGCGATGCGGTGCATGCATGGAAATGCCCATGCCGCCACCCATGCAATAGCCATCAATCAGCGCGACATAAGGCTTGGGATAGGCGCCAATCAGGCAATTCAGCTCATATTCCGAGGCGAAGAAGGTGTGAATATCCTGAAAGCGGCCCTCAAGGCTGGCAGCCCGGATGGCGCGAATATCTCCACCGGCGCAAAAAGCCTTGGGGTGGGTGGAGCGCACGACCACCACATCGACACCCGGATCATCTGCCCATTGTGTGAGCACATGCATCATGCCCTGTACCATGGGCAGATCAAGCGCATTCAGGGCTGCGGGCCTGTCGAGCGTAATGATGCCGGCGCGCCCCTGGCGTGTGGCGTTGATTCCGGAAAGGACGGGCTGGGTCTCTGTCATCGCCTGAGTGTCTCCTGTCCGCCCGGTGGGCCGGGCGTGATTGTAATGGGCTACGGGCAAGGCTGGAGCCAGGAGAATGGAAAAGCTGTATCAGCGCGAATCTTCAAGCCCAGCGTTTTGCTCTATCGAGTGGATTGTAGCTCAAAACAAGCTGAAGCGCTGCCATGTGCATATCCTGGCAGCGGAACGAAAAAGGCGCGGATCTTTCGATCCGCGCCTTTTTATTTCTGGCGAGCGTTGAAGCTGAAGGAAATTTTCCTTCAGTTTCATCTGAATGCTCAGCTGCGCTTGGCCATGTCCACATAATCGCGGCGGGGGGCGCCGGTGTAGAGCTGACGCGGGCGGCCGATACGCTGGCCCGGATCCTCGATCATTTCCTTCCACTGGCCAATCCAGCCCACGGTGCGCGCCAGAGCGAACAGCACGGTGAACATGGTGGTGGGGAAGCCCATCGCCTTCAGGGTGATACCGGAATAGAAGTCGATGTTCGGATAGAGCTTCTTCTCGATGAAATATTCATCGTGCAGCGCAATGCGCTCCAGCTCCACCGCCACGTCGAGCAGCGGATCATCCTTGATGCCCAGCTCGTTCAGCACTTCATGGCAGGTCTGCTGCATGATCTTCGCGCGCGGATCATAGTTCTTGTAGACCCGGTGGCCGAAGCCCATAAGGCGGAAGGGGTCGTTCTTGTCCTTCGCGCGGGCGACGAATTCGGGGATGCGATCCACCGAACCGATTTCGGACAGCATGTTGAGCGCGGCTTCATTTGCGCCACCGTGGGCAGGGCCCCACAGGCAGGCGATGCCGGCTGCGATGCAGGCGAAGGGATTCGCACCCGAAGAGCCGGCCAGACGCACCGTGGAGGTGGAGGCGTTCTGCTCATGGTCGGCATGGAGGATGAAGATCCGGTCCATGGCGCGGGCGAGAACCGGGTTCACCTTGAATTCCTCGCACGGCACAGCAAAGCACATGGAGAGGAAGTTGGAGGTGTAGTCCAGATCGTTGCGCGGATACACGAAGGGCTGGCCGACCGAATATTTGTAGGCCATGGCGGCCAGGGTCGGGATCTTCGCAATCATGCGGATCGACGCGATAAGCCGCTGCTGCGGATCGGAGATATCGGTCGAGTCGTGATAGAAGGCAGACAGCGCGCCAACCGAAGCCACCAGAATGGCCATGGGGTGCGCATCACGGCGGAAGCCGTGGAAGAAGCGGTTCATCTGCTCGTGGACCATGGTGTGATAGGTCACGGAGCGATCAAATTCCGCCTTCTGGGCAGCGGTGGGAAGTTCCCCGTAGAGCAGGAGATAGCAGGTCTCCAGAAAGTCGCCATTTTCGGCGAGCTGCTCGATGGGGTAGCCGCGATAGAGCAAAACGCCCTCATCGCCATCAATGTAGGTGATCTTGCTTTCGCAGGAGGCAGTCGACGTGAAACCCGGGTCATAGGTGAACATCCCGGTCTGGCCGTAAAGCTTCGAGATGTCGATGACGTCAGGTCCGATGGTTCCTCCGCGGATTGGCAGATCCCAGCCTTCGTCCCCCAAGCCAAGTTTAGCCGTTTTGGCACCGGTTTCTTTGGTGGCGTCCATGGATCCCTCATCCTTTGGGCGAACTGTGCAGCATCTTCGCACTGCGAAGAACTATGGCAGCAGTCCTAAACCCTCCCCATTGTTGCCGCAAGCAGCAGTCTGCCTCATTATAAGGCAGTGATGCGCGCGCGGGCGACGGCGAGGTCTGCGGCGCAGTTTACATTAAAGAAGGGGTCGCCGCTGCTCCCTTCCCATCTCTCCGATACGACCTCAAGCGCGCGAAGGATAGCCCCGACTTTAAGCTGTCCCGTTTTCAGGGCGTTGCGAAGGGGTTCCGCAGCGCTGGCCGGCCACAGGGTGACGGTGTGATGCGTATGGTCGAGTGATTCAGCGCTGACGGGCCGTCCACAGGTCGCATGTCGGGCAATCAGGCGTGCGGCAAGATCGGGTGGCAGAAAGGGCGTATCGGCGGGCACGCTCAACAGGGGTGCGCCGGGAGCCACGCGCGACAGCCACTCCAGCCCGGAAAGCACGCCGGCCAGCGGGCCGGGATGGCCGGGCACGGTATCTGCCAGAAGGGGCAGGCCGAAGCGCGCATAGGCATCAAAGTCGGCATTGGCGCTGATGAGAAGCCCGCTTGTTTGCGGCTCCATGCAGGCAATGACATGGCCGAGCAGCGGCAAATCTCCCACCCTGAGGAGGGGCTTGGGTGTTTGAACCGGGGTGGCGGGGCTGCGCGCATCTGCCACGGCATCTGCCGTAGCAAGACCATCTCCATGAGGGGCGGGCATATGAGAGGCGGCCATGCGACGACCGAGGCCGCCGGCAAGAATCAATCCGAAGGGCAGGGCGAGGTCCGACATGCCGACATGCTAGCGGATGAAGCCCGTGCAGACAGCAGGCTTCTGTCATCAGCGCCTGCTGTCTTGTTGTTTGCGGAGTGGCTCAGTCCACCATCGCCTTGGGGGCACCACGCGTCATCCAGCGCGGCAGGAAGGGGGCAATCTTCGCATGTACGGCCCGCCAGAAGGCATAATCATTCAGCCGGGAGGGTTCGAACAGGCCAATCAGCGCTGCCGCCACATAGGGCAGGCTCTGCACCATGAGGGCCATGGCGTAGAGGTTGATCTCCCGCGTATCGTGCCAGTTGGTGCTGATGAGCACCAGACCGGCAAGTAGAAGGGCTGAGCCGATGATCGCCTCTGGCAGGGCTGGGAAACTGCGGGCTGCGCCGGCCAGCCAGTTATTGCCCTTGGCGGTGCGGGCGAAGGCGAGATCCTTGTAGCGGAAGCCATCCAGAACCGCCTTGGCCACCGTGAATTGCACCGCGCTGGCTACAATGGCCGCCCCCAGCATGCGTGCGGGCGTAGTGTGCACGCGCAGCCGGTAGAGGCTGATGAAGTGCAGCGCATAGATGAGAAAAGTCGCCAGAATCGGCAGTGTCAACACATAGGCCGGCACCGAAATGCCGAGGATCAGCACGAAGGGCACAAAGGCCAGAGACGCCAGCGCCACGGCTGCCCCCACCGATTCCGCTCCCAGCCAGGACATCCAGCCCAGCACGAAGTGCCGACGCTGCGCCAGAGTGAGGCTGGATTTGCCCGGCAGAAAGCGCGACCAGTGTTTCTTGATGATCTGGAAGCCGCCATAGGCCCAGCGGTGACGCTGTTTCTTGAATGCCTCGAACGTATCCGGCAGCAGGCCCCAGCCATAGCGATGGGCGGTGTAGTGGGTTTTCCAGCCATGCTCCGCGATGGTGAGGCCGAGATCGGTATCCTCGCAAATGGTGTCGGAAGACCAGTTGCCGGCTTCCATCATGGCCTGGCGGCGGATGAGGCACATGGTGCCGTGCACCACCACCGCATCATCCTCATTGCGCGTGACCATGCCGATATCGAAGAAGCCGGCATATTCGGCATTCATGGCCTGATGCAGAGGGCTGGTGTCGCCATCGCGATGATCCTGCGGGGCCTGCACGAGGCCAACGGTGGGATCTTCAAAGACGGGGACCAGATTTTTCAGCCAGTCCGGGCTCACCACATAGTCGGCATCAATGATGCCGATGATTTCCGCATCCTCCGCTGTCTGCTCCAGCGCGATACGCAGGGCACCGGCCTTGAAGCCTGAAACCTTCTCGGCATTGATGAACTTGAAACGATCACCCAGCTCGGCGCAATGCGCGCGGATAGGGTTCACCATCTCTGGATCAGGCGTGTTGTTGATGATGATGATGCATTCCAGATTCGGCCATTCCAGCCGGTTGAGCGCATCAATTGTCTGCTTCAGCATCTCCGGCGGCTCGCGATAGGCGGGCACATGAATGGAGACCTTGGGGAAGCGTGTGGGAGCTTTCAGGGGCTGCTGGTCCAGCAGGCGCTGGGGGCCGCGGCCAAAGGCCAGGGAGGTCAGCTCCTCAAGCCGGTAGAGAATGACAAAGACCAGTGGCACCAGCATGAGCACGCACAGGGCCAAGGTCACATAGTCCCCGCCGGAAACATAGTGGCTGAGCCAGTAATCGGCCACCAGCGCCAGCCATGAGGCCACTGCATTGGCTGCGCCGGCCATGGCCAGACCCTGAATGAAGGTGACGCCCTTCAGCCACAGCATGGGCAGGGTAAAGATGAAGCCCAGAACAAGCGCCAGAATGGCAGTCTGTGTATAGGTTTTCTCGACAATGGGGCCGGTGAGGGGAAACTTCAGATAACGCCCGGCATCGAACACGCCCCAATATTGGCCGACGGACCCCTCAAAATTTTTCCAAGGCGAATCAAAGGCTTCGATGATGTTGTAGTCGATACCCTGGGCATCCGCACGTGAGACGAATTCGCGGATAATCCGGGCCTGTTCCACCTGTCCGGGCACGGAGGCATCGCGGTTGAACCCACTGGAAGGCCAGCCGAACTCGCCAATGACAATACGCTTGCCGGGGAAGGCGGCGCGCAGCCGGTTATAGGCATTGATGGTGTAATCCACCACCTGATTGGCCGGCACGCCCTCCCAGTAGGGCAGGATATGGGCGAGGATATAATCCACCGAGGAGGCCAGCTCGGGTTCTTCCAGCCAGGTGTTCCAGATCTCACCCGTGGTGACGGGCACATTGGTCTGGCGCTTCACCCGCCGGATCAGCTCCGCCATTTCCTTGCCGGATTTTTCCCCGCGCAGCACGGTTTCATTGCCGACAACGATACCGATGACGTTGCGGTTGGCATTGGCCACCTCCACCGCATTCTTCATCTCTTTGGCGTTGCGTTCCTCACGCTTGTCAATCCACGCGCCAACCGTGACCTTCAGCCCCTCTTCGGCTGCTATCGGCGCGACTTTCTCAATGCCGCCGGTGGAAGCATAGGTGCGGATGGCGCGGGTGTAGGGCTCCACCACCTTCACATCGGAGCGGATCTGCTCTTCAGTGGTGGGCTGGCCCTTCTCCGGGTCCATATAGCGGCCATAGGGCGCGAAGGAGAGGCTGGCAAATTGCCCGGCAATATCCGGGGCATGAACCTGCGGCCTCATCAGATACCAGAGCGCGGCGCTGAGAGAGGTTGCAACAATGATGACTGCTGCCGCAACAGCAAGACCGGTACGCATGACAAGCCCACCCGCCATAGGGATGTAGCCGTGCCGCACGCAGATGGAGCGACAGGGCCGGAAATTCAGCCCGGAACATTGATTCCGGGCACAGCATATCAGGCCCCGCCGCAGCGGCGGCCCTTCAGTTCACCGCGCCACATAAGGTGCGAGTGTGGCGTGGGTTCGGCAGAAGGGCCGGATGACGCCTGTCTGCTTCATCATTCCGCCGGTTTCTGCTCGGGCACGGCTTCTGCCGGGGCGGTTTGTGCGGTTGGCACATAATCCGGGTTGACCCAGCACTGATGCACGCGCCCGCCGAGGCGCTCCTGTGCCTTGGCGTCAATATTGCCCTGCCGGACGAGGCAGCGGAAAGAGACCTTGAGATGCTCAATGGGGCAGCCGAAGCGCTCATACAGATCCAGATGGCGGCGGGCGGTGTCGAGATCATCGCGCCACAGCAAGGCTGTAATACGCCTTCCGCTCCACACGCATTCCGGCAGGCCGGCCGTGCCTGGCAGCTTGGCGGCTTCGTTATATTCATCAATTGAACGGCGTTGCAGTTCCTGAAGGGCCCGTTGTTCCGGGCTCTGAACTTCCTGCTGCTGCGCCTGGGGGCGGGGTGCGCTGGATTGGCCCTGCGCAGCCACGGGCGAAGAAAATGCGCTGAAGCCGAAGCCGAAGGCCGTGCAGGCCAGAAGAGCGGCGCGGGCCAGTTGCGAAATTCGGAAGCGTTGCATGAGGTCCATATTCTTCGGAACAAGGCGGAACGAGCCGCGGGAAGGTTAGGAGAAGATGCTGATTTTGTCAGCATCGGGGCATCGGTTGCATATCATGCACGGCGCGGTTCCCCGAAACCTGCCGGATACGCACCGGATTGTGCCGTTTTCCGGGCGCGCAGGCATGATAGCGGAAATGCCGGCCGGGTTCGCGAACCTGCCTTCCGGGAAACTTTTGCACAAAGAGCTTTAATCAGGAGTTTCTCAAACCGGCCGTTTTTCATGATGACGCACTTTCCTTGCGCCGGCATTGTGAATGTCCATTCTTGACTGTGGGAGAGGCTGATACATAGATCATCGCCCGGACGCCGGAAGGCGGCCTTGCCCATCTTCCGGGCGTGCTGAACCAAGGGCTTTTGCCATGGGCAAAAGTAAGGGCTTTCATGCTGTCTGCCGTGCGTCTGCCGCTTCTTCTCGCCATTCTCGTTGCGGCTATGATCGCGACCTTGTGGACATGGCTGGGCCAGCCGGTGCAGATGCCATCCACGCCGCTGGAGGCCGGGCAGAAGCTGCCTTGTGTTTCCTATGCGCCCTTTCGCAAGGGGCAGTCTCCCTTCATGAAGGGACTGGTGATCTCCGAACAGCAGATTGACGAGGATTTCGCCCAGCTGGCGAAAATCACCTCCTGCGTGCGCACCTATTCCATCGAGATGGGGTTGGACAAAGTGCCGCAACTGGCCCGCAAGCATGGGTTGGATGTGATGCTGGGCATCTGGCTCAGTTCGGACCCGGCCCGGAATGCTGATGAAGTGGAGGCCGCTACAGCGCTGGCGCGGGAGAATGCCGATGTGGTGAAGGCTGTCATCGTTGGTAATGAAGTGCTGCTACGCGGCGAGATGACCTCAGCAGGTCTGGCGCAGACCCTTCGGCGGGTGAAGGAAAAGGTGGGCGCTGTTCCCGTGACCTATGCGGATGTGTGGGAGTTCTGGGAGCGGAATCAGGCGTTGGCCAATGATGTGGATTTCATCACTATCCATATTCTGCCCTATTGGGAGGATCTGCCTGTTTCCGCCGCCGAGGCCGGCCCGCATGTGGATGAGATTCGCCGGCATATGGCCGAGGCATTTCCGGGCAAGGATATTCTGATTGGCGAAACCGGCTGGCCTTCTGCCGGGCGCATGCGCGAAGGGGCGTTGCCTTCCCCCTCCAATCAGGCGCGTGTGGTGCAGGATGTGCTGGCGCTGGCGCAAAAGCGCGGCTACCGCGTGAACCTCATCGAGGCTTTCGATCAGCCGTGGAAGCGCGTCAGTGAAGGCACGGTTGGGGGGCATTGGGGCATTATCGACGCTGATACGCGCCAGCCGAAATTTGCATGGGGCGCACCGGTTGAGGATTTTCCCGGCTGGCGCATGCATATTGCGGTGGGGCTGGCCGTGGTCGTCCTTTCTTTTGGCGTGGCGGCCTTGTCCGGGCGCGGGCGCTCTCGGGAGCAGATGAGCGCGGGCGAATGGCTGGCTGTCGCCTTTATTGCGCTTTCGGGGGGCGCAACTCTGGGCGCCGCGCTTTCGGCGCTGCCGCTGGAGAGCCTTGGATGGGTCGGTTGGCTGCGCAACGGCGTTTTTGTCGTGCTGGCGGTTCTGGCTATAGCGGCGATGCCGGCACTGATCGGGCGCGGGCAGGGGCTGGCCCCCATGGCGGTGGCTCTGGAGCCCGGCTTGCGCCGGGAGATGCGCCCGGCCGCTGTTGTATCCGGGCTGATGCTGGCCCTGGGGGTCGGGGCTGTGGGCGTGGCGGCGCTCGAACTGGTGTTCGACCCTCGCTACAAGGATTTCCCCAATTATGCGCTCACTGGCGTCGTCCTGGCCTTGCTGGCCCCATTACTGGTGCAGCGGGCCGATCGCAAGGGCGGCGGCATGGCGGAGCTGGTGGCTGGCTGGGGCTTTCTGGTGGCCGGTATTTATATTCCGCTGAATGAAACGCTGGAGAACTGGCAAGCACTGTGGTTCGGCGCGCTGTGCCTTGTGTTGTCCTTCACGCTGTGGCGGGTCCGGGCCGTGCAAAGGAAAGAATGAGCAACATGGTGGCCAGCGCTCCGGCAATCTCATTTTGAAATACCAGCGCGAAACCGGCGAACACCATGCCCATGGCAAAAGCAGAGAGGGATGGCGCGATGAACTGTATCGCGGCAACCGCCAGCGCAATGGCCCCAAACAGATAAAGATGGGTGAGGATGAGAATGGCGGAGCGGGCGTAACAGCTCGCACTTTCCAGCCCAGCCTCGCAGGCCAGCGCCACAAGGGTCGGCTGCACCACCATATAGCGCATGTAAAGCGCCCAGCCGAGAGCCCCCATGCCAAGGGGAATCAGCCAGTTCAGAGTATGTGGGCCGGGGCGGAAAAGGGAGCGCGGGCCCTGATGGCTTTCAGGCGAGGAATTCATGTGAAATATCTCGAAAAGCGATATCGGGGCATATGCATTTGGAAAGATATGTTGCGTATGCCTTCCGTCAGCCATTCTGCTTAAGTGGTGGCGGGCATGGCGTCCAGTGGCCGCATGGGGCGGGGTGAATTTCAGAGCGCGTGCGCCATGGGTGCATGAGAGGGCTTGAAGACTGCTTCCGGTGGCGCGCCAGTCGCGATATGGAACGGGCACAGCCGTGGTGGAGGATATCTCATGAGTGATCGCAGCCTGCTTGTTGTGGTGCTGGCCGCTGGTGAAGGCACGCGCATGGCCTCGCGCATGCCAAAGGTGCTGCATCAGGTGGCAGGCTGGAGCATGTTGCATCATGTGCTGGCCACCACCCAGGCCGCCGGGGCGACCCGCACCGCCGTTGTGGTGGGGCCGGGGCGTGAGGATGTTGCGGAAGAAGCACGCAAGCTGGTGCCGGATGCACAGATTTTCGTGCAACAGGACCGGCTGGGCACGGCTCATGCCGTTCTGGCCGCCCGCACCGCGCTGGAGCATGGCGTGGATGATGTGCTGATCCTCTATGCCGATACGCCGCTCATTCGCCCGGAAACGCTGGCGCGCTTGCGCGCGCCGCTGGCGCAGGGGGCCGCCGTTGCCGTGCTGGGCTTCCGCCCCGCAGATCCCGCCGGATATGGCCGCCTGCTGACAGAGGGGGATGCACTTCTCGCCATTCGTGAAGAGAAGGATGCAAGCGCTGAGGAAAAGACCGTCGGCTTCTGCAATGCCGGCCTCATGGCGCTTTCTGGCGCACATGCTCTGAGCCTTCTGGAACGGATCGGCAATGCCAATGCCAAGGGCGAATATTATCTGACAGACGCTGTCGAGATCGCCCGTGCCGACGGCCATGCCGTCATTGCCACAGAGACGGATACAGAAGAGGTGGCGGGTGTGAACAGCCGCCTGCAACTGGCTGAGGCTGAAGCTATTCTGCAACAGCGTCTGCGCCGGGCGGCCATGGCGGGAGGTGTCACGCTCGTGGCGCCGGAGACTGTTTTCCTCGCGGCAGATACGAAACTGGGGCGCGATGTTGTGGTGGAACCGAATGTGGTGTTCGGCCCCGGCGTGAGCGTGGGAGAAGAGACGGTGATCCACGCCTTTTCTCATCTGGAAGGCGCAAAGGTGGCCGCCCGCGTGAGCATTGGCCCCTTCGCGCGGCTACGCCCCGGTTCGCAGGTGGATGATGGCGCGCGGATCGGCAATTTCGTGGAAACCAAGGCCGCCCATATCGAAACCGGGGCCAAGGTGAACCACCTTTCCTATATTGGCGATGCGCATGTGGGGGCGCGCACCAATCTGGGAGCCGGCACGATCACCTGTAATTATGATGGCTTCGGCAAATATCGCACCGAGATCGGGGCGGATGCCTTTGTGGGTGTGAACAGTGCGCTGGTGGCGCCTGTCACCATTGGCAATGGCGCCTTCATCGGCACCGGCGCGGTGGTAACGGAGAATGTGCCGGATGATGCCCTGGCGCTGGCCCGCAGCCGGCAGACCGTCAAGGAAGGCTGGGCCAGGGAGTTTCGCACCCGCCGGGCTGCGGCCACTGGAAAAAGCCGCAAAAACTGAAACGTGCCGGAGTCGCCGCAGCATCCGCCACGGGTCTGTTTCCGACAGAAACTGAAAAGGTAAGTGATTCTGCCCCATGAACATCACGGGGTAGGCTGGAAACATCTGGCGCAGAGCCCGATTCTGCCGGAACGGGCCTGCCATTCTGCCAATATGGAAGTGGAGCTTCAGCTTATGTGCGGAATTGTCGGTATTCTTGGCAAGGGGCCGGTTGCAGACAAGGTGATCGAGGCTCTGCATCGCCTGGAGTACCGGGGCTATGATTCCTCCGGTATCGCCTCTCTTGAGGCTGGCCGTCTGGAAGTGTGCCGCGCCGAAGGCAAGCTGCGGCACCTTGAAGCCAAGCTGGATCGCCACCCCCTGCATGGTGACATTGCCATTGGCCACACACGCTGGGCCACCCATGGCAAACCGACCGAGCGCAATGCGCACCCTCACGCGACGCGGCGTGTGGCCGTGGTGCATAATGGCATTATCGAGAATTTCCGTGAGCTGAAGCTGGAACTGGAGGCGTTGGGTGTCAGTTTCCAGAGTGAGACCGATACGGAAGTCGTCGCCCAGCTTGTTGATCGCGCCTTGCTGGAGGGCAAGAGCCCGGTGGATGCAGTGGCCTCTGTTCTGCCGCGCCTGCGTGGGGCGTTTGCGCTGGCCTTTCTGTTTGATGGGCAGGATGATCTTTTGATCGCGGCCCGCCGGGGCTCGCCCCTGGCCATTGGCTATGGCGATGGAGAGATGTTCCTCGGCTCGGATGCCATTGCGCTGGGGGCCTTCACCAACCGCATCGCTTATCTGGACGAGGGCGACTGGGCCGTGCTGACCCGCGAAGGCGTGGTGATGCATGATGAGCACGGCGCAATTGTGCAGCGCCCGGTCCAAACCGTGCCGGCCGGTGCGCTTCTGGTGGATCGTGGCAATCACCGCCATTTCATGGCCAAGGAAATTTATGAGCAACCGGAGGTGATCGGCCACACCTTCGGCCATTATATCGACCTTGAAAACGAGACCATGGCGCTGCCGGATCTGCCCTTTGACCCGCGCACGGTAAAGAGCATTTCCATCACGGCCTGTGGCACGGCCTTTTATGCCGGAGCGGTGGCGGAATATTGGTTCGAGCGGTTCGCCCGCATTCCGGTGAGCCTCGATATCGCATCCGAATTCCGGTATCGCGAAACGCCGCTGGACCCGGATGGGGTGACGATCGTCATCTCTCAATCCGGCGAAACGGCGGATACGCTGGCCTCTCTGCGCTATGCCAAGGAGTGCGGGCAGAAGGTGGTTGCGGTGGTGAATGTGCCCACCTCCACCATTGCCCGTGAGGCCGATGCAGTGCTGATGACCCTCGCTGGGCCGGAAATTGGCGTGGCTTCCACCAAGGCTTTCACCTGCCAGCTGGCCACATTGGCCTGCCTTGCGGTTTCACTTGGCCGAACAAACGAACATCTCTCCCGCGAAGATGAACGCCGGCTCGTGCGCGCGCTGATGGAAACGCCGCGCCTGATGACCGAGGCGCTGAAGCTGGCGCCGGAAATCGAACTTCTGGCCCGGACTTTGGCCAAGGCGCGTGATGTGCTCTATCTGGGGCGCGGCACGGCCTATCCGCTGGCGATGGAAGGCGCGCTGAAGCTCAAGGAAATCTCCTACATTCACGCTGAAGGCTATGCCGCCGGCGAGTTGAAGCATGGCCCCATCGCCTTGATTGATGAAACCATGCCAGTGGTGGTGATTGCGCCTTTTGATCGCATTTTCGAGAAAACCGTCTCCAATATGGAGGAGGTGGCCGCGCGGGGCGGGCGCATCATTCTGGTGACGGACCCGAAGGGGGCGGAAGCTGCGCCCGTGGATGCAGTGCAAAAACTGATCCTTCCGGAAATGCCGGCCACGATCGGCCCGATGGTCTATTCCATTCCGGCTCAGCTCATCGCCTATCATACGGCTGTGATTATGGGCACGGATGTGGATCAACCGCGGAATCTGGCGAAATCCGTCACGGTGGAGTGAGGGGCGCTTTTGCGTCATGGACTCTGGCGCGGACTTGGGGAACCCCGGTTGCGCCAGAGCTGGATTGGGGGGGGGCAGATCCAACTTTAAGAGTGTTGATTTTATCGTTATAATTCAATTATTTATGGTTAATTTCTAAAGTTAATTCTAGGATTAAAGGTTCGGGCGGGAGCCGATGTAAATGGTCAGTCCTGCGAAGAGCAGGGCGAGGCCGCCCAGCACCATATTTGGTGCGCCGAGTAGCCATGAGCTGCCGAGAGTCACAACGAAGCTCCCGATCGCGAACATCTTGGCGATTGGAGGGATTGCGCCGCTTTCCCGCCAGCGCACAACGCTGGGGCCAAGATGACGGTGCGTGAGCAGCCAGGTTTCAAAGCGGGGCGAAGAACGGGCGAAGCACCAGGCGGCCAGAATGAGGAAGATGGTGCCGGGCATCATCGGCACCACAAGGCCTATGGCGCCGATCATCACGAATATGATTCCCGCAGCAAACAGTACCTGCCGATAAAGCGCGCTATGCCAGCGGCGGCGGTTTTTCAGTTCCGGTGAGTTGGCGGCCTCATCACGGGCGCTCGCGCCTCCATCACGCGCAAGGGTGGCGCGGGGCGGTTGGGCCGGTGTGGAGGGTGGGTGCCTGGCAGACATGACCTTCCGGACTGCATATGCCCCAATGGCGGGGGTGCGGATCTGCACCGGATATGCCGTTGGGTGAGTTGTCTGTCAGAATGGCGATTTACCCAGCCGAGAGCAAGCGTACAGCTCCATCACGTTCGTGCAGATAAAGCAGGGTGCGCAAGGCTTCCGCATCTGGCCCGATCAGTTCCGGGTCGCGGCGAATGGCGGTAGCTGCTGCATTTCTGGCTTCTTCCACCTCCGCGCCATGAAACTCGCTGCGCGCCACGCGAAAGCCGGGCAGGCCACTTTGTCGCGTGCCCAGAACGTCGCCTTCGCCCCGCAGGCGCAGATCCTCTTCCGCCAGCCGGAAGCCATCCTGACTTTCGCGCAGAATGGAAAGGCGAGCCTTGGCCGTTTCGCTCAACGGGCCGCGATAAAGCAGCAGGCAGGTGGATGCCTTGTCGCCTCGCCCCACGCGCCCGCGCAACTGATGCAGCTGGGCCAGCCCGAAGCGCTCGGCATGTTCAATCACCATGAGCGTGGCATTTGGCACATTCACGCCCACTTCCACCACTGTGGTCGCAATCAGCAGGCGCGTATCGCCGGATGCGAAACGGGTCATGGCGGTGTCTTTGGCGGCGGCCGACATGCGTCCATGCACCACATCAACTTTGTCACCGAAGATCTTCTGGAGACTCTCGAAACGCTCTGTGGCTGAAGTCAGGTCAGTGGTTTCACTTTCCTCCACCAGCGGGCAAATCCAGTAGGCTTGTGCGCCTGCGGAAATGGCACGCTGAATAGCGGCGACAACCTCATCCAGCCGCTCCAGAGGCAGGGCGCGTGTATCCACATCCTGCCGGCCCGGAGGCTTCTCGCGCAGCTCGCAGGAATCCATATCCCCGAACAAGGTCAGTACAAGCGTGCGTGGGATGGGGGTGGCGGTCATCACCAGCATATCAACCGCGCGCCCCTTTCGGGCGAGAGTCAGGCGCTGCTCAACGCCGAAGCGGTGCTGTTCATCAATGATGGCCAGAGCCAGATCCTGAAAGATCACGTCATCCTGAATGAGGGCGTGCGTGCCGAGCAGAATCTGGATTTTTCCGGCTTCAAGTTTTTCCAATAGTGTCTTTCTGGCCTTGCCTTTTTCCCGCCCTGTCAAAAGAGCGACCTCAATGCCTGCGGCTTCTGCCAGTGGGGCAATGGTTTCCAGGTGCTGGCGGGCAAGAATTTCTGTTGGCGCCATCAGTGCGGCTTGTCGTCCGGCTTCCATGACGGTTGCGGCGGCCAGCAGCGCCACCACGGTTTTGCCAGAGCCGACATCGCCTTGAAGCAGGCGTAGCATTCGATTTTCTGAAGCCAGATCTTGGCGAATGTCACGCAATGCCTGCTGCTGCGCATTGGTAAGATTAAAGGGTAATGCCTTGAGGATGCGTTCAGAAATCCGCCCGTTGCCAATGCTTGTGCGGCCGCCGGATCGTTCTTCCCGTGCGCGCATGAAGGCGAGTGTAAACTGGTGAGCGAACAGTTCATCCAGCGCCAGCCGTCGCCACGGTGCGCCTGTAGCAATGGCGTCTGCCGGATTCTGTGGATGATGCAGGCGTATCAGCGCTTCCCGGAAGGGAGGTAGCAGACCGCTGGTGAGGCTGGTTGGCAGCCACTCCGGCAAGTCAGGCAGGCGCTCCAGTGCCGCAGAGAGGGTGCGGCGCAAGTGGCCGGGCGCCAGCCCTTCCACCATGGGGTAAAGCTGCTCCACGGGGGGGAGGCGGGCAATGCCATTGGCATCCAGAATCCGATCGGGATGGGTCATTTGCCGCATCCCGTCATAGATGGAGATTTTCCCGCAAAGCCAACGGGTTTCACCGATCGGCAGCATGTGGTTGAGGCGCGCGTCATCCATGCGGAAATGAATGACGACAAGTTCCCCGCTGGAATCTGCCACATATGTGCGATGAGGCGCGCGGCTTCCCGGAGGTGGGGAGCTATGGCTCAGCACCTGCACTTCCAGCGTCACATCCGTGTCCGGCATGGCTTCGGCAATGGTGGGGCGGGTGCGTCGATCCACAAAGCCGGAAGGCATGTGGAAGAGCAGGTCCAGCACGCGCGGCGTTTCGCGCCCCAGTAAGCGCGCAAAGGGGCGCTCCAGCTTGGGGCCGATGCCGGGCAAGCTGGTGAGTGGGGCGAATAGCGGCTGAAGTGTATCCGGGCGCATGCGGGCTCTCAAATGCCGGGGAGGGCAACTTCATGCTTAGATTTAACTTTAAGTTTATAATAAGCTTGAAGGTATGTGTAAATATCAATATTTTCAATGGTTAATTGATTAATTCGGATGTTTGTTATGAGTGTGGATGAGGGTGATTCCGCACGCGCGGAGAGAATGGCCTTTCTCTTGGGGTTGCGGCAGCGTGGGCTTCGCGATGTGGCTGTGCTGCGTGCCATGGAAGTGGTGCCGCGCCCTCTATTTGTAGATCCACAATTTCGCGAACATGCTTATGAAGACGTGGCTTTGCCGATTTCCTGTGGGCAAAGCATGTCTCAGCCCAGCCTCGTCGCAAAGATGACGGAAGCTCTCAATGTCACGGCAGAACATGCTGTTCTGGAAGTGGGAACGGGCTCAGGCTATCAGGCGGCAGTGCTGGCGCAGCTCGCGTCGCGGGTTGTGACGGTGGATCGTTACCGAACTCTCGTCTCGCAGGCTCAGGCGCGGTTCGATGTTCTCGGGCTGCGCAATCTGGTGGCCTATGTGGGAGATGGCTTGCTGGGGCAGCCGGCGCGAGCGCCTTTTGATCGCATCATGGTCACGGCTTCTGCGGAGGAGATTCCCTCGCCGCTGATCGAGCAGCTTCGATTTGGCGGTGTTCTGGTCATGCCCCTTGGCTTGCAGGATGAGGAGCAAAGTCTGGTGCGTTTCGTGCGTCAGCAATCGGGGGATGTTTGTACGGAGATTGCGCGCGTGCGTTTTGTGCCCCTCATTGCGGGCGCGGCGGCAACACTTTAAGAAGAAATTAACGCCTCACCCCGTGAAGAGACATATTGCGGATTGCGCCGGGGCTGAGTGTTTGATTTACGGCAGGCCGGAACCGGCTTAATGCGCATGGAGTCTCGTTTTGCAGCTTATGGCCCTGAATCGCGCGCGCACCCTGCTTCTCGGCCTCTCTGTGGCTGGCCTGCTCACGGCCTGTGCGGGGCGGCCGGATGGTGCGCTTATTCCCGTGCCGGATGATGTGCCGGGTACATCTCGCGTCAATATGGTGGCGGCGACCGTGCGCCAGCGCGTGGAAGGGCCGGATGTATTCAGTGGCGAGCGTGGCGACAAGGTGAGCTTCCTGGAAGTGGATGTCTCCATTCCGCCAGACGGCGCCCGCGCGAAGGGTGAGGTGCAGTGGCCCAAATCCGTGCCGGGCAACCCGGCGACGGATTTTGTGACCACTCGGCTGGAGGACCTGACTCAGAAGCAGGCTGAAGGGTGGTTCAACAGGAAGATTCGAAAGACACGAGGTCGCCAGGCTCTTGTGTTCGTGCATGGCTATAATCAGCGCTTTGATGATGCGGTGTTCCGCTTCGCGCAGATCGTGCATGATTCCGGTGCGGAGGTGGCCCCGGTGTTGTTCACATGGCCTTCGCGCGGCAGCCTGCTGGCCTATGGCTATGATCGGGAGAGTACCTCCTATTCGCGCGATGCTCTGGAGCGTTTGCTGGCCTTCATGGCGAAGGACCCGAATGTGAGCGAGGTTTCCATTCTCGCGCATTCCATGGGCAATGTGGTGACGCTTGAGGCTTTGCGGCAAATGGCCATTCGCAATGGTCGCATTCTGCCCAAGATCAAGAATGTGATGCTCGCTGCGCCGGATGTGGATGTGGACGTGTTCCGCACCTTCTTCCGTGAGATTGGCGACGAGCGTCCGAACTTCACCCTGTTTGTTTCGCAGGATGATAAGGCATTGCAGGTTTCCCGTCGCGTGTGGGGCGGTGTGCCGCGCGTGGGGCAGGTGGACCCGTCTCAGGAGCCCTATCGCAGCGAATTCGAAAAGAACCAGATCACGGTCATTGATCTGACCAAGCTGGAGACAGGTGATCCGCTGAACCACGGCAAGTTCGCGGCCAGCCCCATGGTTGTTCAGTCTATTGGCGTGCGTTTGGCGCAGGGGCAGACCATGACGGATTCTCGCGTGGGCTTTGGTGAGCATATCGTGCAACTTACTACTGACGCCGCCTCCACTGTGGGGACGGCTGCGGGCCTCGTGATTGCTGCGCCGGTGGCTGTGGTGGATGGCAATACGCGTGAGAATTATGCCCGGCATGTGGGCAAGCTGGGCGATTCCCTTACGGAGACGGCCGAGTCGGGGCAGGATCTGCTGCCGGTGGCGGCTCACCCCTGATTGTGTTTGCTGGGGGAGCGGCCTTCTGAGGGTTGCATTTCCCCAGCGTCATGTGGGCGGCGGCGAGGCAGCGTTTGCATTCGTCGTTCCTGCCGGTATAGTCCGGCAGCTTGTGCGTCGACAGAGAATGACGCGTCAGGTTTCAATTTTATTGCCATATCCCAATAGAGAACGAGGGTGCATATGTTCATCACGCCTGCTTTCGCCCAGGGTGCTCAGGGTGCCGCTGGCGGGGCCGATATGCTCATCCAGCTTGCCCCGTTCCTGCTGATTTTCGTGGTCATGTATTTCCTCATTCTGCGCCCGCAGCAGAAGCGTGCGAAGGCGCATCAGGAAATGGTGAATGCGCTGCGTCGCGGGGATGTTGTGGTGACGGCCGGCGGCCTGGTTGGCAAGGTGACCAAGGTGGTGGACGACACCGAAATCGAGTTGCAGGTCGCTGAAAATGTGCGTGTGCGTCAGGTGCGCGCGCAGATTGTCACCGTTCGTTCCAAGAGTGAGCCGGCCAAGGATGAGCCGGCCGCTTCCTGATTGCAGAGATAGCGCGCGACAATGCTGCATTTCTCCCGCCTGAAGACTGCGGCGATTCTGGTCGTCGTTGGTCTGGGTATCCTGCTGGCGCTGCCCAATATTCTTCCTTCCAGTGTGTTGCAGAAGCTGCCGCCCTGGCTGGCCGATAATAGGGTGACCTTGGGTCTCGATCTTCAGGGTGGCTCGCACATCCTGCTGGAAGTGGATGGCGAGGCGCTGCGTGTAGAGCGCGCCGAGCAGGTGCGGGATGATGTGCGGCGTGTGCTGCGCGAAAGCCGGATCGGATATCGCAATCTCGCCGTACGTAATGCTGCGGTGACGCTGCGTTTGCGGGATCCGCAGGAGGCTGACAAGGCTGTTGCAGAACTGCGCAAGCTGGCCGCACCAGTGACCAATTCCGTGCTGGGAACTTCAACCGGGGAGATGGATCTGACTGTCTCTTCCGGGAATGATGGTCTGGTCACGGTGCAGCTCACTCAGGCTGGTATTGATGCGCGCATGCGCTCTGCTGTTCAGCAATCCATCGAGATCATTCGCCGCCGTATTGACCAGCTTGGTACGGTGGAGCCGAATATCCAGCGTCAGGGTGACAATCGCATTCTGGTGCAGGTGCCGGGGTTGCAGGACCCGCAGCGTCTGAAGAATCTGCTGGGTCAGACGGCGAAGCTTTCTTTCCGCATGGTGGATCAGTCCATGTCGCCGCAGACGGCATTGCAGGGGCGTCCGCCGGCGGATTCCGAGGTGCTGATGGGGCAGGATGGCCAGCCCTATCTGGTGGAGAAGCGGGTGCGCGTTTCCGGTGAGGATCTCGTGGATGCCCAGCCGGGTTTTGATCCGACCACCAGCGAGCCTCTCGTGACCTTCCGCTTCAACTCCAATGGTGCGCGTCGCTTTGCGACCACCACGCAGGAGGCTGTGGGGCGCCCGTTCGCCATTGTGCTGGATAATGAAGTCATTTCGGCTCCAGTGATCCGCGAGCCCATTCTGGCTGGTTCTGGACAGATTTCCGGCAATTTCACCGTGCAGGAAGCGAATGATCTCGCCATCCTGCTGCGCGCCGGTGCCCTGCCGGCACCTCTGAAGGTGGTGGAAGAGCGGACAGTGGGGCCAAGCCTTGGGGCTGACTCCATTGAGGCGGGCAAGGTCGCGGCCTATGTGGCTGCCGTGCTTGTGGCTGTGTTCATGGTTGCGGTGTATGGCCTGTTTGGTTTTATCGCCATCATCGCTCTTATCGTTCACATCACCCTCATGTTTGCGCTTCAATCGTTGCTGGGCGCGACGCTCACCCTGCCCGGTATCGCGGGCGTGGTGCTCACCATCGGTATGGCGGTGGATTCCAATGTGGTGATCTTCGAGCGCATCAGGGATGAAGCGCGGGAGGGGCGCTCCGCCATTTCCGCCATCGACAAGGGCTTCACGAATGCCCTTGGTACGGTGATGGACGCCAATATCACCTCGCTTGCGACTGCGGTGATCCTGTTTCTCATGGGTGGTTCCGGCCCGGTGCGTGGCTTTGCTGTCACCTATATTCTGGGTCTCATCACCACCGTCTTCACGGCCTACACCTTTACCCGCCTCCTGGTTGCGTGGTGGGTGAAGTGGCGGCGGCCGTCCAAGCTGCCTATCTGAAGGTGTGCCGAAAATGCCTTTGATTGATTACATTCCGGCGCACACCAATATCCGCTTCATGAAGCTGAGATTTTTCAGCTTCCCGGCGTCGGCCATCCTGTCGGTGGTTGCGGTTGTGCTGTTCATGACCGTGGGCTTCAATCTCGGTATCGATTTCCGTGGTGGAACGATGATCGAGGCGCAGTCCACTCATGATGTGGCTGATGTTGCATCTCTGCGTGAACATCTGACTGATCTGGATATTGGCGATGTCCAGATTCAGGAGTTTGGTTCCCCGCGTGATGTGCTGATCCGCGTCGGCCAGGTGGGGGCGAGCGAGGAGTCTCAGCAGGCTATTGTTCAGCTTGTCCGTGAGGTTCTGGGCGACCAATACTCTATCCGGCGTGTTGAGACAGTTGGTCCCAGCGTGTCTGGAGAGTTGGTGCGCCAGTCTCTTCTGGCTATGGTTCTCGGCACGGTGGCCATTCTGGCCTATCTGTGGTTCCGTTTTGAGTGGCAGTTTGCTGTCGGCGCGATTGTGACCACACTGCACGATGTGTTCGCCGCGCTTATGGTCTATTCCATTCTCGGTCTGGATTTTGATCTCACGGCCATCGCGGCGCTGCTCACCATCATGGGGTATTCCCTGAATGATACGGTGGTTGTGTATGACCGTATCCGGGAAATGCTGCGCCGCTATAAAAAAATGCCGATGCCCGAGCTGCTTGATCTGGCTGTCAATGCCACCTTCTCGCGCACGATCATTGTGTCCCTCACCACCTTCTTCGCCACCCTGGCGCTTTATCTGTTCGGGGGCGAGGTGTTGCGCGGCTTCTCTCTGGCGATGATGATTGGTGTCATTATTGGCACCTATTCCAGTATCTTTGTCGCAGCTCCCATTCTCATTCATCTGGGCTTGCGGCGCTCCACTGTGGCAGGCAAGGCAAAGCCTGAAGAGGGGCCGGAGGATATTCTGGGCGTTGATGAGGCTGCGCGCTTTATCGAGGCGGAGGAGCGTAAGGAGGGGGCTTCGCGTCCTGTTTCTGCGCCCCAGAATAATGCTGGCCGACAGAAGGGGCGAGGAAAAGGTGGGGCGCAACAGGGGGCTCCCAAGCCTTCTTCTGGTGGGGCCTGAGGCATGGTGGAGCGTTCGGAAGGCCCTTTTTTGCCACGCCAGGTGGCGATTGATGGCTATGGTGCGAACTTCTTTCACTTCGCAGGAATGTCGCATTCGGGCTCCATTCTTGCTCTTCCTTCTGGGATCCGCCCTTGGGTGGTGAGCCGTTTTTCGGATTTGAACGCTCAGGCTCTGGCTCCCATTCTGGATGAAGCCAGAGCCTTTGAGCTGCTCTTTATCGGGACAGGGCGGGAGCCGGCGCACTTGCCAGAAGAGTTGAAGGAAATTCTTAGACAAAGCGGGTTGCGGTTTGAGTTGATGCCCACTCACGCTGCGGCGGCAACATATAATGTGTTACTTGATGAAGGGCGCCTTGTTGGGGCTGCGCTAATTTCTATCTGAAAAATTCCATTTATATCAAATAGATAATTAAAGATCTTAATGTTAAATGCTCGCTTTAAGGTTTTCGCGCATTAGGGTTTTGCGGTTTTTAATGCGCCTCAAGTTTTGCTTGAGGTAGAGTGCCGGGTCTGTTCAGTTCACTCTTCCTTCTGACGTGCTTCGGTGCTCCATGATCTCTTCATCATCCGATCCGGCCGCTCGTTCTCCGGCCCTGGTGGCTGCTTATGCGCATTGCATGCAGTTGGTGCGTGCATATGATCGGGATCATTTTCTCTCGATACTTTTTGCGCCGCATCATTTGAGGCAGCATCTTTTCGCCCTTCATGCGTTCAGCTTGGATGTCGCCAGAGTTCGGGAAGTCGTGAAAGATCCGTTGCCGGGGGAGGTTCGACTGGCATGGTGGCGGGAGGTGATTGAAGGGCAAGGGCGTGGTGCAGTGGACGGGCACCCCATTGCGGCTGCGCTTCTAGATACGGTTGAGCGTTTTGCCTTGCCGAAGGCCGCGTTGGTGAACCTCATCGATGCTCGTATCTTCGACCTCTATGATGACCCCATGCCTAGCCTCGATGATCTGGAGGGCTATGCTGGGGAGACGGCCAGCGCCTTGGTGCAGCTTTCCTCGCTCATTTTGATGCCGGACGGCGCGGATCGTGTGGCGGAGTTGTCCGGCCATACGGGGGTTGCCATTGCATTGACGGGATTGATGCGGGCTTTCCCAATTCATGCCGCGCGCGGGCAGTGCTATCTTCCGCTGGATCTTTTACAGCGTCACGATCTTTCGCGGGATAAAGTTACTGGCGGTGCATCGTCGTGCGATGGTTTGTTCGCGGCGCTGACGGAATTGCGGGAAATAGCTGCGAAACATGCCTTGGCTGCTCAGACTGATCTGGAGGGGGCGTCGCCTGATGTGCGACGTCATATTGGCGTTGCAGTTCTGCCGCTTGCTCTCGTGCCGGGAGATCTGAAAGCGCTTGCGCGCGTCGGGAATCCTTTTCGGGATTTGGCTGGAGCGTCGCCCGTGATCCGTCAGTTTCATCTATGGCGCGCAGCGCAGCGGCTTGGAGCGGGGCGTGCAATGAAATTGCGCCTGTAGGCGGATTGAGTGCGGAACGCTCCGCTTGATTTACATACATGTATACACAAATAAATTGTATACACTAAAAATAAGTGTTAACTCTATTTTAATTTGTTGCCGAAGTGCGATTTGCGCCTTCTTATATCGGTATGCAGTTGATTGTGTATACAGATATGCAGGTGGGGCGTGTCGATGAAGATTTTGGCTGTCGTTTCCCAGAAGGGGGGTGTTGGCAAAACAACCCTGGCGACGGCGCTTGCCGTTGAAGCTGTGCGGCAGGGCAAGAGTACGGTGATGGTCGATCTGGATCCGCAGGCAAGTGCCAGTTTCTGGAAAGATACGCGTGAGGCTTCTCTCGTGGAGGGTGATCTCGCGATAACGGCCGTTCCATCATCACGTTTGCCTCATGTTCTGTCTGCGGCAGAGGGGGCGGGTTGTGATCTTGCTGTGATTGATACGCCACCCTTCTCAAAGGATATTGCTTATGAGGCCGCTCAGCGCGCAGATTTTGTTCTGATCCCAACACGCCCGGCGGTTCTGGATGTGATGGCGATGACCCGGACGCTGGATCTGGTGAAGCATTATCAGCGCCCATATGCCATTGCGCTGACATTTTGCCCGCCGCAAGGGCGGGAGGTTGCAGATACGGTGCAGGCCATTGAGGCGCTGGAGGCCACTTTGTGTCCAGTGCGAATTGGGAACCGTATTGCCTATTCGAGGGCGCAGCAAACGGGGCGGGCGGCTCAGGAGTTGGATGCTTCCAGCAAAGCGGCGCAGGAAGTGGTTGATTTATACAAATATATATGTATACATATGTACAATGATGTGAATGGGGGCTCCGATAATGGCTAATGCATTGCAGGCTGTTCTGGATCGTGCGGCACAGCAAAAGGCGCAGGAGGTGGAAAAGACGCCTGCACCTCAAACGCGTCGTGGGGGGGCAGGGGGTGAAGGTACTTCGACGCCTGCGGAAGTGACGCCTGAGGTGAGTGCAAGTGTGGAGGTTGAAAAGCCTAAGCGTACCAGTCGTACGGGCACGCGTTTGATCGGGGGGCATTTCCCCCCAGAAGTCGCAAGGCAGTTAAGGATGTTGGCTGCTGAGGAAGATACAACAGTTCAGGCGCTGTTGGAGGAGGCTATTGGGTTATTGTTTGTGAAGAAGGGCCGTGCAGCTTTGCTGACTAGGAAGAGTTGATCTGAAAGGGATGATTTTGCATATGTGTATACATATATAACGGCTTCTTATAAAGTCTATATATGTATGAACGTATGCACCTGTATTGCTTAAGTGATTGTTTTTAATGATAAAATATGTGTATACATGTATTATATCTTGGGTGTATGCACTTGACCTGTTCAGCGGTGTCTATGTAATTGCGCCGCATAGCCGCATAGCCGCATAGCCGCATAGCCGCATAGCCGCATAGCCGCATAGCCGCATAGCCGCATAGCCGCATAGCCGCATAGCCGCATAGCCGCATAGCCGCATAGCCGCATAGCCGCATAGCCGCATA